>CAYJNU010000005.1:34594-45653 GCA_964371005.1 uncultured Verrucomicrobiota bacterium | reverse complement strand
CCCGGCGCACCCGGGGCGACCCCTCCGCTCATTCCCCGTGCCGAACGCAACTGGCCCAGAGCCTCGTCGCGTGGGGGAGGAATACCAGCGGCCAGGCCAGCATCCCGTCCACGGCGACGAACCCAGTCGCCATCGCGGCTGGTGCGTACCATTCTGCTGCCTTGGACACGAAGGGATCGCTGATTGTTTGGGGCAAGAACGCCGACGGCCAGACGGATGCGGGTATTGCCGCGTCGAACCTCGTCGCCGTGGCCGCGGGCAGCGATCACACGCTGGGTCTGCGCGACGATGGGACGGTGGTTGCCTGGGGCCGCAATTGGGATGGCCAAACGGACGTGCCACCGCAGGCTACCAATGTCGTTGCCATTGCTGCCGGCTGGACGCACAGCCTCGCCCTGCGCGCGGATGGCTCACTTTTGGCTTGGGGCAATAACACTTTCGGTCAGACTTCCATCTCGTTCCTCGCCGGCGATGTCATCGCCATTGCGGCTGGCCATTATCACACTCTGGCGTTGCGATCAGACGGTGTGGTGATCGGGGGCGGTTTCCATCCCGTCCCGGCGGCGACAACAAACGCTGTGGCGATCGCCGCAGGATGGAATCACAGCCTCGCGTTGCGAGCCGACGGAACAGTGCTGTCCTGGGGCGACAATACTTTCAAACAGACTGATGTTCCCCCGTCGGCGACCAACGTGGTCGCGATCTCAGCCGGTTGGTATCACAGCCTTGCGTTAAGGGCGGACGGCACGGTTGTCGCGTGGGGAAAGAACTGTTTTGACCTGACAAACGCGCCGGCCAGCCTGAGCAATATCTGTGCGATCGCTGCGGGTGAAGACCACAGCATCGCCATGGAAATGCGCGGCCCGCCGAGCTTCGCTCACCGGCTGGCATCAGCGGTTACCCACCGTGGCGGGCAACTGCTTCTGCGACCCACCCTTTGCGGTTCCCTGCCGCTGGCGTTCCAGTGGTACCGCGAGGGCACGCCGATTCCCGGCGCCACGAGGAGTTTTCTCTTCCGGATGAGCATGGAGTCGTCTTGGGCTGGCGCATACGTCCTTGTTGTCACGAACGCATTTGGCGCGGCAACCAATGAACCCACCGAGGTGGCCGTCGATTTGAATGTCGCCAACATCTCCGGGGTGGCCGCGTGGGGCGACAACATTGTAGAACAATGCGAGGTCCCGGCGGTCGTTTCTGATCCACGCGCGATTTCCGCCGGAGCGTTCCATTCTTTGGTTCTGCAGGGGAACTCCACGGTTGTGGCTTGGGGCAACAACGCTGACGGTCAGACGAACGTGCCTCCCGACGTAACGAATGTCGTGGGCGTCGCGGCGGGTGGAAACCACAGTCTTGCGTTGAAGGATGATGGCACGGTCGTAGCGTGGGGCCGCAACTGGGACGGCCAAACTGACCTGCCGTCGTCCGCAACTGGCCTTGTATCAATCGCCGCAGGATGGGCCCACAGTGTTGGATTGCGCGCCGACGGCTCCGTCGTCGCTTGGGGCAACAACGATTACGGACAAACCTCTGTTTCCTTTTTGGCGATGGAGGTCGTCGCCATTGCCGCCGGCTATTACCACAACCTCGCGCTGCGATCGGACGGTCTGGTGATCGGTTGGGGAGGTTTCTACCCTGTCCCAGAGGAGGCGACTAACGCTGTGGCGATCGCCGCAGGTTGGAATCACAGCCTCGCGTTGCGAGCAGACGGGACGGTGCTTGCTTGGGGCGACGATACCTATGGCCAAACCACCGTGCCCACATCCGCAACCAATATTGTCCGTCTGGTTACAGGGTTTTATCACAGCCTTGCCGTGCGTGCGGACGGATCGGTAGTCGCATGGGGCAAGGACGTGTTTGGTGTCACGAACATGCCATCCGGGCTGAAAAACGCGGCGGACGTGGCAGCAGGCGAGGACTTCAACCTAGCCTTGGTAGGCACCGGTCCTTCAGGGTTCGTCCTACCTCCTCAGCCCCTCGTTGGTAATGTGGGTGGGCAAGTTCTACTCAATCCGCAGCCTCTGGTCGCGTACCCGGCAATGTTCCAGTGGCGCCATGACGGGACGGCGATTGATGGGGCGACGAACCGTTTTCTGGCCATCGGAAACCTTCATTCGCTGGCTGCCGGCAGTTACACATTGGTGGTGAGCAATGCGTTTGGTGTGTCCACCAGTCAGCCGTTGAATCTGGTCGTGCGGCAAGATCCCGTGACTCAAACTGCCGTCGGCACATGGGGCGACAACGTGCTGGGTCAATGCAACATCCCGCCGGCACTTGCCGAACCCCACGCAGTGGCCGCTGGCGCTTACCATAATCTGGTCGCGCGAGCCGATGGTGCGGTGGTGGCCTGGGGCAAAAATATGGATGGTCAGGCCGATGTGCGGCCTGACGCCACGAATGTCGTAGCCGTGGCTGCTGGCGGGGATCACAGCCTGGCGCTGCGGGCGGATGGTTCGTTGCTGGCTTGGGGACGCAACTGGGATGGGCAAACCGACGTACCCGTGAACGCCACGAATGTGACGGCGTTAACTGCCGGTTACGCCCACAGCGTCGCCTTGCGCGCGGACGGCACGGTCGTGGCGTGGGGAAACAACAGCTTCCGGCAAACCGACTTGCCGACCACGGCCACGAACATCATTCGCGTTGCAGCCGGTTACTACCACACCCTGGCGCTGCGCGGTGATCACAGCGTGGTGGCGTGGGGATCGCAGTATGCTGTGCCGGCCTTCGTCACGAACGTCGTGGAAATCGCCGCCGGATGGCAGCACAGCCTTGCGTTGAGAGCTGACGGGACGGTGGTAGCCTGGGGTGACAATTCCTACGGACAAACCAACGTGCCGGAGTCTGTGACCAACGTGGTCGCGATTGCGGCGGGTTATGGCCATAGCTGGGCGCTGCGCGCGGATGGAACGCTGATTGGCTGGGGCACGGACGACTACGGCGTTGCGAATGCGCCGGTGGGTTTGAAGAATCTGGCGTGCATCGCTGCCGGCGAGAACCACCTGCTGGCGTTGGTCGAATCGGGCCCGCCTCGATTCAGAAGGCAGCCTGCCTCCGTTGTGGCGCACGTCCGCGGGCAGGCGATCCTGGATGCGGATCTCGCGGGAACCGGGCCACTGGCAATGCAATGGTATCGCGACGGAAACCTGATTCCCCAGGCCACCAACCGCTTCCTCACCTTGCTGAACGTCCAAAGCAGCGACGCCGGCAACTACGTCTTGGTCGTGGCGAATGCTTCTGCTTCGACCAGCAGCGTGCCGGCGACTTTGAGCGTGCTTCCGTCGCCACTGATCGAAACCGCCCCGCGCTATCTAGCCGCCCGGCCAGGAGCGCCGTTTACTCTCTCCGCCACGGTCGCAGGCGCCGAACCGATCGCTTATCGCTGGCGATTGAACGGCAAGGCACTTGTGGATGACGGGCGAGTCAGCGGCGCGACCTCAACGCAGCTCGCGATCAGCTCGCTCGCCTTCGCGGATGGCGGCGATTACAGCCTCGTTGCGAGCAATGGGGACGGGAGCGTGGCCGATGTGCTGGCGCGACTCGCGGTGACGCCAGTCGTCTCATGGGGCGACGATTCCTGCGGCCAGTTGCGCATCCCGGTGCAAGCGTCCAATGTGGTGGCGGTCTCGGCGGGCGAGGCCCACAGCCTGGCCTTGTTGAGCGACGGCACCGCCATCGGATGGGGCGACAACCAGTTTGGCCAGACAACCCCGCCGCTGGCGGCAACCAACCTGGTGGCCGTGGCCGCCGGTGGCGCTCACAGCCTGGGTGTTTCTGCGCAGGGCGAGGTCTTTGCGTGGGGAGACAGTAGTTATCGGCAAACGAGCGTGCCCCAGCGGGCGACGGGAGTTGTCGCTGTAGCTGCGGGGGCGCGACACAGCCTGGCCTTGCTCGGGGGTGGCACGGTCGTGGCTTGGGGTGACAACACTTTTGGACAAACGAATGTTCCGGCGAGCGCGCAGACCGTCGTGGCCGTGGCCGCAGGCGACACAATCAGTCTGGCCCTGCGCGCGGATGGCACGCTGGTGTCGTGGGGCAGCGTGATCGGCACCAACCAAATCAGCCTGATCGCAGCCGGGTCAGAACATTGGCTCGTTCGCCGGAACGGCGGAGAGGTGCTCGCGTGGGGGAGGAATTATTATGGTCAAACGGTGGTGCCGGCCGCCGCCGCCGGCGCGGTGGCGATTGCCGCCGGCGGCGATCACAGCCTCAGCGTGGGTGGCGATGGGCAGGTGGTGGCGTGGGGCGGCGATTGCAGCGGCCAAATCGACGTGCCACCGGCGGCCTCGAACATCCTCGGTCTCGCGGCGGGTGGTGCGCATAACCTCGCCTTGGGGCAGGAGGCGCGTCAATTTCTGGGCGCCCAACCGGCAACAGGAGTGGTCACGTTGGGTGGCGAAGCTTTTTTCCTGAGCGGCGTTACAAGCCTCCCCGGTGCGACCTACCAGTGGCAGTTGAATGAGCAGAACATTCCCGGCGCGACTAACGCGTTCCTACTCTTACCCTTCGTCCACTGGACAAATGCCGGCAACTATCGCGTGCTCGGCAGCAACGCGCTGGGGACGTTCGCCACCCCGTCCAAGTCGCTTGCCATCCAGCGCAGACCGTTGCGCTTCGACATTTCCGCCGGAGCGGCCCAACTCACGCCGGATGGGCTGCGGCTTCGCCTCCTCGGGGCGGCGGGGCTGAGTCCGGTTGTCGTTCATGCCACCACGAATTTCGCCTTCTGGGAACCCGTGTACACCAATCCTCCGGTGATCGGAGATTTCGAGTTCCTGGACGCGGAGAGCACGAATCGGCCGCGGACGTTTTACCGGGCGAGTGAGCAGGGCGTACCCTGAGGCTCGTCACGTACAGCTTCTGCAACCGGAAGAATCTCGTGCCGATCCTGGCTGGAATGTTCGCCTCATCGCCGTCGCTGGCCCGGGGCTGACCAACTCCGCGAGCCGCCGGTTTGCCGTTGGGCGCCGTCAGGACGCTTCGACCAATTCCCTCACTCTGGCACAGCGGCGGTTCGAGGCGAGGTGGTGAAAACGGCGCGGTGGATGGGCGCGGGATACGGCACGTCTTTGCCCCTGGCCTCGCGCCACAGAATCCGGTTTAGCTCATCCTCCGGTGCGAGATCGTAATCGCGGAAGTTCATCCGGGAGGATTGCTTGGCTCCGGGAGACTTTGCTGTGTTCTTGGCGTACAAATCCACCTTCGGTGTGAGTACGTCGAACGGAGTGACTGTGGCGGTCTTGGCGAAGCAGTTGAACATCGGCGTGGCCCCGGCGTCATACTGGGTCAGCGGCGGCAAACCCAGAATCAATTCCATCGTGCGAATCATGCTCGCGGTTGTGTAGAGCGTGCTGTCCACGATGCCGCGCTGGCACCAGGGGCTGATGACCAGGCCGACCGTGCGGTGCGCGTCCACGTGGTCGGGTCCATTCTGCGCGTCATCCTCAATGACGAAGATGGCCATTTCTTTCCAGAAGCGGCTCCGGGAAGCGGCGGCGACGATCCGACCGACGCCAAGGTCGTTGCTGGCGACACAGGCATCCGGCTTGAAGGCGCCCGGCGTGGTGCCGCGGGTGTGATTCTCTCCAAGCGACATAATGGTAAAGCGCGGCAGCTCGCCGCTCTGTTCCGCCGCCTGAAGATCTTCAATCCAGGATTTCACCCGATCCATGTCCCGGCCATCGCCCCAGCGCCCTCGGTTGGCTGAAGGGACGCGTTTTGCTCCTTCCCCGTAATTCTTGAAGCTCACGCCGTGGCGACGGCACAAGTCCCAGAGGTAACCCGCGGCGGGGATGTCCATTTCCTGGTTGCCAGGCAGGCTGCCGTGTTGGGAATAGGAAAGAATCCAGGAGCGCTGTTTGAAATCGGTGGCGATTGCGGCATCGCACCAACTGTGGCCGTCCACGCTCACCTCACCGTTGCAGTAGAGATTGTCGAGCAGGACGTATTCGCGGGCAATCTGGTGCTGATTGGGAGTAACCGATTCGCCGTAGAGCGTGAGTTTCGGTTCGCCATTGCCGGCGGGCTGACCACGGGCATCGCGGAAATCACCCATCACCTGGTCGTAGGTGCGGTTTTCCTTGATGATGTAAAGGACGTATTTGATCGGACAGGGATCGCCAACCTTGGCGGGAATTATGGAATCGGACGGAAGCGAAGCGCGCTGGAATTGCTCCGGCGTGTAAGGTGAATTGCGCTGGACCTGCCGGGTGTAAACCGCCATCTGCGCCGCATCCGGACGCGGGATGAATGAAACCGAACCGCTGAACGTGCGCGCAATATGATCGTAAGCGAGAGGCGAGCGGCGCTTGCGGGGCTTCTCGGTGAGGGCCGGGTAGTTGGCGCGCGACGCCAGCCCTTTGCCGTTGGCGACAAAGAGTGTCTTGTTGTCCGGGCTGACCGCAACCGCTGACGGGTACCAGCCCACCGGGATGAATCCTTCGACCACGGAAACCGATTCGCGATTGCGCCGCGCCTCTTCGGAAAGTGAATTGGAAATATCCACCACCATCACGTCGTTGTTGTCCGCGTTGGCCACGAACAGGGTGCGGCCATCCGGCGAAACCGCCACGCTGTCCGGCGTGCTGCCTTCCGGCGATCCCGGATACAGCGACGTGGATATAATCTCGCGCGTGCCCTCGGGAATCCGCCGCGTCAGGCTGGCCCCGGCTTCCGGAGTCTCGAGACTCCGCGTTTGGACGACGTGAACCGTGTTGTCTCCGGCACAAGCCACAAACAGCCGGCCATCGGGTGATAACACCATGTCATTGGGCCGCAGACCGACCGCGATGTCGCGCACGCGTCGGGCCTTGGTCATATCCAGCACACTGACGTTCTGGCTGCCCCAGTTGCTGACATACAAATGACGGCGGTCCGCGCCGATCACGCAGGAGTGCGGATGTTGCCCGACCGGGACGGTTGTCTCGAGCGCCAACGTCTTGGCATTCAGAACCCAAACCTCATGATTGCCTTCGTTGCAGACGTAGAGCTTTCCGGTGCCGGGATGAACCGCGATGCCTGCAAGGAAGACCGCGTTGGCGTCCGGCGAGGGTTTCACGAACCGGTCGAATTCCGCCTTACCCGCTGAATAGTTGAAGACATGGATTTGCCCGGAGCCGCCACCGGAGACATAAAACTGTCTCCCATCCAGGCTGAAGGCCAGGCCATTCCAACTCTTCGCCAGAGGGAGGAACTGTGTCTCGGTGCGCGAGGCGATATCCAGCAGTGTCACGCCGTGTTTGCTGTAGCCGCCATGCACCGCCACCAATCGTTTCTGGTCTGGCGACACCACCAGTTTGAGGGGCAGGTCGCTGGTCGGAATGTGTTTGCCGGCCGGCGTCACGCCCCAGCCGTTGAACAGCAGGTTGGCATCGGGATGCAGCCCTGGTCGCGCCCGCACGGAGGGGCTGTCCACGGCTTCATCCCCCCGGCGCACCTGCGGGTCTCCGCTCGCGAAAGCGCCGGATAACCCTGCCGCCAACACCGCCACGCACCACGCCCTGATCATCCGGTCGCCAACCATGTAGTTCATCATTTCCCAAGTTATTTCAAAACGCCTGGCATGGAGAAGTCAGAAACCGATATCAGGAGGGGGTTACTCTCCGGGAGTGATCGCGAAAGACAGGCGCACGTTGGTCGCTGGCTCCTTGAGGCGGACGGCGAACCGCCGCGGGAGTTCAGGCGTATGCACATCCTCCCGGAGCACGTCCTCGCTCACGTCAAACGCCAGTCCGCCAGTATCCACGCGCACGTGGACGGCGTCCGTACCTTTGCCAACCAGCCATTCGTCGGGAGAGAGCCGTTTCCATTCTGACCACGTGATGATCGCCGATTCAAAGGCGACCGGATTGGCCGACGCCATCTCATCCCGCACGGTGAGCGAAGGTTTCGGGCCACGCTCGAAAACGAACTGCCGCCCGAGCTGCTTCAACTCCGGCACGTCGTAAGCCGACCGCACGTCCAGGTCGAGCACGTCACGATGGGCCGCGAAGTCCGCCTGCTTGACAATCGCCCGGGCGTCGCCGCCGCTGCGTTGAAGCCGACCGGCCACCACCGGCACGGCGTGGCCGTAAGAGCTGAGCACCTTGCTGTCATAACGCTTTCCGCTGAACGTGCGCGCGGTATGAACCTCCGAGCCGGGGTCGCACAGAACCATCGTCCTGCCGCACACCACGCTGAAGCTACCCACGTCGTTGTGATTGTGATGTTCGGCGTTGTGACCACCCTTGAGGCAGGCGGCGAAGGCCTTGCCGCCCGGCGCCGGACGGCAAATCAGAACACCGCCGTCCTTGAACCAGGTGCGCAAGCCCACGGCCGTGTCCGAGGCTGCCACAGCGATGGGTGAGGTTGTCGATGGCAGGAACGAATACATCGCGCTGCTGCACAAACTCCGACCCGCTCCTACCGGGTCAACCTCCCGCCAGCGCGGCTCGTTCAACTGCAACCTTCCGCTCAAGTAGTGCATCAGCTTCGCGTCCGGTTGGCTGCCTGGCGAGCAGTCCGCGATGCTCGGGTAGATGCCGTTCAGAATCTCGGCCCGCACGGCGAACAGTGCGGGCATGCGGGCTGCCGGATCGGCAAGCAAATCCAACTTGCCCTCCGTGGTCTGCCGCAGCGTCTCACTCAGCATCGCAAAATAGCCAAACCCGTAATTCCAGTAGCCGAGGCCCTCGCTGCAATAGCCGTCCGCCGTGAAGCCCGCCAGAAAACGCTTGATGTGTTCCTCGGCCGCAGCGGCGAACCAGGCACGATCTTCAGGCCGATCCAGAATGGCCAGCGCCGATCCGACGGTGCCGCCGAGACACACGGCGTTCCAGTTGTGTGTGGCCCGAATCCAGAAAGCTTCGTGTTGCCGCCCGGCCAGCATGTCGCGAAACGGCGTGAAGGTCCGGCGGGTCAGGTGCTCGCGGATCAGCGCACGGGTCGCGGGTGAGAGCTTGTCGCCCAGCAGCCAGTCGGACGTGGCGAGGTCCCAGCTCAGCATCGTGCTACCCAGGTCCATCTCCACGATTTCGCCCTTGAAATTCTTGAGCCCGCCATCGTGGGCCGGCATCACCCAGGTTTTCTCGGCACAAAGAGCGGTGATGGTTTCTTCGAGCGGTTTTAGGAAACGCCCCTTGTCTTCGACACATTCGGCCAAAGTAAACGTCGCGACGCGTCCGCGACGGTCGAACGCGACCTTCTGCCAGCGATCGCGATTCCCGGTCTTGGAGTAATCCAGAAACAACTCATCGGGTTGCGCGGACAAGCCTTCACTGACCAGGCGCGCAGAGGTACGTGGCAACGCGGCGAACTCCTGGTTGGCGGCGAGCCGCGCCCAAGCGGCCCGATCCGTAATTGGACGACCAAAACCCGCCGGCTTGGGCGGAAGCATTGCGGCAATTTCGTGGACGCGGGCCGTTTGCGGTTCGGCGGACAAAGCGAGGCAAGCGGGGAGCAACAAGATCATGAAACCAGCGAGACAACGGGGAGGAACGATCGCCCGCCGGTTCTGAAACCTCGAACGCCGGAAGGTGCCAGCTACTGGCCCGGATTCCGACACGCGGCGCAACTGAGGCCGGCGTGCGATTTGCGCGGAAGCCTCCGCGGCCAAGGGCCGTTCTGCTGGGGGAATCCCAATCGGGTCTTTATCGGCGAACTCGGTTTGGTGATCAGCATTCGATCGCATCTCCAGTCAGACTGAAAACCACCCGCCGGGATTCACTGGTGGGAGAAGAAACTCTGCCGTCGTCCAGCGATCGAACAACCGATTATTCCTTCAACTCAGCCGCCATCTCCTCTCCCAGTGCCACGGCATCTTGCATTGAGCGCTTCGCCGCGCCGCGCCGCACCTTGCCCAGAAAGGACACCGCTCGCATCCGCAAGTTCCCACCCACAGGTTCGGCATAGGCTGCTACGGGGCTTTGGCAGCCGCCCCCCATCGCGTGCAGGAAAGCACGCTCCGCCGTCACCGCCTGGAATGTCTGGTCATGATTCAGCCGTTCGCAAATCGCGGCGATGCGCGCATCGTTCTCGCGAATCTCAATGCCGACGGCCCCCTGTCCCACGCACGGCAGCATCACGTCCGTATCCAGCACGACGGCCAGCAAGCCCTCGGGCACGGCCTCGCCTTCGAGGCGACCCTTTGACGAAATTCTGAAATTCAGCCGCGAAATTCCAGCCAGCGCCAGCACGGTGGCGTCCATCTGCGCACGCGTGGCGAGCTTTTGCATGCGCGTGGCAACGTTGCCACGAATTTCCACAACTTTGAGGTCGGGCCGCTGGGCGAGCAACTGCGCCTGGCGACGCGTGCTGCTGGTGGCGATTACCGCGCCGCTCGGCAAATCTGCAAGGCGAAGTTTTGGACCAAAACCGCGCAAGGTTGCCTGGCCCGGAATCCCACCTCCCGTCTCGTGTTTTGCCAGTTCCGCGAAGAACTTCGCGTCCCGATAGATCAGCACGTCACGCACGTCCGCGCGCTTGCCGACGGCGCCCAACTTGAGTCCGGATGGCAACTCTGTAGGCAGGTCCTTGAGACTGTGGACCGCAAGGTCGGCGCGGCCTTTGATCAGCGCAATTTCGAGTTCCTTCGTGAACAGTCCTTTGGGCAGGCTTTCGTTCGGTTTCGCCATGGAGGCGGTTTGCAGCTTGTCGCCCGTGGTTTTGATGATCTTCAACTCAAACCCGAGCTTGGGGAACGCCGCGCGGCATTGCGCGAGGACGGCGTTGGCCTGGGCCAGCGCCAGGGCGCTGCCGCGCGTGGCGATGAAGATCGGTAGCTTGGAATCAGGCATTGGATTGAGCAGGATTCTGTGTGGATGTCGGGCGCGGCGGAGGGACGTGGTCGAGCAGGCCCTTCACCTTGTCACGGATGATCTCTTCGCACCGCACGACTTCGTCTTTACGCTGGCGCAGCGAGTCGTCGGCGATGCTCTGCAAGTCGTCCACGTTGTAAAGGTACACGTTTTCCAGCCGGTTCACCTCGGGGTCAATGTCCCGCGGCACGGCGATGTCCACCAACAACAGCGGCGTACTGGACCGATGTTTCAACAGGTCCGCCAACCTCGTCCGGTCGAGGACGTAG
>CAYJNU010000005.1:5732-34584 GCA_964371005.1 uncultured Verrucomicrobiota bacterium | reverse complement strand
CGTAGTTGGGTGACGCGGTGCTGCTGATCAGAATGTCGAGCCGGGCGAACTCGGCGGGCCAGTCATCAAACCGCACCGCCCGCCCGCCCAGCGTGGTGGCCAGCGCCTCGGCGCGTTCGTGCGACCGGTTGGTCACTAAGACGTTCGTGACCCCGCGCGAGACCAGCGCCCGCGCCGTCTTCTCGCTCGTGTCGCCGGCGCCGATGACCAGCACGGTGCGCGCGGCGAGCTGGCTGAAAATCTTCTCTGCCAGTTCGACGGCCACGGACGCCACGGAGATGTTCCCGCGCTGAATGTTGGTCTCCGTGCGCACGTGCTTCGCCGCGTTGAACGCGCGCTGGAAGGCTTTGTTCAAGCGTCCCCCCGTGTGCTTGTGCTGCAATGCGAGATCGTAGGCCTTCTTGAGCTGACCCAGGATTTCCGTTTCTCCCAGCACCATCGACTCCAGCCCGCAGGCGACCCGGAAGAGATGCTCCACACTGTGCGGCTCGCCGAGCCGGTAAACCTCGTCCGTCAACGGGTCGCGGTAATCATGGATGCGCACCAGGAACTCCTGCAGCTCGGCAAACGCCTGCGCCGCCGGCAGTGACGTGGCCACGTACATCTCCACGCGATTGCACGTCGAGAGGATCACGGCTTCATCCGCCAGGCCGCTCTCCCGGAGCGTTTGCAGCACGGCGGGAATCCGCGCCTCGCCAAACGCGAAGCGTTCCCGCACGGCGACGGGCGCGGTGCGGTGACTCAGGCCGATGACAACAATGGGCATGGTTACTGAAATCCGAAATCCGAAATCCGAAATCCGAAATGAGTAGTCATGGGTTGTGGAGGGGTGAAAGCAGGTTCGTGCCCCAAAAGGTAAGCAGCACAAAGAGGAACACCCCCGCAACCCCCCACGCAAACCGGC
Organism: uncultured Verrucomicrobiota bacterium; assembly: GCA_964371005.1. Taxonomy (GTDB): domain Bacteria; phylum Verrucomicrobiota; class Verrucomicrobiia; order Limisphaerales; family MWDV01; genus MWDV01. The sequence goes on along the minus strand of CAYJNU010000005.1, from coordinate 33,680 downwards.
GTGGTGACAGCCCTCGCCACCGCAGAATCAGGAGGGCCAGGCAAGCGAGCCAGAGGACGATGGACCAAACCACTTTCGGGTCCTCAATGAACCGCGCGCCCTCCGGCCGTGGTAGCCGTCCGCCCAAGTGCAACCCGACGCTCAGCAAGACCAGGCCCACGAGCACCAGCCGTTTGGTGACGAGTTCAAGCCGCTGAATTGGGGGCAACACGGAGAGCACGGCCCGCAGCTTGTGGAATTTAAGGTTGTGTTCCTGCGTGAGATACATCGCGGCGGAAACCGCGCCCAGCCCGAGCGCACCGTAAGCCAGCATGATGAGCCCTGCGTGCAGGCTCTGGAGCGTCAGGTTGAATTCGGGCTTCGGTCCATGCGGCGGATCCAACGCCGGCATCAGCGCGAACACCCCCACCGCGAACAGTACCGGCGACGCAAACGCGCCCAGGAAACGCAGCCGCCGCCACAACCCGACCAGCAAGAATCCCAAGACGATGCTCCATGCGATGAACGTCGTCGCCTCATAGAGATTGTTGACCGGGCAGGATTTCAAGGTCATCCCGCGCTCGAGCATGGCCAGCGTATGGAAGGCGAACGCGCCGGCGAGCAAACCGTAGTTCACGTGATCGTCCCGGCGAAATCCTCTCCGCCACAGGAAGACTGCATATACCGTGCTGAGGCCGTAAACGATCACGGCCAGCAGGAAGCAGTTGCGGTCAGTGAACCAGTCCACAAATCGAGCGGGTTACGATTACGCGGCGGCTAAAGCCGCTGCTCGTCGGCGTCAATGTAATCCACAAACGTTCGGATATCGTCGCGATGCTGCATGCCGGACTGTTCCTTGCGCATCTTCAGTCGGTCCTGCATGGCCTGGTCATCCGCCTTGGGATAGCCCAACATCGCCTCGCGATGGGCGGTCTTCTCGGCGGCGGACTTCTTCACGTTCTGCCGCAGCCAATCGCAGATCTCGCCGTCGGTCACAGACTTCTTGACCACGGCCACCATCTGCTCGTGCGTCACGCCCGCGGCCTTCAACCACATGCCATCGAAACCCTTGCCCAGGTTCTCGTGGTAATCCGGATGCAGCTTCCCGGCAAGGTGAAGCCGGATCTTGTCCACGTAGCGCGGCAAGTGAATCCAGCCGTCCATCGTCTCGCGCGGGCTGCGCGGGTAAATCAGGTTGCTCATGCCCGAATGATTGGCGCGCGACGGCCCGCTGTCAACCACGCGTCCAGAAAGTCAGCTATTCGCTCGGCGTCCAGCACGGTCGCCTGATAGATACGCGGCTCGCTTCGAGCACGTCCCTGCCGCCCGGCGGCGCGAATCATTGCTGTCACCGAACGCGTATCGCCGAGATGGCTGATTCTCGACGAAGTTCACGAGCGCGAGTTTTCTGCTGGGCTTTGCCTGCTCGGGCGTGTTGGCGCCGAAGACGGAATGCCAATCGGCCAGCCTTTGCTGGCGCTGGTTCAAAGGCGTCGCAGCCCGGTGGGAACCGGCATTCTGAGTCCTTCAGGCAAGCCCGAAAAAGAAACATTTGAACGAGCAGGCTGCCGATGCTATCTAATGACCACTATGAAGAAACTAGTACTATTGCTCAGCGTTCTGGCCGTGTCGTTTGCGTTGCAAGCTGGCGACGGCATCTGCCCGAAAGACAAAGCCGCCTGCGATAAAGCCAAAGCAGCCGCCTGCGATAAAGCCAAGGCCGGCGCCTGTTGCGCCAAGGCCAAGGCGGAAGCAGCCAAAGGCTGCTGTCCTGGCGCAGCCGCGGCCAAAGAGACGGCGAAACAGCCCGTCAAGAGCCCGAAAGCCGGCAAAGCGAGCTAGCCAGTCACGACATGTTTCGAGACCTCACTCCCGAAGTGGAGTGGGGTTGTCTTTGTACGCCGGCGGTGACCATCGGACGTCTCCTGCGCGCGACGATGATTCAGAATGGGGTCTGAGCCCGGCGTGAGGCAGGCACGCTGCAATTCTCTCCTCAGCTCGTTCTCCGTCTGCGCTTCCGATGGAGAACCGCCGGTTTCCCGATAACCCACAGTGCCGTTTATGGCCCCGCCTGCGGCAAATGATTTGACTCGCCTCGGCGAAATCTCCAAAACCAGCAGCCATGAAACGTCATTACCTTCCGCTCGCGCTCCTGTTGCTTGCCACTTGTTTCACTGCGGTCGCCGCTGAAGCGCCGCCTCGATCGCGTCCAGCACCGGTGATCTCGCCGGAAGTTCAAACGGACCGGCATGTGACCTTCCGCCTGCAAGCGCCCAAGGCCAGCGAAGTAATCGTCAACGGGCAATGGCCAGGCGGCCGCGCGCCCATGTCCAAACACACAAACGGCGTGTGGAGCGCTACCGTTGGTCCGATCGAGCCGGGCGTGTGGGAATACAGCTTCCAAGTGGACGGCCTCGCGATGATTGATCCGGGCAACTCCACCATCAAACCGATGCGGTCACCGCGCACCAGCATCCTGCATCTGCCCGGCGATCCGCCGCTGATCCACGATTTTCAGGACGTGCCCCATGGCGTCGTTCACCAACACACGTATCGTTCAATGTCACTTGGGCGACTGCGTGAACTGGCCGTTTACACTCCGCCGAGTTACGACCAAAAGCGCAGCGCCAAGTTTCCCGCTCTCTATCTCCAGCACGGTTCAGGTGACAACCAGGCCACTTGGATCGCTCATGGCAAGGCGCACTGGATTCTCGACAACCTCATCGCCCAGGGCCGCGCCAAGCCGATGGTGGTGGTGATGATGGACGGCCACGCCGCGGTGGGCGGCGGCCCCGGCGGGTGGCAGGACAACACCGCGCTCTTCGAGCGGGATTTGCTCGAAGACGTGATGCCGTTCATTGAGGCGAACTACCGCGTCAAGAAGGATGCTAACCACCGCGGGATCGTCGGGTTGAGCATGGGCGGTGGACAATCACTTACCATCGGGCTGAACCATCTCGACAAGTTCGCCTGGGTCGGCGGATTCAGCGCTTCCGTACCATCGAAGGAAACCGTGGCAGGTTCGCTCAGTAATGCGGACGCCACCAACCGGAAGCTGAAGCTGCTCTGGATTGCCTGCGGCAAGAATGACTTCCTCCTTCAGCGTAACGAGACATTCATCACTCAACTCAAGGAGAGCAACATCCGCCACGAATGGCGGCTCACCGAAGGCGATCACAGTTGGCCAGTCTGGCGCAAATACCTGGCGGAGTTTGTGCCGAAGCTGTTTCAGTGAACAACTTCGACGCGTTGACTGCCCGCTGGCGCGAGATTGCTCACGGCACTGTCATTCGCGCGCGGTAGAACCTGACCTTGGGTGATGGCGACGGATCGCTCAACGTCCGCACGCCGCCGTCGCCGGTGAGAGTCATGGCGGTGTTCCACGAACCGCCGAGGGCGTCCAGGTATTCGAGGGCGTATTCCACCCCCGCGACGGTCGCAATTGTGAGGCTCACGCCGCCGGCCTGCGGGTTGGGTGACGGCAACGCCAGATCCGTCGGCGCGACCGGCAGGTCCACCAGCACAAAGTTGATGTTGGAGACGGTTTGACCGGCAGCGACGTTGATCACCGCGGCATCGGCGGCGTTGGTGGTGCCGGGATACCACTGCGGCGCGAATGCCATGTTGGGCACGAAATGCAGTTTGTAACTGCCGGGCGACAGGAACGAGAGGTTGTAACCGCCACCTTCGCCCCAGATATCGTTGGTGCTTACCAGCGTGCCGTCGGCTTGATAGATTTCCATCACGCCGCCGGCCTGCGCATAGGGCATGGAGCTGATGGTGAAGAACTGGCCGGCAATCTGGCCGCGGCTGGCGGCATTTTGCACCTTCATCAGGAGCGGGTGTAGCACGCCGCCGTATTGGTCGCCAATCGTGGCGTAGAACAGGTAGGTGCCGGGCGCGGTGCCCGCTGGAACGGCGACCGGCCAGGTGGCGTTTTGCGCAGTGGAATCGCGGTCAATCGAATCGAACGAGAAATCGCCCATCCCTTGATAACCGATCCAATCAATGACGCCACCGCTACCCTGCCAAAAGAGAACATTCGTGCCGGCACCGGAGTTATCCACCGTGCCGGGGCTGCTGCTGCCGCTGGTGATGCGCGGCGAAGCCGGCAGATTCACGGTGACAGGCAGGGACGCGCTGAACCCGTCCACGGAGGTCACGGTGAGGTCGGCGGTGCCGGGGCCAACTGCATAGTAAACATAGAAGCCCATGTTGTCCTGCTCCACGAGCACGACATTGGGATTGCTGGAAACGACCGTTACCGGTGGCAGCATGCCCGGCCCGAACTGAGACTCGCCGTAGGTGGTGCCGTCGCTTTGGATGAGATTGAAACTGATATAGAACTGATTCTGGTTTGTCACCGTCAGACCGGTGATCACGTTGGCTGGATAACTGGTGTCAGTGAAGACGACGTTCGTGACGGCTTTGACGATGAGTTGGGCGTTGGCAAATCGCGCGTAGGAGTGGTCCTCCAGACTCTGCACCATGCAGGGGTAGATGCCGGGCGTCAATGTGCTGGTATCAATGATGATCGCGCTGCCGCCGGAACGCTTGAGAGGCGTCCCCAGCCATTCCCCAACGCCGGGTGGGTTGTGCATCATGAAGCCGACGCCGTTGGCACTCTGGAAGCCATTGAGGAAGTTCACCCGCAGCAGCAACGCCACGCTCTGGCCGCGGATGGCCGAGAGTTGTGCCGGCGTTGCGTCCACAGTGAAATTGGGCGAAGTGACCGTGAAGTTGGCGTCGCCCTGGTTCTCGACGCCGTCCGCGAACAAAGTCAACCGGCCGCTGCGATTGGGTTCGACGGGCTGAATGACCACGGTGGTGTCCGACCAACTGACGATTTGCGGGTTGCTGCCAAACTGCGACATGCCCGCCGGATCATCCGCCCGGTCCTCGTTCAGCCAAACAGTGCCGAATACTGTCCCAAAATGCTCGCCGTGGATCGTGACGGCTTCGCGATACGGCCCCGCGGGTGGTTGCACGCTGGTGATCACCGGCGCAGGCGCGACGGTAACACCCGTGGCCGTAAGGCTAAACTTACCGACGTTGAATTCACCATAACCCTGCTTGGCCACGGCCAGGCGCATGAGTCGCGCGGCGCCGTCGGGCAACGTGACGGTCACGCTGAGGTTCGTGGTGCTGAACGATGGCAGCAGGTCGTTATCAGGACTGAGGGCGGACACCCGCGTCACCGTGCCGTTGGTCAACTGGCAATCGAGGTAAAACGCGAGCGTGTGCCCGGACGGCTCGCCCAACTTTTGCACGTCCAAGGAGAGGGTGACAATGCGCCCGGCGACGCCGGTGACGTTGAGGTTCTGGTAGAGCATCACGCCCTGGAAATCGCTCAGGGCCATCTCTTCCGGGTGCAAGCTGATCGGCGGGGTGTCAACGATGTCCTGAAGCGGACTCCAGCCAGCCAGGCGGCTGGAGAGTTTCCAACCCGCCAAGCCGGCGGAAAAATTCCCGTTGGTAAGAAGTTCAGCCGCGGCGAGGCGCTCACGCGTGCCGGCGATCAAAGCGAGTGCCAGAGCAAGCGGGGCCATTCCAAGAGAGGTGAAACGAAGGGAGTTTTTGGTCATCATGGTATTATTGCCAACTGGAGGATGTGGGAACAGAGGTGGTGTCTCCGCGGGGTCGCGGCTGCCGCGCCGACCCTTCCCCGCAGACCAAACGAATCGAAATGACCGAGGATCATCCCTGGGCCGCTTTGTTGCCGGTCCCTAAACACCATTATCCCACACACAACGCACATAGCCTTGCAGCAATCTCCGCACGGCACAAGCGGTTTCTCGCCAGTTGCGATTGTTGGAGTGAATCCTCGATGCCAGCGAGGGACGCCGCGGCAGGCCCGCTCAACCAAGCCGACACCACCAATCAGACGCTGAAGCCGCTCTGGATTGCCTGCGGCAAGATGTGACGCTCGCGCTTTGCATAGAAACCCGGCTCCCCCTCACGGGAGAGCCGGGCAGTACGCGTTCGTTCGATGGCAGGAAGTCGGTTACTGCGAAGCTTCGCGAACGCGGAAGAAGCGGCGGGGCTCATTGCCGATCTGGCCATAGGAGACCACCGTTTCCATCAACCGGTCTGTTGCAAAGCGGCTTTCGCCAACCTTTTCCCAGTTTCCAGTTTGCAGGTCCGTCGTGGCTTGCACTTCATAAGTGCGGCCTGGAATCGCCGCCCAGCGCAGCTTGAGAGCCCCATCCGTTGGTTCGTAAGTGAACGATTGCACCGCCTGCAGCATGGTCTGCAAATAGGCGATCTGTTCCGGCGGATAGCTGAGGGCCTTGAAGTCCATTACGCCCGCGGGCGAATGACAGTCCGCACAGCTCAGCGCGCCTGCGCGTTTCACCGCGTGACTCAGACTGATGAAGGACCCCGTGGGTTCCGTGGGCGGCGCCAGCGGATCGAAGGTCGGATCCATTGGGTTGTTGGGCAGATCGAGTCCGAGGATCTCGCCGCTCCAGAAGTTCGAGCCCGTCGCAGCCAGCATGTCCGGCGGCGCGCCGAACGCATCCTGGCCCGCCATCATCAGGCCCAACCGACCCAAGCCGACATTGACGGCATCGCGGATATTGCCGGTGCGGATATAGGTTTCCACGTCGAAGCTCACCAAGTTCGGATACTGTGCCAACGCGGCTCGCTCCTGCGGCATCAGGCCGGTCGGACGCATGAAGCCCATCTGCTTCAGCGGCCCGGCCATTGCATCCATCGCGGCGAGCATGGTGAAGTTCGTGTTGTAGTTGGGATCGTAACCGAAACCGCGCCGATCCATGACCATGCCGTTCACGATGGAGCGGAACGCATAGATCTTGGCGCCCGGGGTGGACTTCGTGGCAACGCGGGAGTCCCATGCGTTCACGTCATTGAGGGGCTCCGCCAGCATGCTTTCGTTGCCGTTGAACCAGCGATAGACGGGACGTTGGTTGTATGCACTGCTGTATGCGCTGTAGGGCTTGTAGAGACCAAGGACCGGATCGAAGACAGGAATGTTCGCTTCTGGGCCGTTGGTGATACCGAAGGTCGGCGCCCAGATGCGGCGCAATGCCCCCGAAGTCCACGGGATATGACACGCCTCGCAAGCGATCTGGGAAGTGTGCTGGTTGAGCATGGCCAACGCCGGGTCTTTGTGCGGCGTGGTCGTGTGGCAATTGGCGCAATCCACCTCAACGTCCTGCCGTTCCCACGCATGCATATCCGTGACGCGAGAACCGCGCGCGATCTTGTGATGATCCTCCTTATGACAGTCGGTGCAGAGCAAGCCGGCGGCCGCATGAACGTCGTGCTGAGGGGTGAATGGCGTGCCGCGCTTGTAGTCCGGCGCGGCCTGACCGTGTTCATGACAGCGCGAGCACTGTGCCACGCCAACCTTTCCACCCACACTCTCCGCGGCGCGCAGCGAGCGGTCTTGGAACCAAGCGCGGCGTCCGGTGGCCGAATTGGTGACCAGCAACCGATGCGTGGCATCGGCATCCGCATCGGTGTACCGCCCGTCGCCGTTCATATCGTAACACCCTTCGGCGGCGTGGCAGATGAGGCAATCCACACCGTCTTTCTGACCTTGCGTATATTGGCCGGTGGCTGGGTTGGGGAACGGCAGTTGGTCTGCCACGTGACATTTGCCGCAGGCGCTCGAATCTTTGTATCCGCCCAAGTCCGCGTAGTAATTCACCATGGCACTGGAGCCCACGAGGGCACAGAAGCGGTCAACCATGCCGTGTGATCCGCCGCCGGGATAAGCGAGGCGTGAGTTGGGCGTGCGCCACGTGTAATGCACGCTGCCCATGACCTCCGCGTCTTTGCCGGGATGGCACTCCAAACAGGAAGCCGAGTTCACATACTTCGTGCCGAAGCGACCGGTGTGATCCGTGCCCACGATCATATTTAGATTCTGAAGGCGCGCGACGCGGTTTGATTCGTAGCCAAGTGTGGCGAAGGGAATGCGTCCGTTGGGCGAATGGCAGTCGCGGCAGGTTAGCGCGTTCTCTTTGGGCGCAACCATGTGGTTTTGAACCCAAAACATCTCCGTTTGCGCCCAGCCCAGCTTGCCGCTGAAGGTGCGACCGGCAGCGCTCATGCCCGCCACCAGCGCGTTGGTCCAGTTGTAACCCTTCCAATACGCGTCGGTGTCGTTCGCATTGAGCGGGAAGAGGTGGGGAACGGCGAGGGTGTTGCTGCCGGCATCATACGGTTGCACCGCAGTGAAGCGTTTGACGGGGATGATCCGCGCGCGGCCCTGGCTCTTATTCCCCTGCAACTGGTTCAAGGAGACCATCTGCGTGGCGTTGATCTTGTCGTTCAACTCCGTCCAGATGACGCTGCCGTTGAACCAGACGTAGTCTGGAACGACATCCTTCGCCCAGGTGAACGTGCCCTTCATGGTGTCGTAAACCACGTTGCCAGATGCGTCTTTGATCTGCATCGTCGCGCCGTTGGTGTTCTTGATGCCTGCCGTGGACCAGTCCCAGCTCATCTTGGTCGCCTTACCGCCGCGGGCAAAATGAGGTACGTGGCAGGTTTGGCACGCGATCCGGCCAGTATGGGCGTTGTAGTAAATCCCGTTGTCCGTATTCCAGTGCGGCGTGGGGGAATGGCAATCTTCGCAGAGCCAGTTGTCGGGGTTGGGCTTGGAGTAGCGCGAGCCGACCAAGTCGTGAGCGGTGCTACCGGGTTCGGTGGACATGTGACAATCCACACAATTCATATTCGCGCCGTCCACGCCCATGTGAACATCGAGTTCGCGCGTTGGATTGGTCAGGCTGGAATCGAGGTCGCCATGCTTCACGGCGTCACCGCCGCCACCGTAAAAATGGCAGGCACCGCACGTGGCACGGCTGGTTTTGCCAGCGAGCATGGCGATGTTGGTCAGGTTCAGGGACGAGTCGGGTACGCCCGCGCCGGTAGGTACCTTCTTGTACGTGCCAGTGGTGTCGTGGCAAACCAAACAATCGATCTTGCTCGAATCGTTAAAATCAAAGGTGTTGTCGCGCCAGCCCACACCAATGTGGCAACTGGTGCAGCGCGGCTCGTTGGAGGTCGTGGCGATGCAGTAATTGTTGATGATGTTCCGCTTTCCCATGACCTGGGTGTGACCGGCGGGCGTGTTGGTGGCCAACCAGGTCCAATGGACGGAGTGCATGATTTCCGCCGCGCGATCTGGGCCCGGGAAGATGCCGTCCTTGCCGTGGCAATTCAGGCAGGTGGCACTGCCGTCGTAATACAACCCCATGAGGCTGTGAATCGCCGGTTGAGCCAGGGCGGTCATGGTTGAGAGGGAGATGAATCCTAGCAAGGCCAAGCTTCCCCTCGTGAACGAGGCCAGCGAACGGTTTGATTTCATGCGCGCAATGCGAACTCGAGTTTGATTATGCAGGCATACATCGCCTGTCAGAACGAACGCCTTCGCACGCGACATGCCAGCCGCACGTCGCACGGCAAGATCGGCGAACTATCCAGCAAAACCGGTGAAAGAGGCGGCGGAGGCGAGATGCCACCCAGATTGCAGGCCGTGGCGGAATGCCTTGGTGCAGCCGCGAGGGCGTGGCAAGATGCATCGTTCGGATGTCAGCAATGCTGCAAACCGAGCGCGCCTGGGTGCAAGTCGGGCTCGCCCCGGCGCGCCAGGCGGTGGTATCAGGGGGCAGCCCCCCTCGGCAGAATCACTGGCTATTCAACCACCCGTACCGCGTCCAAACCTGCGGATCCAAAACCACTTTTTGTGAAGCCGGTGAGGGTTAGTCTGGTTGCTGGGGGGCGAGCCGGAACTTGGCCACGACTTGCCCGCCGTTGCCGGACTTGATCAGGCGGGCTGGCGGCCGTTGGCGGAGCGGGTGGGCTCTCAGGGTCCGCGCCTGGCTCGTGTCTCACTCGGCACACAGGCCGATCGCAATTACTTCTTCGACTTTGTTGCCTTGGCCAACCCGAGCGACTTGAGTTTACGGAACAGCGTGCTCACGTCTATGCCCAGTTGCCGCGCAGCGGCTGCCCGGTTGCCATCGTGCCGACGGAGCGCATCACGGATGAGCAGTTTCTCCATCGCCGCCAGTTTCAGCCCGGACGGCAAGCCGGAAAGGGCGTCTGGGCCCTGGCCCCGCAGTTCAGGTGGCAAATGTCCGATCTCGATCAAACCGCCGCGGCACAGCACAAACGCGTGTTCGATGATGTTCTCCAGCTCCCGCACGTTCCCGGGAAAATCATGTTCCATCAGCCGTGCCAGAACGGCATCCGAAACCCCGGAAATGTCCCGCGCTTTGAGGCGATTAAGCCGGGTGACGAGGTGGTCAATCAACAATGGCACGTCCTCGCGCCGTTCGCGCAAAGCAGGGAGCTCGAGACGCACAACGTTCACGCGGTAGAACAGGTCTTCGCGAAACTGGCCATTCCGCACGAGCATGCTCAGAGACTTGTTCGTGGCGGCAATGATGCGAACATCTGCCCGAACCGGTTCCACACCGCCCAACGGTTCATAGGTGCGCTCCTGCAATACGCGCAGCATTCGAGCCTGCATGGCGGGCGAAATGTCGCCGATTTCATCAAGGAACAGCGTTCCGCCCTCCGCCAGCGCGAACCGGCCCGGCTTGTCCTTCCGTGCATCGGTGAAGGCTCCGGCCTTGTAGCCGAACAATTCGCTCTCCAGCAGCGTGTCCGGTAGCGCGCCGCAATTGAGGGCCACGAACTTTTTTGCCCGCCGGTTGGAGAGTTGATGAATGGCGCGGGCGAACAACTCCTTGCCCGTGCCGCTGGGCCCTTCGATGAGCACGGTGCTCTCACTCTCGGCCACGGCCGGCAGCAGATCGAACAACCGTCGCATCCCCGGGCTGCGCCCGATGATGTCGGCGAACGAATCGTGTTGCTCGGCCTGCTTGCGCAATTCCGCCAGCAGCCGCAAATCCCGAAAGCTCTCCACCCCGCCAATCACCTTGCCGCGTGCATCTTTGAGCGGCGCGGTCGAAATGCTGATGGGAATGCGTTCGCCCTGCGCATTGATGATGTAAACCACCTTGTTGGCAATCGAGCGGTGAGTGGCCAGGGTTTGCTTCAAGGCGCAGGCACTCTCGCAAATGCTGGCGCGAAACACCTCGCAACAACGCTGGCCCAGCGCTTCCTGCTGCCGAATCCCCGTAATGTGCTCGGCCGTGCGGTTAAACGACGTGATGCGCCACTCGGTGTCCACGGTGAAAACACCGTCGGGCACCGAATCAATGACTTGGTGGCAAAAACTATGGTCCATGCAATCGCCCGCAGTATCCAATCGTAAGCGTCGGCTGGCAATGCGTTTCCCGGCCGCCGGATGGCCCGCCCCGCCCCCAGCCCACGGCGCACGGATCGAATTCGCGCGGATCGTGGCACTGGCATTGCTTGGAGGTAGGCATGGTTCGCACAGATACGACGACCGCCGCGCTTCGCCCACTCATGCACACGCGGCAGGACGCACATCCGTTTTGCTTCGTGTGCAGCGCCGCCAACCCCATGGGTTTGGCGTTGCGTTACACGGCGGCACCGGACGGCAGCGTCAGCGCTTCGTATCTTGGCCACGGTGCGATGGAAGGCTATCCGGGCATGCTGCACGGCGGCATCATTGCCGCGCTGCTGGACGGCGCCATGACCAATTGCCTGTTCGCCCACGGGATCACGGCTTTGACCGCCGAGCTGAGGGTGCGATTTCGGTCTCCCGTGCATGTGGCGGAGGAGTTGACGGTTCGCGCGTGGTTGGAATCATCCGGGCATGAGTTATTCGAGTTGAGAGCGCAAATCACGCAGGGCGGCGAGGTGAAAGCCCGGGCGCGCGGCAAATTCATGCAATCCCATGAGTGAGAACATTCGCATCACCGTCCTGGTCGAAAACACGGTCAATATCCGCGGCTTGAAAGCCGAGCACGGCTGGGCTTGCCTCATTGAGATCGGGGGACGACGCGTCCTCTTCGATACAGGACAGACGGAACTCTTGATCGACAACGCCCGGGCGCTCGGCTGCTCGCTGGAAGGACTCGACGCAATCGTGCTCAGCCACGGCCACTACGATCACACGGGCGGGTTGGCGGCTGTTTGCAGGCGATCGCCAGCGGCGCCGGTGTTCGCGCATGCCGGGGCGTTGTTACCGAAGTTCAGTCGAAATCCCGATGGCTCCGCGCGGTTCATCGGCATGCCTCAAGACAGCAACCGAGCGATCGCCGACGCCGGATCAAGGCTCGTTTTGACTCCGGAGTGCCGGGAAGTGGCCGCGGGTTTGTTCGTCACCGGCGAAATCCCGCGCCAGACCGATTTCGAGGACGCCGGCGGTCCGTTCTTTCTCGACGAACGTTGCCAGCAACCCGACCCGCTGCTGGACGACCAAGCGGTGTTCTTCGAGACGCCGGCGGGCGTGGTGATGTTGCTCGGCTGCGCACACGCCGGCGTGGTGAACACTTTGCTCCACGTTGAGCGCCTGACCGGTGGAAAACGCGTCCAAGCGGTCCTCGGTGGGCTGCATCTTGGCTCGGCCAGTGACCATCGTCTGGAGCAAACGGTGGCGCATCTGCGGCGGGCGAACCCGGGGCGACTCATGCCCGCTCATTGCACCGGCGTTTCAGCGATCGTCAGGTTGTGGCAAGAGTTCCCCGGCAAATGCGTCAGCGCTGGGGTGGGTACGACTTGGTCGTTTCCACGTTGAGTCAGTGCTTTCCGGTTTCCTGGAGGGCTCCAACCTCCAACGATGGACGCGCATTGGTGACAGGGACCGAACCGCGCGTGAGCGCACGCCGGGGGTGCGATCAGTGTGCGTGGCTCGGATCGCGCCGGATTTGGCGGGTTTCGTCCCCCAGAACACGGGTCAGGTGCTCGCGCAGTTGCAGCCGGGCGCGCAGCAGGCGGACCTTCACGTTCGCCTCGCTTAAACCGAGCGTTTCCGCCGTCTCCTTCACCGACAAGCCTTCGACATCCCGCAGCAGGAAGACCAGACGATGCTTTTCGTCCAGCTTGGCCAGCGCGTCGTCCAGCAAACGCTGCGTTTCATTGCGTTCGACGAGTTCCTCCGGCGATTGCCGCCAATCGGCAATGAACTCCGGGTGCGGGATGGTGTCGCCGTCCTCGCGCGGTTCGGTGGCCTCCTCCAGGGAAACGGTGTCGAGGCCCTTGCGTTTGCGAATGATCTTGAGCGCGGCGTGCGTGGCGATGCGGTAAAGCCAGGTCGCAAACCGGGCTTCCTCGCGAAAGCCAGGGAGGTGTTCCAAAGCGCTGATGAACGCCTGCTGGGTGACGTCCTCGGCGTCGTGCTCGTTTTGCACGATGCGCAGGGCCAGGGTGAAAACCAAACGCTCATGCCGTCCGACCAGTTCCTCGAAAGCATCGAGGTCGCCGGCTTTGGCACGGCGGACGAGTTCCAGGTCGGCGGTCAGCGGTTGCATCGCGGTGGCCATACCTTGCCCGAGCGCGAGTTGGCAGGCAAGGCTTCGCCACGGCGTCTTTCAGCCGCACCGCGTCAGGAAGTGCCGCACTCGGTTAGTAGCCAAACTGCGGCCCCAACCGCGTGTCGACGAAACCGGTACGCTCCAGGTACCACTTGAAATCCGTTTGCCCAGCCTTGTCGAAGTTCATGGTTGCCGGGTAATAAAAACTCACCCTGGCGTATTTGGAGGTGGTGCTCAGCCACTTCCTGATCTCCGAGTGGCCGTCGGCGAACGAGAAGAGGCCCGCTCCGTTGTGATAGGAGCCGGGAAGGTCTTGCCAGTGGTTCACCGCCGGGTTGTTGATGAAGAAGCCGTCGTTGATGGAGTCCGCATGCTCGTCAATGAAGAGCCAGGTCTTCGCTGGCTTGCGCACCTGCGCCTGTTTCAGGTACTGCATGTACTGGCCGCTGAAGCCCCAGGCAATGCCGCGAGCCGTTTCGTCGTTGCCAGTGCTGAAGCGGCCAAAGAGGTGGTTCATGGAAAGGCTGCGGTTGCGCTGAGACCAGCCGGCGTTTTGTTGCACCCGGCTGAGATAGTTGTCGGCCAGACATTTGTAAGCACCAACCGTCCCGCCGGTGTATCTGCCGAGGACGCCGGAAAGCACCCATTGGATATTCGTGTTGCTCCGGTCCTGCACACCGCCGCTTGCGCCCCAAGTCATCACATTGTTGACCCAGTTGTCCAAACGACCGTTGTTGATGGCGGCTTCGGTCTCGGCCACACCGTAGTTGTTCGCCACGCGGTCGGTGTTATCCAGGGTATAGAGATGCCACGCGGTCGCGAGCTGTTTGGTGTTATTCAGGCAGCCGATGCCTTGCGCCTTGGCCTTGGCCTTGGAGAGGGCCGGCAGGAGCATGCCTGCCAGGATCGCAATGATGGCAATGACGACGAGGAGCTCGATCAGGGTGAACGCGTGGGCGGGCTGGTTGGCCCGACTCGTTTGAGGCTGCATGGACTTCATATGTTCTTGCGTCCGGACTATGGGTCGCCAACTGGGCAACCCTCATGGTTCTACTTGCCCACACCTTACCGTTTCCCGCAGCCCGCGCAATACAGATTCACTGGCGGCTCGAGGTGGCCAACCATCGGCGCTCCGAGAGCAGCCCTTCTGTGAGCAGCACCCTCAATCCTCCGTCAGAGGAGACTCGCTCGCCGGCGGCAAGGAGTCGAGGTAGTCCGGCAACCACATAAACTCGCGCACAGACGTGTCCAGCGCCTCGTCGTCGAGCGTGCGCCCGAGCCCTTCGTCGCGCGCGGCCTGGGCGACCGTGAAGCCGATCGCCTGGCTGATGGTTCGCAGATGGCGCAGGCTCGGGTAAAGGGCGCCGTTCCAGGACTCCTGCGCGAGCGTGAACTCGGCCAACCGGTTCGCCGCTGCCAGGAACAAGGCGTCGGACACATGGCTGGCCTCGCTGATGAGCAAGCCCAGCCCGACCCCGGGAAACACAAACGCGTTGTTGCATTGCCCAATCGAGAGAGTTTGACCATTGTGGGTCACGGGTTCAAACGGCGAACCGGTGGCTACCAGCGCGCGGCCATCGGAATGCTCCAACGCCTGCGCCGGGGTGCATTCCGCTTTGCTGGTCGGATTGCTGAGCGGAAAGATCAGGGGACGCTCGCAGTGCGTCGCCATGGCGCGAATGGCGGCGGGCGTGAAATCTCCGGGCTGGCCGGTGGTCCCGATTAGCACGGTGGGTTTGAAGACTTCGATGATCGAATCCAGCGCGACCGGCAGCGGCTCGCGAAAACCGGCCGCTCCCAACCCCTCGGAGGTCCAGGCGACCTCGCGTTTGTGGGTTTCCAGGTCCGTGCGCGCGGTGTGGACGATGCCGCCGGAATCCAGGAAGAGCTGTTGGCGTTTCGCTTCGGGGCCATCCAGCCCCGCGTACCGCAAGGCGGTCGCCAACAGGCGTCCGATGCCCACGCCCGCAGCACCCGTGCCGACGAAAAGGAAGCGCTCGTCCCGCAGACGGCGACCAGTGAGCTTGAGCCCGGCCAGCACGCCGGCGAGGGTCACGGCGGCCGTGCCTTGGATGTCGTCGTTGAAGCTGGGCAGCCGCCCGCGGTAACGTTCCAGCAGGCGGAACGCGTTGGCCTTCTTGAAATCCTCCCATTGCAGCAGCGCGTGCGGAAACACGTATTTCACGGCGCGCACGAATTCCTCGACGAGGGCATCATACTCCGCGCCGCGCAGCCGCCGTCCGCGGTAGCCCAGGTAAGACGGATCGTCGAGCAGGGCCTGGTTGTCCGTGCCCACGTCCAGGCTCACCGGCAGGCAGAGCGAGGGATGGATGCCCGCGCCCGCCGAGTAGAGGATCAACTTGCCGACGGGAATCGCCATGCCGCCGGCGCCCTGATCACCCAAGCCCAGGATGCGCTCGTTGTCCGTCACCACGATGAGGCAGATGTTTCGGTGGCTGAAGTTCCGCAGGCGCGCAGCGATTTGCCCGCGGTCGCTTGGGCAGATAAACAACCCGCGCGGGCGGCGGAAGATGTGACTGAATCTCTGGCAGGCGAGGCCCACCGTGGGTGTGTAGATGATCGGGGCCAGGCGCTCCAAGTTTTCGCTCAACAGCCGGTAGAACAACGTCTCGTTGCGGTCGAGCAGGGCGATCAGGCCGATGTATTGCTCCAAGGGATCGCTCTTCTGAACGATGTGCTCCAGTTCCATCGCGACCTGCTGCTGGATGGTGAGGACGTGCGGCGGCAGCAACCCCTCCAAGCCCAGTTGGGCGCGCTCGGCGCGGGTGAAGGCGGCATCCTTGTTCAAGGTCGGATCGCGCAGGACTTGCTCTCCCGGCGACCAGCGGACATGCGACAGGCGATGTGTATTCATACGCTGTTTCCCCATTTGCGCGGCAGCTCGACGGCGCCCCACGAACTCTGTCGAAACCTTCCACTCGCCGTCGCTCACAGCCAGCCGATTCTTGGCAAACGCTGGACCTCAGTTGCCGCGATCGCCCCCACCTGGCACAGGCCGTCCAGCCGCGACCATCACTGCGACCCCGCCATCAGCGGCCCGCATCAAGGCTTCTGTTGCAGCCAGACCCGCAACCGGTAAAAGCGCCCCGCCCCGTCTTCCGGCGGCACCACGCAAGTCAGCTTCACCAGACCTGAATCTGCAATGCGATCTTCAAATCCCAGCACCGCCGACCAAACCGCGCCTGGCCTCAGAGAACCGGCGACTTCCAATCGGTAGTGCCGCGCTGCGTTCTGATATCCGGGCGCATCCACGGCCCGCGCAGGAAACGGGACTTCCATCTGGCCGTCCTTCCATCCGACCTCCAGCGAGAGTCCCGGGGTGGCGTTCGTCGGATCCGTGCCGACGATGTATTCCGCCCGGTCGGTCATGCTGTCCCTGTCCTGATTCGTCTCCAAACCCGCGGCGGTGAGATCGCCAAACCAGCGTTGCTCCCAGCTATCGGGCAACAAATCGTTGTCGGTATCCGGCTCGTCCGGCGCGGTGGCCCCCGCGCCCATGGCCGGCAGCAGAGTCGCCGCGCTGCCTGGGCTGAGTTCAAACACAATGAATCCCCCCGTGTTCGCTTGGCGCGTAGCCTGGAGTTGCGCCAGGGTGGCATCCGTCTCCAGCTCAAAGGCCCCGATGCCGGGATAGATGGGAATTCGCCCCCCTGCCCAGGCGAGCTGCTGCGCCACGAAATTCGTTAAGCTGTGCAGCTCGGTCGTGTAATCCATCGGGCACAGGAAATCCACGATCCCGTTGGTGATCCAGAGACGCCAATCTTGTCCCACTCCGTCGTATGCACTGACGGCGTCTGGGAAGACCGCCGCGGAAACCTGCACCGCCGGTTTCAGCGCCTTGGTTTCCGCGTAAATCGTTTCCACCAGCCGGGTGATCTGGGCCCGTCGCCAATCCAGGAAAGCATTGCGCAACGGTCCCGCCGCCAGCACATCCGCAGGCCAGTTCGTCACCGTACGCCCGGTCTGGTCTTGAAACCGCTCGCGGCAGCCTGTGCAGTAGCAGTAGTCGCTGTTTGGATACCGGATGTAGTCGAAGTGGATGCCATCCACGTCGTAGTTACGCACGACCTCCAGCATCGAGTTGGTTTCCAGCGCGAAGTTGTCCGGGTGCGAAGGGCACAGCCAGTCAATCGCCTCACCGGTGCGCGAAACCTGGGTCCGGTTGGCAGCGCGGAGGTCGTTGATGAAGGATTGAGGCGCGCCCAGCAAGTTCCAGTTCACCTTCCAGACATGCACCTGCAACCCACGCGCGTGGGCGGCGTTTGCGCAGGCCGTGATTTGGTCTCCGTATTGATCGAACTCAGCCGAGTGCGGCAGATACGCGCTGTCGTAGTGCGCCAGCCCGCCCCAAAGCAGGTTGGGGAAAACGGCGTTGAACTGGTTGGTCGCCAGCGCCGTGACGCCAGCCGCCCAATTCCCCGGATACGGCCCCGTCGCGTGGTGCTCCCAGATCGCACGGAACTCCGGGAACACAGGTTTGAGGCTTAGGATGTAAGCCTGTGTCAGGTGGGCGCGTGCGGAATGCGCTGAGGCAATCGCCTGGGGAAACTGCCCAGCCGCCTGGGCGGCCAACGCGCTCAAGCGATCCGCCTCCGCTCCCGTCAATTCCCTTTCCACCAACGTCGCCCGCAGCGTGGTCGCCCCTTGCGCGCGAATGCCGGTTACCGCCTCGTCGTAGGTTTGATAAGGCCCCACTCCGCCAATCTGATCAATCGCCCCGGCAGCGGCGGCGGGCCAGACTTCCGGGATGATGGAGCCGATCAGGCACAAGAGCGCGTAGGCTTTTTGGTCGGCATCATCGGCCAGCAGCACGTGCGACATGAAGAATCCGTGATCGCTCGCCAGCCATGCCGCCTTGCCGGTGTCCTGCCCCTGGCTGTTTTCCCAGCGAGCCGTCACTCTTGAATTCAACGCGCCATTCGGGACCGCAATGGTCACATTCCACGAGGCCTGGAGGACCCTCGCGGGCAGGTGCGGAATGCTCGGATCGGCAAATGCCCACGCCGCGAAGTCCCCCTGAGTCCAGCCTGTCACCTGCACCCCTAGCAACGCCGCCAGTCGCCCGGGCAACAGGTAGTACACCATCAACCTGCCACCGTTTGCCACGAAGCTCTCGTATCGCGCCATCTCGGTCTCGGAAACGCTTTCGTTGTACGGCAGAACGGCCAGTTTGCTTTCCTGCAATAATCCGGCTTCCACGCCCGCCCGGGTGATCACGCCGCAACTGAGGTTGTAGCCGCCCAGCCAGGCCACGTGCCGGTCAATGGTCTGCTGCACGATCTCCGGGTTGCTGGTTTGTGTATCCCGCACCAGCAGGATGGTCGGTGTGAACGCGCGCAATTGCCGCACGGCCAGGTACGTGTTCTGCGCCGCCGCCTTCCAAGGCGACAAGCGGATGCCGTCAATCTTATCCCAACCCGCCGGCGTGCCTTCCGGAATGAAATCTCCCATGACGAAGCGCAGCGTCTGCCAGCCGGATTGTTTGAGTGTGGCAGACGCGCCATACCAGCCTGCACCCGAGCGGAAGTAGAGCGTGAACGAAGAGATCGCCGCCGGGTTTGGCGCGAACACTTCCAGCGCGAACTCCGCATAAGCGCTCAGGTTCAGGGACACGTTCCGATCCCAGGTGCAGCGGGTGTTGCGCGTCGCAAAGTCGCACGTGAGCACCATTACCTGTTCTGAGCCCCACTCGCCCGTGGTCGCCATGGTCACGGCTGGACCACCGGTGTTTACCCAAGCCTGCCGGGCAACGGCCGAATTGGGATAGACGAAATCGTCAATGATCAGTGGTGCCGCGATGCTGCGTGCTGGAGCAAGCAGGACAACCAATGTCAGGAACAGGGCAAGGTGCGGAATCTGGAGCGGGCCCAATTCCATGAAGACGAGTCGCCCAGGCTTGGCGGTGCGCCCCCGCGCGGGTTTCTCCGGACCGATGCATCCGCTGGACTCACCATTTCCGCGCAGCGGCGCCGCCCAGAATTGCCCCATCGTCCACCTCATCCAAGCTGTCATCCTCGGGGAATCGCTTCTGTGTCCGCGCTTTATCATGTTCGCAGTCGCCATCTGAAGCCAACGGTCGAATGGACTCCGGGCGGGGTCAATTGAATTTCTGGATCATGCGCGAAGGGCAATGCCGTTTTGCCTGACGTCAAATCTTGCCCCGCGCGCTCAATGACTCCGAGCGAGGATCGGACTGCGGTACGGAGCGCGGAGTCGAAAGTGGGATCCTGCCTCAGCTATTCTGACCGGAACCGCCTGGTGCTGACCCGCAGGTCAGGTGGTGTGGGGGGCCGGGAGCGCAATCCTCCCGGCTACCCGATTCGGCCATTCTTCGTCCATATCACTCTGCCTTTACCTGTCCCGTCTCGAAGTCAACTTTGTAGGGCGTCCACTCCTTCATGTCGTGAATGGACTCAAGATACGAAATGGCCTCTGCGACCTTCTCGTCTACCTCACGACCATCTATCCCATCCACCCTCTCCGTCTCGCGGCCATACTGCGCCCGATAATCCCGAACTCGAACCAAGACATTGTAGTGCGTCCGCTTAATGCCGCGCGGATATTGCAGACACATCTCTGCAAGCTTCAGTGCCGCCGAATCCATTCCGGCGTCAAACAGAACTGGCACTCGGCGTTGCTCTGGGTCTTTGAGAGCACGAAGCGCGTGAACCGTATAAAAGCATTCGTCGTTAGCCATGCGAATCGTTGCCTTTCTGTTGGCGTAGAACATGCCTTGGAAGAAGGCAAATCCAGCAACGAGCAGTATACCGAGAACCACCAATACGATCCGGATCGAGCGGCTAAGAACCCGACTATGGATAAGTTGCTTCACAGTGCGTGTTCGTGGGCCGAACGGTCAAGTGAGCGACAATCGGCCGGGTAGGTAGTCTCGCACAGTCATCTGTGACAAGTGGCGATGTGTGCCGGTTGCGGGCAGCCTTGCTGTCCAGCCATTCTCGATCGCGCCTTTGGTGCATGCATCGCCACTCACATCACCTTCGTCTCGCCCGGCATCGCGACGGGATAGTGCCCGCTGGCGTCGGGCATCACCGGTGCGTCGGAGTCCATGGTGAGCTTCTCCAAACCGGGCGCAAGTTCCACGTTCGACTGGATGGCTTCGTCCCAGGTGATGAGTCCACCGGATTCGCAGGCCATGCGGCCCATGATGGCGGTGAAGCACGATTTGGCGCTACGCTCGGTTTCGTTCCACGGTTTGTCGTTGCGGATGGCGTCGAAGAGCAGGTCATGCTCGCGCTGGTACTGGTCACACGGTTCCCCTTTGTAGCGCCAGAGCAAATTGGCAGAGGCCGGCGTGTGCCCTTTGAACAACTTCGGATCGGACTGGCCCTCGCCCAGCACGGCGCACCCGGTCGTGCCGTGCAGCACATCGCCAAAGAAATCCCAGCACCGCGTGATATGCCGTCCCTGGGCCACCATGCGTGTGCCGTCCGGAAACGTGTACTCGGCGGCGTAATGATCGAAGAGTTGGTCCGGATCCTTGCGCACCTGGCGTCCGCCCATGCCTTGAACCGACACGGGCCACGTGTTCTTGGCCCAGCAACACACGTCAATGTTGTGAATCAGCCAATCCACGATGAAACTGCCATTCAGCCAGGTGAAGTTGCTGTAATTCGTGATCTGATGTGCGAGTTCGGTCTGGCCCGGCTGTTTCGGGCTGAAGCTCACGGGCCCGTGCATGCGATAAGCGTAGGCTGTGATGACGTCGCCAATCGCGCCCTGATGAATCTGCTCGATGGCCTGTTCCAGCGGCAGGTAGTGCCGGCTCATCAATCCACTCGCGACTTTGAGATTCTTCTCCTTCGCCAACTCGCCCGTGCGCAGGACGCGGCGAATGCCCGGCGCGTCCACGGCGAAGGATTTCTCCATAAACACGTGCATGCCTTTCTGGACGGCGTACTCGAAATGAATCGAGCGAAACGCCGGCGGCGTGGCCAGCAGCACGACACTGCCCTTGTCCAGCGAATCAATCGCTTTCTTGTAGCCGTCCAAACCGACGAACACGCGGTCCGGTGGCACGTCCAGTTGCTTCTGAAACTTGTCCTTCAAGTTGTTCAATACGCCCTTGGCGCGGTGCTCGAAGAAATCCGCCACCGCCCACAGCTTGGTTGGCCCCTCGGTGGAAAGGGCTTGGGCAATCGCGCCCCCGCCGCGTCCGCCACAGCCGATCAAGGCCAGTTTGAGCGTGTTGTTCTCGGCGGCGTAAGCGCGCGTGGCGATGGTGCTCGCCAAGGCGGCGCCCGCGACCGCTTGGGCGGAATGCTTGATGAAGTCGCGCCGCGTCGTGGAGGATGCTCCGGAAGGTGTTCTGGTTTCCATCTCAGTGACCGAGGGTGAGTTGTTCATGCCATGCATGACGGCGATTGTGATCACCGCGGTCGCGAAGTCAACAACTCGGGTGCGTCCGGATGCGGCTCCAAAAAACGGTTTGGCTTCTCCCCAGACGCATCTGGGTCGGTCGAGGAGTCGCAGCAGTCCCGTTAAGGCTGCGGGGCAGGAGTCCCAGAGCCTGTTTTAAGACTCTGCGAAAGCGCCACGAGCGGGCACGCGGCCGACAAGATACGCGCGAACTTGACCCTGGCTGTAAGCCCGGGGTCCTCACCGGGCGGTTTCTTAAATAAGTGCATGAGGATCACGGGACCCACTGGGCGCGGTAGAAACGGTTCCCGTTCGTGACCGGCAACGCCAGGCGAAGGGTTGCAGCGGAAAGCGTGTTGGTCTGGAGGGGCACCCAGATCGCCAGGTTGCTGCTTGCCTGGATTGCGTAACGCTGACCCGTGAGGCCACTCAGCAAGAACTCGAAAGTGTTGCTGGCGGAGATCGTTGCCGCGGTCAGAGAGGGCGGGCTGCCGCCGGGCAGCACGAACAACGTCACGCTCTGCGCCGGCAAAGACTTGCTGAAGCTGTTCCCCGTGAAGCTGACGTCGCTGAGCCGGCTGATAGCGTTCGCCGAAGTGAGCTGCCAGATCTGTGCCGTGCCGCGCGAAAGAAAGTTCGTGAGTGTGATGGTCGCGGTGGCGGCACTGGTGAGGAGTTTATTGATCACCAGAACCGTGAGCGCGCTGTCGGATGAGCGCAGCGCAGCGAAGGTGGAAAGGCTGTCTGGATTCGGGCCGCTGGCTGCAACGCTGGTGTCGCCAAAAGTGGACTTGTTCCCGTCATAGTTGCGGAACATTTTCATCGCTTTGAACGTCGGGGTGCTGGCAGCGGGCGTCGTCCAACGCGTCGCGTAATCAAGGCCTTCGCGCCCGAAAATGCCGAGAATGTCCGCCTGGGCCGTGGCGCCGTTGATGTGGTCTTCTGCGCCCCAGTTGTATTCTGTGATGCCGATCTTCGTGCCGGGATAGTAGCTCGCTACCCAGCCCTTGAGTCGCGGGAGCAGCATCACCTTGTTATTGATCCAGCTTTCGTCCACGTAGTTCGTGTCCCAGAGCGAACGGGTGGACCGGTTGCGCAGGAGTTGTGTGGGCGTCGAGGTGTCGTCGCCTGATTCACCGCCCTGCGGATAGATGTGAACGGAGAAAACGTCCAGCAGCCGCTGACCGGTCTGACTTTCACGCTGGCGGGCTTGATCGAGCAGCCACGGCAAGTAGTCCCAGCCACCGTTCGTGGCCCGGTCGAGAAAGTGCGCGGGATTCCAGTCGCGGTGGTCACCGGCCCACTGCCAGTCATAACCGCTGTAAAGATAGCCGGGCCAACCCCATTCCTCGGGGGCGACCAACAGCGCGCCCGGGTCCACGCTCTTCACCATCTCGCCGTAGTCGAAGAACTTGTCGCGAATCTCCTGCATGGTCGTCCCAACGGGATGCACGTCGCGGTGGGTCGAATGCCAAAGCGTGTGCTCGTTGTCCATGCAGTAGTAACGCACGCCGCCGTTGGTCGAGAGTCCCCAGCGATTGGTGAGATGACGAATCCACGCCTGTTGAAACGCGGAATTCGTGAGGAAGTTGGCGTCGTCAGGGTTGTTGGTCGTGATGAGCCAACTCGTCTTGGCGGCCGAGTTCGTGCCCACGCCATTGCCGGCATCGGCGAACCACTGCCAGTCGTTGCCGGTCTGCGGGCCGTATTTGGCGATCGAGTAACTGGCCAGCTTGCCGCGGCTGTTACCGAGCCTCGGCATCCAACCGATCATGGGCACGGTCAGCATGGGTTCGGCGCCGCCGCCACGGGAGTTCCGGATGAACGAGTCGGCCTCCGCTCCAGGCGTTGAACTGGAGCTCCCGATGCTTTGGAAATACCAGTCGTTGGCCTTGTTGTCCGCGTTCAAGTGCCAGTTGTAGCGCGTGGTCGAGTTGCCGCCCCACCGGTTCAGCGGTGCATTCAGTTCGGCGAGTTCATTCGACGAGGCGAACGCCACCCCGTAAATCAGCGGACTGATGGGATGGCGGTCACGCGCCGCATCCACAGTGATGGCAACGGCGGCACTGCCGGTCACGGTGATTCCGACGGCACTGGAATCCGCGACGCTGCCGGCGTCATACACGACCCGGGCGATGAGGTTGTGCGTGCCCGCAGGTGCGTTGGTCCACACAGCCGCATAAGGAACCGTGGTGTCTTCGCCGACCAGCGAGGTGCCGCTGTAGAACTGTACCTTGGTGATGGTGTGTCCATCGGGTGTGACGGTGGCAGCCAGATTCACGTTGGCCGGAACGACGTAACTCGCCCCGCTGGCGGGCGATGTCAGCGTGACGGTGGGTGGCGTGACGCCACCGCTGACGAGAACGATGTCATCCAGGTAGAATGTCGGCTGCGCTTTGTTGGCTCGATCCTGAATCCAGAACCCGTCCATGTCCGCGCGATTCGCCAGACCGAGGCTGGCCAGCGGCACCGTCACCTGTTGCCAGTCGTTCGCCGTCAGCACGGGTAGATTCACCGCCGCTTGGGCTGCATCGGCGGCATGACCCTGGACCAGAAGTTGTTGCCCACCAGTTGTCCCTCCGTGAATCCAGAAACTGAGGCTGGCGTACGAACTGGAATTCATGCTCGCGTGCGCGATGTAAATCGCCTGCCACGCCTGCGTGATCGTCACGGAGATGGACTTCGTTCCGCTGTGAACCGGGCTGGCGTTGTTGTAATTGATGCTGGTCCAGCCCCAGTTCAGCCAACCGTTCTGGAGCGAGTCCGTGTAGATCGTCTGGTCCGTCTGAGCCTGCACACCGGCGCTCATGCCCGCCAGCAACAGCCCCAAGAACAGCCTGCTCGCCGTGCTCGGCCTCAATTGCTTTGTCATCGCGCCCTATTCTTGCACCGGACGCCTGACCGGGCCAGCAGCACTTTTGACGACACGGCCTCCCGGCGCCTCCCGGCAATGCCCGCGCGCTTGCGATCACTTCGCAGCCCGCAATGCCCGCTTCAGGGTCGGTTCGATGGCGTCGGCCATCCGCATGAAGCCCAGGTCGGTCGCGTGGACGCCGTCCACCGTTCCCTGCCCATCTTTGCCAACAAGGTTGTTGCCAGAAACGTAAAACAGCTTGCGATCTCCCGCTCTGCGACGTTGGTCGTAGAGCCGGCGAAGCGCCGCGTTGGACTTCGTGTAGCCGGCCTCGCGTGCGCCCACAACAAGGGCGTTGCCCACACCGCCGTGTTCCACCAGCACAATCGGCGTTTTCGGATGCGCCTCACGCAGCTTCGCCACAAATGCGGACATGCGCTCGGTCACCCACTCGGGGCGCATGTTGGGCAGCGGATCCAGCACATAGACCGCCGGATCGAGTTCAGCCAACAGCGCTGCCATCTCCGGCTCGGACTGGGCGTTGCCGGAGAACCCGAGGTTGATCGTCGTACAATCCAGCCGCCGACCGAGGATTGCCGGATACGCCATGCCCGGCCGCGACGCGCAGCCACCTTGGAGAATGGACGTGCCGTAGAAAACCACCGGCTTCATGTTCTTCGGCCGGGCTGGTGGCGGCTCGCACTTCGCCTCCGTCGGCACGCCGATCTCGACCTTCTCCACGCCGTTGTATAGGGGCAAATACATCAGGCACTCGCGTCGCGCAGCGTCCAGGCCGTTGACCAGCGTCTTCTCCGATGCAACGGATTTCTCGGGCCGTGCCGCGCCCAACCAGCGCCACTCGCCCTGGTGCCGCACATACAAATCCACCCCGCTCACCCCGCTGCCCGGCATGTGCGACATCGCGAGCGATTCCTTGCGCACCGTCCAGCGGACGGAGATCGCAGTGGCGTCCGTGACGAATCGCACCGCCATCCCCGCGGAATCATGACTTAACCACCACACCGCATCGCGCACTACGCCTTCGGCCTTGGCCGGCAGGCGATCGTAAAAATGCTTAGTGTCCATCCAGCCCTTGCCCTCAACGCAAAGGTCCTTTGCGTCGAACCAGTGCAGTGTGGAGGTGACGTTGGTGGTTTGTGCGGCAGCGGCAAAGGTGAAAGTCAACCACGCTGACGTCAATGTGCAGAACGCCGCCGTCCGGGCAGAGCTTGTTTGAGTGCGGTTCGTCTTAAGGGAGTTCCGGTTCATGTCGCGAGCATTGAAGGCAAATCCGCTGTCGCCCGCAACGGTTTTGGTTCGCCTTGCGGACCAGACAGCGGCCCCGGTTTCGATTAGAACGTCAATGCAAGCCCGAACGGAAGACAACATCAGACGCTTTTCGGTCAATCCTCAACCGCATAAAAAAAACTCCGGTCCGCAATGGACCGGAGCACTTGCCAACGCAAGGAGTGAGAAAACTTACTCTTGGACGTGGCGATAGCGGCGCAGGAGGGCCAGCAAGCCAAAACCAGCGGGAATCAGCAGGGCGGCCGAGGGTTCCGGCACCAGCGTGACGGCAAGGTTATCAATGCCAACGAACGTGTCATTGTAATTGCGGAAGCCGAAATAAAGGCCTGAGCTGTTCAATTGACCCAGGGTGATTGTGCCCAGCGTAGTGGCTCCATTCTCGAACGTGACTTGCGAACCGTTCCCGTTGAATGCGGAGCCGGTGCCAGCCGTATCACTGAAGGTCAACGTCCAACGGTCAGCCAACGCAAAACCCTCCGTGTCCCAGCCACCCGGAGTAATACTGCTGCTGCCGTCCTGGAACACTTGAATGCCACCGTTGTACCGATTCAGAAAAGCAAATTCACCCCCGCCCGCAATCGGCCAGGCTTCGCCACCCAGTCCCCTCAAGGTAAAGGCCCCCCACTGGGTATTATCAGTGCTTCGATTCGGGGCGTTGTGGAAATACATATCGAAACCGATGCTCAGAGGCCCGGTTGCCGCCGCAGCGATGTCGAGGTTATTGATCGTCCACCCGTTGAACGCGATGAGCAGATAGTTGCTGTAGGTGGCGCCCCCGGGTTGGCCGACATTGGTTTCTGGATTGCCGACCTGATGGTGTACAGGCCCAAGGGTATACGTGGAAGGAGCCATCGTCCCCGTCTGACGCCCAGCCAACTCCTGATTCACGTCTTGTGAGTTTGAGGTCACCGTGAAGTCATCCGTCAGGAGGGTATCTGCGGACACCGTTTGGGTTGCTGCTACCAGCAATGTTGCAGCGATTACAGCAGGTGAGGTCTTTTTCATTCTAGTTGTTCGGTTCCTGAATTTCCAAAGCTACCGGCCAACAATTTCAGAAGATGGCCCGACTGTCAATTTCAATTAACTTTTTATGGCGGCAGGAACCGGCAGGAATGATGCGAGCGGTGGCGAGAATATGCTTGAAGCTCCGGGGGGGCTTCCGCATTGTTCGCGCACTGTTCCATGAAGAAGATCGCTGCCTCCGTTGTGCGTTGTCTTGCGCACCCAAGACGACTGTCGCCGCACCGACGCCCTGACTGACCCCGAGGCGTTTTATCCTGCATGGCCACGCCGAAACCACCAGCCCCAAACCACCGCGGGCTGCTCCCCTCCCTTGGCCTCTTCTCAACCATCATGCTCGTGGTCGGCGGCGTGATCGGTTCGGGCATCTTCCGCAAGCCGGGAGTCATGGCATCGCAACTCGGCTCACCGGAGGTGCTGCTGCTCGTTTGGGTGCTGGCCGGTGTCATCACCATGTTCGGCGCGCTCACCAACGCCGAGATCGCCAGCATGATTCCCGAAACCGGCGGGCAGTTCGTCTATTTCGAGCGGATGTATGGCCCGTTCTTCGCCTTCCTCTACGGCTGGGCGGTGTTCGCTGTCATGCAAAGCGCCTCCATTTCCGCCGTCGCCTACGTCTTCGCCGAATACTCGACCCAGTTCGTGCCGCTGCCCGAGTTCGGGCCGGCGCTGGCCAACTGGTCGTTCCACCTGCCGTTCATCGGCGACGTGACGCCGCTGCGCGAGATCGGCACGAAAGGCGTGGCAGCAGCGTTGATCGCGTTGCTCACGATCGTGAACTTCCTCGGTGTCCGGTTGGGCGGCGTGGTGCAAAACGTCTTCACCGTGGCAAAGGTCGCCGCGATGATGCTCCTCGTGCTCGGCGCGTTCTTGTTGCCCACCGGGGGCCAGGTGACCAACCTCACCACGCCCAGTGCGACGATCCATCTCAGCGGACTGGCGTTGTTTGCCGGCATCGCCGCGGCGTTGCAGTGCGCGTTCTGGGCTTACGACGGTTGGAAC
>CAYJNU010000005.1:0-5722 GCA_964371005.1 uncultured Verrucomicrobiota bacterium | reverse complement strand
CACCTACATCGCCGGCGAGGTGAAACAGCCACAGCGCAACATCCCGCTCGGCCTGATCTGGGGCATGCTCGGCGTGACGGCGGTTTACCTCCTGATCAACGTCGCCTACGCCTACGTGCTGCCGGTGGACGAGATGGCGAAGTCCAAGCTCGTGGCGGCGGATGTGGCGGAGCGCATCTTCAGCGGCGGCGGACGCTGGGTGGCGGTGCTCGTGATGGTGTCCACCTTTGGCACGACCAACGCCATCATCCTCGCCACCGCGCGGGTCTATTACTCGATGGCGCACGCGAACGTGTTCCCGAAAGTGATGGGCAGCCTGCATCCGCGTTTCCACACGCCGGCGGGCTCGCTCTGGGTGCAAGGCGTCTGGAGCATCCTGCTGCTCTTCAGCGGCACGTTTGACACGCTCACCGACACGCTGATCTTCGTGAGCTGGATTTTCTACGCCGCCGGTGCGTATGGCGTCTTCGTGCTGCGCCGACGCGAGCCGGACGCCCCGCGCCCTTACAAAGTGCCCGGCTACCCGTTCGTGCCGTGGGTGTTCGTTCTCTTCTCGCTGCTGTATCTCGGCTTCACGGTTTACAACGACCTCGTGGCTTACCGTGCCGCCGTCGCCGCGGGCAAGCCGGCACTGATCAACTCCGCCTTCGGCCTCGCGCTCGTCTTCATCGGCACGCCGATTTACTTCTTCTACCGGGCGCGAATGAAGTCCAAGCGAGGCGGAAGCCCTTTAAACTAACTTCCAGCGGCGGCAAACGAGTCATGGACTTTCCGATCATAGTCAGCGACAATGGCAGTGTTCCTTTCTGACGAGCCGGATCAAGGCATCGTTCCCGACCGAACAATTTGTGACCAAAAAACCAGCTACCATCGCGACAGCGGCCCAGCAGCCGCTCGTCAGCGAAACCGAACCCCAGCGCTTTGACCGCGTCCTGTCCCGCGCAGAATTCACCCCCTTGAAAGCCGTGATCGGCCATCTGGGCAAGGATCGTGCCGTGATGATCGGAGCGATCATCACCACGAACTCCTACCAGATGTTCCTGGGCAAATTGGGTTACCGCGTCATCGTGACGCCGCAACTCCACGAGCAGGATTGCTACACCCGCCTGGGGCCGGAAGGCGGCATCCGGGCCGTGCTGCCGATCCACGACACGGCCACCTACAGCACCCTGGTGACCCTGGTGAACTACGATTCCACGCTGACGACCACGCCCAAGTCCATTGATTTCTACGACGATCAACTGGCCAAATTCAAAACCCAGTTGATGAGCCGATCCGGAGACGCGGGATAGACGGGTGCGGCCCAAGGGTTGATGCGGAGCGTGAGTTGAAGTTGCGAAGGGACGATCGAAAACCGGCCAGCCACGTCCATGCATGGTTTGATCCGATCACGGCTCGCATCGCGCCAGAACGGGTCGAACACCGACGGGCAGGAACGGCGCCGGCGATGATCAACTCCGCCTTCGGCCTCGCGCTCGTCTTCATCGGCACGCGGATTCACTGCTTCTACCGAGGACAGAAGAAGAATGGGTGAAGCGAAGGCGATGCGGCAAACCGCCCTTCAATTCTTCTGGCAGCCTGATGTTTACGTGGAACTCCGAATCTGAGATAAAGTCGCCATGCCGAAACCGCTCACTGTTCAACTCCTGCAGAAGGAAGCATCCAGTTTCGCCGCGAAGGAATCGAAACACGCCGAACCGAGCCTGTTCGGCGTCACGGATGGAAAGGCGGTTGGGACCTACTTGGAGCACAAGTTTCAGACAACTTTGCAGTCACGCTACGAATACCAGCGTGGCTGCTCGGCCAAAGGAATCGATTTTCCGGAGTTGGAAGTGGACATCAAAGTCACGAGCCTTCGGCAACCGCAGTCGTCCTGCCCTTTCAAGAGCGCGCGGCAGAAAATATACGGTCTCGGCTACTCCTTGCTCGTCTTCGTCTATGACAAGCACGACGACGCGGCGACAAAGACCTGCAAGCTCGATATCCAACACGCGATCTTCGTGCAGAAGGAACGCACAGCCGACTACCAAACCACCTCAGGTCTTCGCCGCTTAATCGAGAACAGGGCCAACCGCGACGATGTCTTGGCTTTCTTTCAGGAGCGCATGCTGCCTGCGGATGAGATGGAGGCTGAGTCGCTTGTGGACGAAGTGCTCCGCAATCCACCTGAACTGGGTTACCTCACGGTCTCCAATGCGCTTCAGTGGCGGCTGCAATACGGTCGCGTCATCGAACAGGCGGGCAAGATCGGTGGCATATTGCGACTGGTATGAAGACCAGAGCGAAGATCGAGTTTGGCGACTTCCAAACGCCGCTACCACTGGCGCGAGAAGTCTGCTCGCTTTTGGTACGGCAGGGAGTCAACGCCGACACAGTACTGGAGCCGACTTGCGGCATCGGCGCGTTTCTCGTCGCCGCTGGGGAGGCATTTCCAAAGGCACGCCTTTTGGGCTGGGACATCAACTCGGACTACGTCGAGCAAGCCAAGTCCGGGCTGGCAGAGTCAGGCGCAGTCGGTCGCGCATCCCTTGGCCGACAGGATTTCTTTGCTCACGATTGGGAAAAGGAACTGGCGGGACTACCCGGAGAACTCCTCTTTTTGGGCAACCTGCCGTGGGTCACGAATGCCACGGTTTCCGGCATGAACGGCACGAACTTGCCGGCGAAGGAGAACTTCCAGGGGTTTCGTGGCATCGAAGCCCGCACGGGCAAATCCAACTTCGACATCTCGGAGTGGATGCTGATCCGGCTGGTGAGAGCGCTGCGCGGTCGTCGAGCGATCATTGCGCTCATGTGCAAAGCTGGCGCCGCGCGAAAACTCCTGCGCTACGCCTGGCAGAACGATGGCAGAATCGCGGAAGCCTCGCTTTACCGCATTGACGCAAAGAAACACTTTGGGGCCTCGGTAAGTGCGTGCCTGCTGTTTGCCCGCACTGGTAGCTCCGGACCGTCTGAAGCCGCGGTTTACGACGGTCTGTCGGCGGCCCGGCGGTCTACAACGACGGGTTTGGCCGGTCAGGATTTGGTGGCCGATATCCGCGCCTATCGGCGGCTGCGCCATCTTGAAGGGCTCTCTCCCTATCAATGGCGCTCCGGTGTGAAGCACGACTGCTCGTCGGTTATGGAACTGACGCGTGCTGAGGATGGTACGCTCCACAACAAACTCGGCGAAGCCGTTCGCATCGAGCCTGACCATGTCTTTCCTCTTCTGAAATGTTCGGACCTTGCGAACGGACGCACCACTTCAAACCGATTCGTGATCGTGACACAACGACGAGTCGGCGAGGACACGGCAGGAATCGAGACAGCAGCCCCGCGCACCTGGCGCTACTTGGTTTCGCATCAGCAACATTTCGACGATCGAAAGAGTTCCATTTACAGCAAACGAGTGCCGTTCGCGCTCTTTGGCATTGGCGAGTACGCCTTCGCCCCATGGAAAGTCGCGGTGTCCGGTTTGCACCGAACGGCGCGATTTGCGCTCGTTGGGCCGGTCGGGGAAAGGCCTGTGCTGTTCGACGACACCTGCTACTTCATCTCTTTCGAGAAAGAAAGCGAAGCGGAAGTCGTCGCCGACATACTCAATTCACCAGTCTGCCAGCAGTTTCTGGCATCGCTTCTCTTCGAGGATGCGAAACGTCCCATCACGGTGGAATTATTGCAGCGCCTCAACATCCGCGCGATAGCGGAAGAAGCCGGTCTCGCGGACGATTGGAAGACCGCGCGAAACCTGGGCTTGCGTTATCCTGAAGAACCGGCCGTCTTTCAGGCGGAACTTGTGATGGAACGTCCCTCGGGCAAGGCCTGAACGCTTGCCGCCCTACTTCATCTGCTTCACCAGAAACTCGTAGCTGGCGTGGGTGTAGTCGAAGGGCGAGCCTTCGCCGCTGTCCTGCTCATACACGTACCACTCAACGCCCGACGCGTCGCCGGCTGAGAAGATTTCCGGCCAGCTCAGTTCGCCCTGGCCCAGCGGTTTGAAGGCCTGTTTCTGACTACCCTTGGCCTTGACCACGTCTTTGGCGTGGACGACTGGCACCCGACCCTTACAGGTGCGAATGCAATTGGCGGGATCTGCCCCGGCCACATAGGCCCAAGCCAGGTCAATCTCTGCGGTAAGATTCTCCGGCTTCGTTGCTTCGAGAAGGATGTTCCACTTGGGGCGGTCGTCGCCCGGGAACTTCTCGAATTCCCATGCGTGGTTGTGGTAGGAAAGCCGGATGCCGGCGGCACGCAGCTTCGCGCCAAGCGCGTCGAGCCGGCGGGCGCCGTTGAGCCAATCCTTCAGCGTGGCTTTACAGTCGTTCATCATGCCGCCGGGGCCGATGTGCGTGACGCCGACAGTCTTCCAAGTCCTCAGGTTCGCATCAAAGTCCTTCTCAAACGGCTCGATGCCCACGTGGGCCGACATGGCCCTTAACCCGGCGGTGTCGAGGGCTTCGCGAATCTTCTCGCCCGACAGGTTGGGCATGCCGCTCCACTGCACCCATTCCCAGCCCATCTCGCGGACCTTCTTGAGCGTGCCAGCGAGGTCTTGCTTGGCAGGATCGCGCAGCGTGTAGAGTTGCAGTGCCATTTTGCGCTTCGCCGCGGCAGCAGACGAAGTCAACGTGCAAGAGGTGAGGGCCAGCAGGCCGAGCGCTCCGATGGCTTCCCGGCGGGAAAGTTGACGCGGTTCAAAGTTCATGACCGCGACTGTGTCGCGAAGCCCGGAGGAAATCAAGGCTGCGGTTGCATCCCAAATCCTTGCCGAAACGCTTGGAGGTTTCATCGGGGCCGTGCTTCCAAACTCCAGCGTGCTTCCGGCGTCCTCGCCGGAAGGGCCGTTGTCAGCCCCAAGATGGTTCTTCCGTCGAGGACGCCAGAAGCACGGTGAGACTCGGCAGAACGGGGAAGCGCGGCTTAGTTTTTCGCCGGCGGTTTGAGCACGATGAGGTCGTCCTCCACTTCGATGGCATCGAGTTGTTGAATGAATGTGACGGCCTCCTGGCTCTTGTCGAGGCCCTTGGCCAGGTTCTCTTTCTGCACCTTCTTGAGAATCCAGCGGGGGACGGGTTTGCCGTTCGCCTGCAACTCGGCCACGTTCACCGTCAGCCAGCCGTCCTGCAAATCGAAGTTGAGCCGGGCCAGGCCGTTGAGGTAGCGGCCCTTGAGAGCCGGTTGCTTGGTCTGGTCGAGCGGGAAGGTGAACTGGCCGAAGACTTGGTTGTTGGTGATGATCACTCGGAGACGATCCTTGAGACCGGCATTCTGGGCGATGAGGAGGTTCAGGTCAGCGGCCGAAGCTTCGAACGGCTTGGCGGCAGTTCCGTTCACCACCGCCTCTTGGAAGGGCAACCAGCGGGCATGGAAGGCCGCGAGATCCGCGTCGGTTACCTTGACGACTGAGAGCGGCTGGGACTGGGTGGTCGTGTAATCTCTGACGAGCGAGCGCCAATAGATCACGATTCCGGTGACGATCACGACACCGATGACGAAGGTCGCTCCCAAGCCCACCGCGAGGTAAATCCACCAACGACGTTTGGGGCGGCGGCCACTCGGGGGAGGTTGGTGAAGCGCGTGCGGTTCGTCGTTTGGTGCTCTGGTTGTCATGGGATTGCGGTCGTTCAGGAGGTGGTCAGACGGGTGTTTGGGCAATTAGAGCATCACGCCGGTTCCGCAGACTGAGACACTCCGGCTCAAGCGTCGTAATAGAGGAAGAATTCGTAGGGATGTGGACGCAGGC
>CAYJNU010000004.1:43127-54105 GCA_964371005.1 uncultured Verrucomicrobiota bacterium | reverse complement strand
CCGGAGTCGGTTTGAGAATGGCGAAAGGGTCGATAGCACGTAACATAGTAATACTCGGTGACCCCGTGATACCGCAGCGCGAGAGCGAGTCGGGCGTCGAAGACGACGCGGCGACCGATGTTAGGTTGGGCGGCGAGACGCCACACTTCGTCCATCACCCCGGAACTGTTGCCGGGATAGTCGAGCAGCGTCCATGTTGGGTGATGGCGGAACGCCTGGACGATGGAAACCGCGTCTGCCGAATCGAGCGGGTGCTTCAGGACGGCGGCGTTGCGAAGCAGGACGTAAAGCTCGACCAGCACCAGTTCGCAAATGGCGACCGTGCCGGCGGTCGTGGGCAGCGCTGCGAAGAACGCGCGGGCGTCCTGGTATTCCACGCAGTCCTTGTTGAGCGAGTAAAGCAGCAGGTTGGTGTCGAAGGAAATCATCGCGGCTCAGTCCGCCACTTCATTGGCGAGCAAGCGCAAATCCTCCGGCGGGACGCGAATGTCCCCCAGGTGGCGGGCTTCAGGGAATTGCCAGTCGCCATTGGGCTTGTGCCGTGGCTTGGCCGGTGCGCGAACCATCTGTTCGGCGGCCTGGCGGAGCAACTGCGGCACGGTCAGGCGCCGTTGCGCAGCCAGCCCTTCGACCTGCTCGTAAACGGCGTCAGGCAGTGCCACTTCGGTCGTCTTCATGCGGGCACGTTACCGCGGGTCCCAATCCCGGGCAAGGCTGCGCGCGACTCCCGCCGATGAAACGAAGCCGGTTCCACGTTTGCCAAACCTCCAATTACGTGGCCGTGGACTTTCTGGATTTCCTCCGTTCCGGGGAAAAGGACATTCACGCCTTCGCGGAGAGCCGGCGGGGGCGCGGGCGACGGTCATCAGCCAACAGGCCGCAAGCCCCGCCAGCGGATGCGTGGGAGGCTCAATCCCGGCAGCAGCCGAGGTAACGAGGCTCACTCCAAACGCGGAACGCGGAAGGAGGAATGCGCAATGCAGAGTGTGAACCTCCTCACGTCGGCTGCTACGAGTGGAGAAGATGTTGAACCGCTTTCATTCGGCGCAGCTTCTCCAACGCGTGATGGAGGCGCGACTTGACCGTGCCCACGGACAAACCCAGCGCCGTGGCAATCTCAGGCAGGGACGCGTCTCCGAAAAACCGAAGCAGCACGACTTGACGATGTTTCTCCGGCAGCGCTTCGACGGCGTCGCGCAGGTGCGCGTCTGCCTCCGCCTGGGCGAGCGCGTCCGACGACTTCGGCTGCGCGTCGGGCAGGTGTTCCAGGAATTGTTCGCTGGCGTTGGCTTTCGCGATCGGCAGGGCGCTGAGGGGGACGGGACGGGAGCGCTGTTTGCGGACGTGTTTCTGGTAGCGGTGCAGCAGGATGGCGTAGAGCCAGGTGGAGAAGCGGCAGGTGCCGTCGAAGCGCGCGATGCTGTTCCAGGCTTCGATGAACGTTTCGGCGGCGAGGTCTTCGGCGGTGGCTGAGTTGCGGCAGAAGGCGAGGGCTTGTTGGAAGAGGCGTTGCTCATGCGCCTGGGCCACGGTGCAGAAAGCCTCCGCGTCTCCCTCGCGTGCGCGCCGAAGGAGTTCCGCCACCTCCGCTTCACCGAACTGTGCGTCCGGGCGTATCACCTGAAGTTGAATTCCCGCCGGAGCGTGAAGGGTTCAAGAAATCTCTGCCTGCGAGTGTGCGATTGTCGCCGGAGAGCGCAAGTCCGCGGGTTGGGCGGACCGATCGTCTCAATCTTTCGTCTTGTCGCTTCTGGCCGTTTGGCTATCGTGCCGCCATGCCTGAGATTGCATCCTTTGTAAACCGCGGCGCGACCACTGTGACACCGGCGGTCGTGGAGAACGTCCTCCGGCATTTGCCGCAGTGGAAGCTGGAGTTCACGCAAATCCGCGAACCCCTGTTTCCGCACTTGGCCGACCAGCTCGAGTTTCTTGCCAACGCGGTGGAGGATTTCGCCGAGGGCGCTTACAAGGATCTGCCGTACTACGCGTTCGCCCAAGCGGTATTTGCCCTCATCTACTCACACAAAAAGGTCGGCATCATTCCCGACACGTTCCTGAACCTGGGCCGCGCAGATGACTCGTCGGTCGTGCGGGCCGTGCTGATCCAGAACGAGAAGGCGTTTGCCATCTACGCGGCCGCACAGGATGTGGATTGGACGCGCATTACCAGCCAGCCGTAGGCGGGCTGAGAAGTCGGAGTTGGGAGGGGCGGGGAAGCCAGTCGGTCTGGGCAACTCGGCATCGCGCTCATTTCAGCGCGCCGAGGCCACTGGTCTTAAGGAACTGGCAAAAGGTTTTTCGCTTTTCCAGCACGTCGTTGTGACCGAGATCGGTGTAGAGAAAAACCAGCTTCCCTGACTTCAATTCCGCCGGAGTGACCTCGGTGTCTTTCTTCGCCAGGAAGGGCGTGCCGCGCTGTTTCAGCAGGGCCATCATGGCTTCGGTGTCGTCCTTCGTGCCGCCGTTCTCCGTGTAGATGTTGAGCAGTCGCCCGTGCTGATGGTCCCACCAAGCCAGGTATTTCCCGGTCTCGGCATAGAGCGCGTCAAAGAGCCAAACCTCGGAGACTTTGTCCGGCAATCCGCCGCGGTCGAGGATGGAGGAGATGACTTTGTAGCCACCGCTGTGGCCGGAGAGAATGATCCGGCCCAGGGGGAGGTCCTTCCGGGCGGAACCGGCTTGTTGGCGCAAGGCGACGGTCAATTCATCCGCAAAGCGTTTGAAGCCATCCGGGTCTTCGAGTTTGCCACCCGCGGAATCGGAGGCGTTCTTTGGCCCCTCCGGAACGACGAGCACCGCATTCCTGCCGCTTTCGACGAATTGCTCGATGAGCTTGAACTGCCGCAGCGTGCCTTCGACGCTGTTGCCCCAGCCGTGGAAATGCACCACCACGTCCACGCGGGGCGTGACTCGAAAGCCTTTCGGAATGAAGATGGCAACCGTGCTGTCGTGGTAGTGCGCGTCCGCCGGAAAAAACTTGTCCTTGTATTTATGGCCCTCGACGCGGCTGGGATGTGGATACGGCGCCGTCACGAATTGCGTCAACGTGAGCTGACCGTAGTGGGCATAGGTTTGTTCCAGACGGTCGGCGGCCCAGGCAGTGGTCGCGGTGACAAGCAGCAACAGAAACAGGCCTTTCATGCGGGGTGAGCATGGCGAAGCGTTGCCGGTGGCAACAGGAAAAACCGTGGTTTTGGCCGCGGCCAACCCGTGCTCTGCGGGAGACCGCGCGATCGGGTTTTCCCTCGCCGGCTTCGTCTGAGAGGCGGAGCAGATGCAAATCGCCGGTTGGGCTGGCTTGACTCCCGCCTGTTCGTTGCTAATCTGCCGCGCTCCGAAAACGGGGGTGTCCCATGCAGTTGGCTGCGTGGGTCGCGCGATTTCGGGTTGCGGAACAACGAATTTTTATGAAACGCCAGTATCAACCATCGAAAATGCGTCGCAAGCGGCAGCACGGCTTCCTTGCGCGCAATTCCAGCAAGAGCGGCAAGGCCACCTTGGCCAATCGCCGCCGCGTGGGCCGCAAGCGTTTGACGCCGGTGTAAGCGGCTTGTCCGCCATGCCTGCCGGTCCCGCACCCCGCCAAACCCTCGGGCGCGCCGAGCGCCTCAAACAGGGGCGGGATTTCCTGCGCCTCAAGCAGACCGGGCGACGGGCGGTCAACGGCTGCCTCATCGCGAACTGGCAGGAGCTTCCCGCCGGAGCCACCGCCCGCGTCGGCGTGGTCGTGAGCCGCAAAGTGGGCAATGCCGTGCGCCGCAGTCGTGCCCGCCGGCTCTTGCGGGAGACCTTCCGTCTGCACCGGGCGGAACTTAGGCAGCCTGTGGACCTCGTGCTCGTGGCCCGCCCCAGCATCGCGGGCAAGGCCCTTGGCGACGTGGAGAAGGATCTCTTGAGCACCCTGCGCCGGGCGGGGATGCTGAAAGCCGTTTAACTCTGACCGCCGCAAGCAATCGGTGAATCCTGCCCAACATGTTTTGATCCTGGCCGTGCGCCTGTATCGCTGGACGATTTCGCCGGCGCAGCTGTTTCTGTTCGGGCCAACGGGAGGTTGCCGCTTCGAGCCGAGTTGTTCCGTCTATGCGATGGAAGCCGTGCAGAAGCGCGGGGCCCTGGCCGGAAGCTGGCTTGCGGCGAAACGGATTTGCCGGTGTCATCCGTGGGGCGGCTGCGGGCAGGACCCGGTGCCGGAACGGAAGACCGAAGTCGCGAATGGGAGCGCTGACACGGTTGACTGGTCGCCCGCCTTTCACAAGGCGGCGCGCTGAGGAATTTCATGGACCGTAAATCAATCATTATCCTGATCGTCTGTTTCGCGCTGCTATTGCTCTGGGGGCCGCTGGTGCGGAAGCTGTATCCGCCCAAGCCGCTGCCACCCGGCGCGACAAACGTCGAGAGTCAGGTTCAAACCAGCACGCCGGCCACCCCGCCCATCACGATTACCAGCGCGCCGCCTTCGCTGAGCGCCGGCTCCCCATTGGCGGTCGTGAAGCTGCCGCTGCCCGCCGACTCGAAGCCCGTCACTCTCCAGATCACCAACGAATCCGCGTGCTACACGTTCACCTCCCATGGCGGCGGGTTGGAGAGCGTGGAGTTGCTGCACTTCCCGGAAACCGTGACCCGCAGCCACAAGCAATCTGCGAATCAGGCTCGCGTGGCGACGTTGAACACAGCCGCACCGGTGCCGGTGATGGCGTTGCTGGACGGGGCCATGGTCGGGGACGGCGTGTTTGAACTCACCCGAACTGCGAAAGGTGTGCGCGCGGAGAAGGCGCTGACCAACGGCCTGGTGGTGGTGAAGGAGTTCGAGCTCAGCACGAACTACCTCGTTGTCGCTACCGTTTGGTTGGAGAACCAGTCCGGCGAAACTCTGGCGCTGCCCGCCCAGGAATGGGTGGTTGGCACGGCGACGCCGATGGGACCCGACGACGATGGCACCAGCGTGGGCATGATGTGGTACAACGGCGGGAGCAGCCAGGATATCAACGCAGGCTGGTTCGCGAACCGCACGCTCGGCTGTTTGCCGGGCACGCCCCGGCCCTTGTATGTGGGCGGGCAAAGCAACGTCGTCTGGGTGGCAGCGCACAACCAGCATTTCGGCCTTCTGGCCATGCCGCGCGAACCCGCCCAGCAGGTCCTTGCCCGCATGATCGAGCTGCCTCGGCCAGCCGGACTGGACCCTCGAGACTACGCGAAGCCGCTGCCCAAAGGCTACGTCGCCTCCTTCCTTTACCCGCCGGTTACGCTGGCTGCGGGACAGAAGTCGGAACAGCAGGTCTTCATCTTCGCCGGGCCGAAGGAGTACCGGACGCTCGCCAAGGTGGCGTCGCAGTTCAACAACAACGCCGACGTAGTGATGGGTTTCGGCGGGTTCTTCGGTTTCTTTTCCAAAGGTCTGTTGCTGGCGATGAACTGGTTGCACGATACGTTCAAGCTGGGTTACGGCCTGGCCATCATCGCCATTACCGTCATCATCAAGACGCTGTTCTGGCCGCTGACCCAGGCCAGCACGCGTTCGATGAAGCGGATGGCCGCGCTGCAGCCGCAAATGAAGGCGCTCCAGGCGAAGTACAAGGACGACCCGGCCAAGATGAACAAAAAGATGATGGAGTTCTGGAAGGAGAACAAAGTCAATCCCATGGGCGGCTGTCTCCCCATGGTCCTCCAGATGCCCGTCTTCATCGGCTTCTTCTACATGATCCGCAGCGCCATCGAGCTGCGCGGGGCGAGTTTCCTGTGGATCGCCGACCTGAGCAAACCGGATACGTTGTTCATGATTCCGGGTTTGAACTTCCCCTTCAACTTGCTCCCGTTGCTGATGGGCGCCACGATGCTTTGGCAGTCGCATCTCACTCCGCCCTCGCCCGGCATGGACCCGATGCAGCAGAAGATGATGCGCTACATGCCGCTGATCTTTTTGTTCATGCTCTACAACTTCTCTGCTGGCTTGACGCTTTACTGGACCGTGCAAAACCTGCTAAGCATAGCGCAGATGAAGTTGACCAAGACGACCCAGCCGGTGACGGCGGTGGCTCCGGTGGCGGCGAATGCGCTCCCGCCAAAGAAGTGGAAATAAAGTTGCCGTCAACCTTGCCGCACTAACCCCGACGTCGTCATCACGAAGATACTGAGAAGCTCTTAACCTATGTCTGCTGAACCCAAAGCCACACTCGAACGCATCCTGCAAGACCTCGGCTTCACCGTCACCGTTGCGGAACAACACCTCGACGACGGCATCCTATTGGATGTCACCACCGACGATTCCGGCCGGCTGATCGGCCGTCAGGGCCAGACGCTTGCCGATCTGCAGTACATCACCAACCGGATCTTGTTCCAGCAGGACCCGACCGTTCCAAAAGTGACCGTGGACGTGGGCGGGTATCGCACCCAGGCCCGCGAAGCGCTCATCAAGAAGGCCAAAGAGGCCGCCGAAAAGGTCCGCCGCTGGGGCGATGTCGTGGAACTTGAACCGCTGAATGCCTTCGACCGCCGCATCGTCCACGGCACGCTGAAGGACGACCCCGGCGTGGAGACTTATAGCGTGGAAGTGGAAGGCACGGACAAGAAAGCAATCCTGCTTCGTCCAAAACGTTGAACCGAGCGGGTCACGTGGCGACCGGAGCGCTAAATTAGTCAAAAACCGCAGTTGACACCGGGGATTGGTTTTGGTGTCATCCTGCTCCCCTTGGCGGGAACGAATTTATGTACGCAGTCATCGAAACTGGCAGCAAACAATATCGCGTGAGCGCAGGCGACACGTTGGAAGTGGAACGCCTGACGGTGGAAGCCGGCCAGACGGCCACCTTCGACCGCGTCCTGCTCGTCAATAACGACGGCCAAGTCGCCGTCGGGACGCCGACCGTGGCCAACGCCACCGTCGTCGCCGACGTCGTCGAGCACAAGCGCGGCAAGAAAACGCTCACCTTCAAGATGAAACGCCGCAAAGGCTATCACAAGACCATTGGTCACCGGCAGGAGTTGACCGTGGTGAAGGTCAAAGAGATCAAGGCGTAAGGAAAGGTCCGATTATGGCACATAAGAAAGGTCAAGGCAGCGTCCGCAACGGGCGGGACAGCGTCAGCAAGCGGCTCGGCGTAAAGGCGTTTGGCGGCGAGTTCGTCACCGCCGGCAGCATCATCATCCGCCAGCGCGGCTCAAGATTCCTCGCCGGCGTCAACGTCGGCACGGGACGCGACTGGTCGCTCTTCGCGTTGAAGGATGGCAAGGTCTTGTTCGACAAGGACAGCAAGCGTGTCAACGTCGTGGCGGAAGCCGCCGCCGCCGCGAAGAACTGACCCGCCAAACCAAGTTTTCAAGGCGAGGCTTCGCGCCTCGCCTTTTTTGTTGCCCCAGATCGCAATCTCACTCGGCTCTTAATCCGGATCCTCTTCGGAGATTAAGATTACGAGTAAGCGCAGGAAACCAAGTGTTCATCGACGAAATCAAGATCATCGCCCGTGCCGGTCACGGCGGCAAAGGCTGCGTGGCCTTTCACCGCGAAGCTTACGTACCCAAGGGCGGGCCCAGCGGCGGCAACGGCGGACGCGGCGGGAGTGTGATCCTGCAGGCGGACCACGACCTGAACAATCTCATCGCCCAGTTCTATGTACCGCGCCTGCTGGCCGAGGACGGCGAGTTCGGCCTGGGCAAAGGCATGGACGGCAGCGCCGGCAAAGACCTCGTGGTCAAGGTGCCGTGCGGCACCCTGGTCTGGCGCCTGCCCACGACCGCCACACCCGACGATGAAGCATCCTTGGAGGCGGAGGCTGACGACGATCGGCCGGTCTTAAAGACCAGCACCAGCAAACGCCCCGTGATCCGTCACGCCCACGGGGCGATGGCGCAGGAAATCGATTTGAGCAAGGAAGCCACGAGCGAAAGCGCCGTCTCCGATGCGACCAAAGGCGAACTCGTCGCCGACCTGACTGAGCACGGGCAGCAGTTTGTGTTGTGCAAGGGCGGTCGGGGTGGTTTGGGCAACCGGAACTTCGCCACCGCCGCCCGCCAGTCGCCGCGTTTCGCGCAACCGGGCGAACCGGGCGAGGAAGGCGAGTACCTGTTCGAGTTGCGGATGATGGCCGACGTCGGTCTCGTGGGCTATCCGAACGCCGGCAAGTCCACCCTGCTCACGGCGATTTCGCGCGCCCGCCCCAAGATTGCCCCCTATCCGTTCACGACACTGCACCCACAAATCGGCATCTTGGAGTATTCCGACTACCACCGTCTCGTGGTCTGCGACGTGCCGGGGCTGATTGAAGGCGCGCACCAGAATGTCGGGCTTGGCCACGCCTTCCTGCGCCACATCGCACGGTGCAAAATCCTGGTACTGCTGGTGGATATGGCGGGAACCGATGGGCGCATGCCTTGGGACGATCACGCGAACCTGCTCAAAGAACTGGAACTCTACGATCCCGGTTTGCTGAAACGTCCACGCTTGGTGGTGGCCAACAAAATGGACGAGTCCGCTGCCGAAGAGAACTTGAAGAAGTTCAAGCGCCGAATCCGCAAGACGCCTGTCCTGCCCATCTCCGCCGCGTTTGGCGCGGGCGTGGACAAGTTCAAGCAGACGATCCGCGAAGCGGTGGCAGATGCCCCCGCGGCTTCACGCGGATGAAATGGCAGAGGCGGGACTGCCGACCAGGCGCGTCGTTGGTCGCCTGATTTTTCTGGTGCCTTCCGGGCCGGTTTGCGGCTATAACCAACGCATGCTGGAAGCCGGAATCGTCGGTCTGCCCAACGTCGGCAAATCCACGTTGTTCAACGCGCTCATCCGGTCGCACAAGGCGGCGGCGGCCAATTACCCCTTTTGCACCATCGAGCCCAACCTTGGCGTCGTCACCGTGCCGGATGCACGCCTCGACGCCCTCGCCCAAATCGCCAAGGTCAGCACGCGTATCGCAACGACGATTGAGTTCCTCGACATCGCCGGGTTGGTGAAAGGCGCGTCGCACGGCGAGGGCCTCGGCAACAAGTTCCTCAGCCACATTCGCGAGGTGGACGCCATTATCCACGTCGTGCGCTGTTTTGAAGATCCGGACGTTATTCATGTCACCGGCGGCATCGAACCGGTGCGCGATATCGAAATCGTGACCACGGAACTGCTGCTTGCCGACCTCGAGGCCATCCGCCGCCGCCGCGACAAGATCGGAAAGGAAATCAAGGGCGGCGAGAAGCACGCCGTTGCTGAGAGTCACGTCCTCGACAAACTGGAAGCG
Source organism: uncultured Verrucomicrobiota bacterium (assembly GCA_964371005.1). Lineage (GTDB taxonomy): Bacteria > Verrucomicrobiota > Verrucomicrobiia > Limisphaerales > MWDV01 > MWDV01. The sequence goes on along the minus strand of CAYJNU010000004.1, from coordinate 44,890 downwards.
CACGTGAACGCCGGCAAACCCGTCAACACGGCCGGTCTATTCAAGGAGGAGCACGATTTGATCGCCGCGTGCCCGCTGTTGACCGACAAACCAACGATCTTCGCGACGAACGTGAAGGAAGCTCAGCTTGTGGACGCCGCGAATGACCCGCAGGTAGCCAAGGTCCGCGACTATGCCCGCACGCATCACGCTTGCGGCACGGTCGTCGTCTGCGCCCAGCTTGAAAGCGATCTCGTCGACCTTTCGCCGGAAGAGGCCACGCAGTATCTCACGGAACTGGGCGTGGAGGAAACCGGCTCGACGGCACTTATTCGTGCCACCTACGAACTGCTGAGCTTGCGGACCTTCTTTACGTTCAACGAGAAGGAAGTTCGCGCCTGGACGGTGCCGGCGGGCACCGGCGCGGCGCGAGCGGCGGGGCGAATCCACACCGACTTCGAGCGCGGCTTCATCAAGGCCGAGTGCGTGAACTGCAAAGACCTGGTGGACGCCGGTTCCGTTGGACACGCGCGTGAGACCGGTCACTACCGGATCGAAGGCCGCGATTACGTCGTCAAAGACGGCGACGTGCTGCTGTTCAAGTTCAACGTGTAACCGCCATGCCCGCGACCGAGGTCGAAACGTGGTTGCGGCTTGACGACGCCCGCGGGGAACGAGTACACGAACGCCGTCCTTGTTATTCCGGCAGGTTCCCAAAGATGTCGGGCAAATCGAAACACATCATGCTAAATCGCATCTCACTGTTGGCGGTCAGCGTCGCCCTGGCCCTGGCCGTGTCTCCGGCAAATGCCCAAACCACCAAGCAGAAAGGCCGCCCCGAGGTGCTGGAGGGCCCGGCCACTGCCAAACTGGGCACTGTTGCGGAGATCCAAGTTCCCGTCGGCTTCCGCTTTCTCGATGGCAAGACGACCCGCGCTTTGATGAAAGCCGCCGGCGAGCCCACCAGCGGGCGTGAGCTTGGCCTGCTCACGCCCACCAACGAAAACTGGTCCGTCATGTTCGAGTTCAACGACATCGGCTTTATCAAGGATGCGGAGAAGGAGAAGCTCGACGCCGACAAGCTGCTGCAGGCCATCAAGGAGGGCACCGAGGCGGCGAACGAGGAGCGCAAGCGTGCAGGCAATTCGCCTCTGATCATCGAAGGGTGGGAACAGCCGCCCCATTACGACGACACGACGCAGAACCTGGAATGGGCCATTCGCGCGACCAGCGACGGCGAGCCGATCCTCAATTACAACACCCGGCTGCTCGGCCGCAAAGGCGTGATGGAGGCGGTGTTGATTATCGCGCCGGACAGACTGCAGGCCACCTTGCCGAAGTTCAAGGAACTGCTCGCTGATCATAAGTTCCAAACCGGCGAAAGCTACGCCGAGTATCGTCAGGGGGACAAGTTGGCGAAATACGGTCTGGCAGCCCTCATCACCGGCGGTGCGGCGGTTGGCGCCGCCAAGTTGGGTTTGTTCGCCTCGCTGGCGGTGTTTCTCAAGAAAGCATGGAAGCTGGTGGTGGTCGGCGTGGTTGCCGTGGCGGGCGTGGTTAAGAAGTTCTTCGGACATCTGTTTGGCAAGCGTGACACGTACCGGGGCGGGGAATAGCCTGCGGTTGGCCACCACAGCCATGGCGGCGCGACCTACCGCGGGTAGCGCAGATTTTCAATCTGCTGTATCGCCGACTTGTCATCGGCTGGGCGTCCAACTTCGCCCGGAGCGTGATGCCTCTGGATGGTTCGCAGAATACAATTCTGCGCTCCGGCACATTGAGAA
>CAYJNU010000004.1:34771-43117 GCA_964371005.1 uncultured Verrucomicrobiota bacterium | reverse complement strand
TTGAGAAACCGTGCAACGCGACGTTGTCGTCCGAAACATGAGCGACCTCCAATTCCTCTTCCTGGTGCTGGCCGCGTTGTACGGCTGGGAGTGCGCCTGCTGGCTCCGGCGCGGTTCGGTGGCGTTCACGACCTGGCTCGGGCGCACTTGGCGGGTGACGCACCCCGGCGCGTTGTTGGGCAACCAACGGGGCGGATTCATCTTCGCCGCGCCGCTTCCGCCGCTTGGCACGCTTTACTCGGCAAACCAATTTCCGCTCTCCCTCTCGCCGGAGACGGCGCTCGCCTTCGTTTCGGCGAATGTGAATCCCGGCTGGCGGCCGATCCAATCCGGACGCAAACTGGCGCTGGATGTCCTCCGCGAAACGCGCGCCGACGGCAAGAAGGTGCTCGTCAATGGCGAGGTTTGGCTGGCGACGCCAACGCCTGGCTACGCTCGATTCGTCTCCAGCCAGCTTTCGCAACTCGCGAAACTAAAGCCCGAAAGACGCGAGCGAGCCATCCGAGAACTTGCAGAGGCCAGCTTGGACACGCAAGCTATCGAGAACCGGTGTCAGACGTTTCGAACTCAGTCACGCCTCCTGCGCTGGCTGGGCAACGCGCTGTTCGCCTACGTGTTCGCCGTCGTGCCAACCGTGTTCTGGTTCGTTGGACTCGGGTTGAGTTGGCTTTGGTTGCTGATCGGCCTGCTCACGCTGGCCGTGACTACTGCGACGCTGTTCCGCCGCGCTCACGCGAGTCTGTATCCGACCGCGGATGATGAGCGGTTTACGCACACGTTGACCATTGCACTCTCGCCGGCGAATGCCATGCGCGCCCACGACGCTCTCTCTCGTCCGCTGCTCGAGACCTTCCACCCGTTGGCCGTGGCGAAAGTCCTGCTCCCGCCCGCCAGTTTCCGAACCCTCGCCCGCCGCATGTTGCTGGATCTGCGTTACCCCGCACTGCCGAGTTGTCCGAGTGATGACCGCGAGGCGCGTGAAGCGGAGAAGTACTGGCGTGACGTGGTGCGTGAGGCTGCGGAGGAGATGCTGAAACGCAGCGGGACTCAACCCGAAGAGCTTTGCCGTCCACCGAAGCCGGCGGATGAATCGTGCCAGGCCTATTGCCCACGCTGCGGCGCCCAATTCACGTCCGCGGAGGGCTGTTGCGCAGATTGCGGCGGATTGGCCTTGGCAAGGTTTGTCGGCTGACGCCCCTCGTTCACGCGTTTTGCCGTCGCATCGTGGTTCGGCGCGGCGGCAGGCCGCTGACGGCGCGTTGCAAATGGCAGGGGTTTCCCTAGACTCCCGCGTATGGCGGACCAGACGAGAGCGATTCGCACGTGGCTGCGCAATGGGCGCGAGGCGTTCCCCGCCATGCTCACGGCCATTGGCGAGGCGCAGCAGAGTGTTCGGCTCGAAAAGTACATCTTCGTTCCCGATGATCTGGGCCGCCGTTTCCTGGACGCCCTGGTCCACGCGCGGGAGCGGGGCGCCCAGGTGCGTGTGCTGGTGGATGCGATCGGCTCCTATGGGCTGGCCCCGAGCTTCTGGAAACCGCTCACGGATCTCGGGGGCGAGGTGCGCAACTTCAATCCCATCACCCTGAATCGCTTTGGCATTCGTAATCATCGCAAACTGCTGGTGTGCGATGAGCACGTGGCTTTCATCGGCGGCTTCAACATCGCAGCGGCCTACGATGGCGATGGAGTGACGAGCGGGTGGAGTGATCTCGGGCTGCGAGTGGAGAGCCAGTTGGCGGGGGAGCTGGCGGCGAGTTTCGACGCCATGTTCGCGCTCGCGGAGTTTCGACACAAACGCTTCATCCGGTTTCGCCGGACTGGCGCCAAGAAGGTTGTGCAGCACGCGGAGGAGCAATTGTTGCTCAGCGGCCCGGGCTGGGGTGGAAACCCCATTCGCCAGGCGTTGCACCGGGATCTCTCGCAGGCTCGCGATGTGCGCATCGTGGTGGCGTATTTTCTGCCGGCCTGGCGGCTGCGGCGCGATCTCGCCCGGGTGGTGCGGCGGGGGGGGCGGGTGCGGTTGCTGTTGGCCGGACGTTCGGACGTGCGGGTGTCGCAATTGGCGGCGCGCAGCCTGTACCAGCGACTCTTGCGGAATGGTGTGGAGATCGCCGAATACCAGCCGCAGGTGCTGCATGCAAAACTCTTTGTGGTGGACCATGCGGTCTATCTTGGCTCAGCGAACCTCGATCCCCGGAGTCTGACCATCAACTACGAGCTGATGGTGCGCTTCCAGAACGAAACGCTGGCGATGGACGCGCGTCTGCTGCTCGACGACGTGGCCAAGCGGTGCGTGGAGGTTGAGTTGGCCACCTGGCGAAAGTCCCGTTCGCTTTGGCAGAAGCTGAAGGAGCGCTGGGCTTACTTCCTTCTGGCGCGGATGGATCCCTACGTGGCGCGCTGGCAGTGGCGAGCCTTGCCGGATTAGTTCGGCTCAGCGCGTCAGTGCCACGAGGTAGCGCTGGATGCGGGTGACTTCCTCGGGCATCTCCAGTTGCGTGTAGGTCTGGTGCAGGTTGCCGCACATGCGGGTGAGCATCCGCCGCGGCGAGGCAGGAGCAAGGTATTCCTCCTGCAAGGCGTAGTGCCCGTGCAACAGATAATGCACGCAGTCAGCCTTCGTCATCAAGCGTCCGCCGTGGAAGGCATCGATGAAAAGCTCTTCCGCGCTTGATTGGTAACGGCAGACGAAGTGCCCGGGCAGGCCAATCCCCGCGACGGGCAGACGCAGTCGTCGCGCCAGCAGCAGATAGACGAAGCTGAGGCTGATGGGAATGCCCGTTCGGCGGTCCAACACGCGGTTGAGATAACTGTTCTCCGGGTCGTAGTAATTCTCTTCGTTGCCTGTGAAGCCGAGTTCGGCGAAGAGAAACTCGTTGAGGGTGCCGAGCAGGTGGCGGGCGCTGCCCCGCGGGTTCAACCGCTCGCGCAACTCCGAGGCGTAGCTGTCCAGCAACGCCTGATAGGCCTCCGTGTTGATGTCCGGATACTGGGTCTGAGCGAGCAGGAAGGCCCCCGTCTCCAGATCGAGGTTTTCGCCGTGCTGGAGGCAAAACGACAGAAATCCATCGTCGGCGTCGTGCCGGGCGAAGACATTGATGATCTCGATGGCGCGGCGGCGGAGCACCGGTTCGCCAGCGAGGACATGGGGGCGCAACCACTCGGCAGCGGCGGGTCCGCAGGAGACGAGTTTCTCCCGCACCGCTTTGAAGACCCCCGGGTCTTCATCCGCCAGCAGCGTGATCAAGGCCGCCCGTTGGCCGTCCGAGAGCCCTGCCGCCGATTCGCTTTTGAGGGAAGCGTTCATGACGCTGGACAGAGTCAACCAGAAGCGGGCGCAGATTTCAATGAAGAAGGTCAGAGAAGCGTGATTTCGATGATCGCCCGCAGTTCCGTCCTGCCGCGGGCGCAGGCGAAAGTCCAGCCCGAGTCTGTCAAAACTCATTGAGAATGCCCCCATCATAGCTCAGGAGAGAATGTCCCCTTGGTTGTTGATTAGCTCGCAAGCCGCCCAATCGGGCGGCTCATTTGTTGCCAGCGCACATTCAAGCGCGCTCGTGCGGAAACTGCTGCGTCACCAGAGCCGAGCAAACCGCGTTTGCCCATGAATGCTGGCCTTTTTAACGAGTAACGGCGCGGGGAAACTTGAGAATCGAGGATCGCGAGACGCGGGCTCAGTCACAGGCGGGATCCTCCACTTTCAATAGAAGTCAAAGAAGGGGCGAAGTGATCCGTAGATCCGTAGTCCTCTATCCGGTTTTTGGTTGACTCGCGTAGCGATAACACATTAAAAATGCTCTCGAAATGACTAAGACTCCGCCAGTGCAACCTGAGAACTGATATCTGACATTATGAAAAAACTCCTTTGTTCCTTCTGCGGTCTGGTAATCGTCGCGGCCAATGTCCACTCGACCACTCTTTTCTCTGACAGTTTCACCTACAGTAACGGGAACCTGGTCGGGCAGGGGCCGTGGCTGCAGAACGGCACTTCCGTGGTCAATCCAATTCAAGTCACGGGTGGTAGGGTGATGATGCAGAATACCGGCCAGGACGTGAACGCGGCTTTGAGCAGCCCATTCAGCCTCTTGGACGGAACCAGTTTCTATATCGGCGCGACGATCAACGTGTCGGCGGCGCAGGCGACTGGGGATTATTTTCTGCATTGGAGTCCGAACACGGGAAGCACGACTTTCCTGTCACGACTCGAAGTCCGGTCGGCCACAGGCGGGTTTCAGTTGGGCTACGTGGAAACTTCGGGAACAGGCGCGAGCCTGACTTGGGGGACAGACGTGCTGAATCTCGGCCAGGACTATCGAGTGGTGGTGGCGTACAATGTGGTGGCTGGCGGCGCGAACAACGATACTGCCAAAATCTATGTCGACCCTCTGGACTATGCGGTGGAAGGAAATAACACACCCTACCTGTCCGACTCTTGGGATAGCATCACAGCCGAGACGGTTACGCTGGGCGCCGTAAACCTCCGGCAGGGCAGTTCTTCCAGCGCGGCAGCGCTCGCGGTTGACAATCTCGTGGTCGGAACCGCCATGAGCGACACGCAAGTTCCCGAGCCTTCCAGCAGCGCGCTTGTTGGCCTGGGTCTTCTGACTTGGAGCCTGATCCGCCGCCGGAGTTGAGATCTCGCACCCCACGCTTTTTCCTGAGCCGCCCTTTTCCGGGCGGCTTTTTTGTTGGCGGAAATGTCCTGCGCGTAGGTGGGTCTGGCTGCGGTTCCGCCGCAGCACGGTGAGCGCACTGACGGAACTTGGTTGCTCAAAGGGCCGGCGCGGATGCCGCGCGTGCCTGAACCGGCAGGCTCGGTTCATGGAAGCGGTGGCATGAGGAGCCGAGAAGCAAGAATGTTGTTGGCCTGCGCCTGTTCGTTGGCAAACAATGCGGCGTGCGCGCACGTTTTCTCCTCGGCCCCGCCGGCAGCGGCAAGACTCATCGCTGCCTGGCGGAAATCCGCACCGCGCTCCTGGCGGCACCCGACGGCCCGCCGCTGGTTCTGCTCGCACCGAAGCAGATGACCTATCAGCTCGAACGCCAGTTGCTGGCGGATGAGTCGCTGCCGGGTTACACGCGTCTCCAAGTGGTCTCTTTCGAGCGGCTCGCCTTTTGGATGCTGGACGAACTCGGCGAACCCGAGCCGCGGTTGCTGGATGCCGAGGGCCGGGTCATGGTGTTGCGCGCGTTGCTGGCGCGCGAACGAGCGAATCTCAGGCTCTTCCGGGCCAGCGCGCGGCTGACCGGTTTCGCGCAGGAACTGAGTGGCACGCTTGCCGAATTTCAAAGTCATCAAGTCACACCCGATCAACTCCGCGCCGTGGCCGCGCACTTCGGCGAAACACCCGGCATCGCCGCCAAACTCCACGACTTCGCGCTGCTGCTGGAAAGCTATCTCGTCTGGCTGAACGAGCGGGGACTGCAGGATGCAGAGAGCTTGCTGGACGTTCTCGCGTCCGCACTTCGCCGCGCGCCTGCCCAACCACGCATCGCGGGCCTGTGGGTGGATGGCTTTGCCGAGTTCGCTCCGCAGGAAGTTTCCGTGCTGGCGGCGCTGACCCGGCATTGCGAACAGGCCACGGTCACTTTCTGCCTCGATCGTGAGCCGAAAGACCCGGTTTCCTGGATATCCACCTGGTCGGTTGTGCGCCACTCGTTTGAACGATGCAAGACAGCGTTCACGGGAGTGCCCGATTGCGCTCTCAAAGTCGAGTTACTCGCCCGCGAAGGGGACCGCGGCCGTTTCTCCGGCAACGAATTCTTGCAGCACCTTGAGCATATGTGGGCCGAGCCGGAGGCGTTTGAACCGAAGGCCGCACCGGTCGGAGGCGCCGCCTTGAAGCAAGAGGTCGCAGAGAGTCGGCCAGGTTTTGGAGTGCGCCAGTCTTCTGGCGCTTTGGCTGACTGCGCGGCGGCAGCCCCATCGGAACCGACAGCGGCAGGGGACCGCCGCGCTCCTGGACACCGTCGCGACCACGACGCCCTCAGCCAGTCTCTTCGCGTCGTCGAATGTGCGGACGCCGGAGCGGAGGCCGTGTTTGCGGCTCGCGAGATTCTTCGCTTTCTCCACACCGGCGGACGTTTCTGTGAGGTCACGGTACTGGTGAGAAGTCTTGAAAGCTACCACGCCGCACTCCAGCGGGTGTTTGCCCGTTACGAAATACCGTGTTTCATGGATCGCCGCGAGTCGGTTTCTCATCACCCGTTGGCCGAGTTGACACGCAGCGCGCTGCGGACGGTGGCCCGCAACTGGCGGAACGAAGATTGGTTCGCGGCCCTCAAGTCCGGGCTCGTGTCTGCGGAGGAAGATCAGATTGACCGGTTGGAGAACGAGGCGCTGGCCCACGGCTGGCAGGGTCCGACCTGGCTCCGGCCGCTGACGTTGGCGGACGACCCGGCGCGGGCGGAATCGTTTGAACGTTTGCGGAAGGACCTCGTGCCGCCTTTTTCCGCACTCGCGCTCGCTCTGGGCGGACGGCAAGCCCGGCCCAGTGGTTTGGAGCTGGCCGCGGCCTTGCGCGAATTTTGGGGTGCGTTGCAGATCGAAGCGCAGCTTGAAGCTTGGGCCGAGACGCCCGACCGCGCGGTCGGGCGTGCTGGCGGACGTGCCGACCAAATCGGCGCGGTGCATCTTACCGTTTGGGAAGAAATGAACGCGTGGCTTGAGAACCTCGAACGGGCGTTCCCCGAGGAACGGTTTGCGCTGGGCGAGTGGCTGCCGATCCTCGACGCCGGCTTGGGCAGTCTCACTGTCGGCGTGATTCCACCGGCGCTCGACCAGGTGCGCATCGGCGCGGTGAACCGTTCGCGCAATCCGGACGTGAAGCTCGCGCTGGTGCTCGGCTTGAATGAGGGCGTGTTTCCGGCGCGACCGACGGCCGGGCCGTTGCTCACCGAAACCGAACTCGCCGCGCTCGCGGAGCAAGGCGTCGCGCTGAGTTTGCTGCCCCGGCGGCAAATTGGGCGGGAGCATCATTTTGGTTACGTGGCCTGCACGCGCGCCCGTCAGCAGCTCATTCTCACCGCCGCCCGCGCCGATGCCGAAGGCAAACCGCTCAACCTCTCGCCGTTCGTGGCCAGGCTGGCGAGTCTGTTCCCGAAACTCAAACTCGAGCGGGCGTCCCGGCGCGCCGATCTGCAAATCGGCACTGCGCAGACCACTGCACGCACCGCCGCGCCGGACGGGAGTCCGGCGCTGGGATCGGAAGCGCAAGCGGAACCTGAAGCTGTCCCCCACGAGGCATTGCATGTTCAGGAGTTGATCCCGCAATTGCTCGCGCTGCCGGAATGGCCGGGTGAAAAGCACGGTGCGGGCATTCCAGACTATGGCGACGTGGCCTTGCGATTCCGCGGACTGTCCGCGACCATGCCCCGCGCTGGCTTGAAAGCCAGCGATCCTGCAGGTTTGGAGACCTGCCCCACGGCTGCCTCGCCCGGCCAAACCTCGCTTTCAAGATTCCTGCCCTCACTGGTCCACCTCCGCGATTACGCGGGCGTCGTGGCGCAGGACCGTCTCAACCCGGCGCTCGCTGCCCGGCTTTACGGCCCGACCTTGCGTAGCTCTGTCAGCCGGTTGGAGCAGTTCGCCGCATGTCCGTTCAAGTTCTTTGTCTATGCGGGCCTCCGGGCCGAGGAGCGTGTTCGATTTGAACTGGATGCCCGCGAGCAAGGTAGTTACCAGCACGATGTGCTCGCCACGTTTCACGAGCAGTTACGCCGCGAGGGCAAGCGCTGGCGCGACGTCACACCGGAGGAGGCGCGGGCGCGGGTCGGTCGCATCGCCCAAGCCCTGGCCACGACCTTTCGCGAGGGTTTGTTTTCGGTGAGTGGGCAGACACGGTTTACTGCGCAGATGTTGACTGGTGCATTGCAGGATTTCGTTGCGGTGCTCGTTGGCTGGATGCGGGGGCAATACGACTTTGATCCGGTGGCAGTGGAGTTGCCGTTCGGCGAAGCGGACGGCGCGCCGGCGTGGGAATTGGATTTGGGCGCGGGTCGGCGGTTGGCGTTGCGCGGGCGGATTGACCGCGTGGATCTTTGCCGCGGGGCGACCGACGAGGAGGCGCTGTGCGTGGTCGTGGATTACAAGTCGAGCCAGAAGGAACTCGATCCGGTGCTGCTGGCCAACGGAGTGCAACTGCAATTGCCCGCTTACTTGAGCGTTCTACAGCACTGGCGGGAACCGCGCAGGGCATTCGGCGTCGGCAGACTGCGCCCGGCGGGCGTGTTTTACGTGAGTCTCCGGGGGCTTTACGATCGGCAGGCGAATCGCGCCGAGGCATTGGTGGATGCAGACGAGGCGCGCCGTCTGGCGTATCAACACGCGGGTCGGTTCGACGC
>CAYJNU010000004.1:12534-34761 GCA_964371005.1 uncultured Verrucomicrobiota bacterium | reverse complement strand
AACTGGATCGCCGCGGCGCGCAGAAGGGCGACCAGTTCAATTACCGGCGCAAGCAGGACGGCGAGCTGATGAAGAACTGTCGCGAAGCGATGTCAACAGAGGACTTCGCGACGCTTCTGCGCGCGACGGAGGATAACCTGAAACGCATGGGGCGCGAGATCTTTGCCGGCGCGGTGCAAGTAGACCCGTTTCGCCACAAGCAGACCCTGGCCTGCGACCAGTGCGCCTATCAGGCGATCTGCCGGATTGACCCGTGGACGCACCGGTACCGGACGTTGCGAGCGAGGGATAACGGAGCGTGGGCCTGTGCCGCCGGGGTTTGAGTTCGCAGTGAGGGTTGTGGTCCGGTCCAAAGCGGCGGTAAACCGCACGCAGTCCAGACGCTTCGCGAGGTCTGTGAACGCTGGTCAATTGCTCCGCATCAAACCGGGCGAAGCGTCTGGATTGCGCGTGTCTTCAGCACCGCTTTCGTAGTCGCAGCGTGCCGTCGGCTTCTTGCCGACAGATCAGGCTCCTCTGCGAGTCTCAGGATGGAGCTTCCGGCGAGGACGCCAGAAGCACGCTCGCGGTGAGTTTACTTTCGCTCAGCCTGCCACGCTTCGTGGTGGCGTTGCCGGAATCTCGCTCCCTCCGCGGCGCTGGTGATGCACAGGTCCCAGTCTAGCGCGGGGCGTGGGCCAAGTTTGGGCGGACTCAACGTCCGGTTTCCGTGACTGGCGCTGAGTTCTTTGAACTTGCTGCCCCACACCTTCGTCTTGCCGTCGCTCGTGAGCAGGCCGATGAGCTGGCTCACATCGCCGGCACCCGGGTAGTCGTAGAGCCCCCAGTTCAACCAGCCGCACGCGAGGCCCGCCGTGGAGGTCACAAGCCGTTCGCACCAGCGCGCCTGTTGTTCCTCCGAGGCGAACGGGTGGTTGCCGAAGGTCAGCTTGCCGCCGCCATACCACCCGAATTCCGCGATTACCACCGGCTTGCCGCACCGGGCGACTTCGCTGACGACGTTTTCAAGGTAGGCGAGGTTTCTCGCCTCGTCCGCGGCGGCGTATTCGTAGAAGCCATTGGCCAGCGGGTAGAAGTGTATCTCCGTGAAATCCAGCAGCCGGGCCTGTCGCACTGGGCGGAAAGCGGAGTAATGCCAGCACGCGGCGATCTGCGAGGTACGGACCACTGGATCAAACCCACGGTGACAAGCGCCCGGGGGTCGGCCTCCTTGATGACGGCCACCTGCCGTCGCGTCCAGTCGTCGGCAACGTCTTCCCGAAAGTGCTGGAAGTCGAGCAACCGCGCGCAGCCCGCGCAGTCCTCCTTCGGCGGGACAGGGATCGAGCCGAACGCGAGGTCTTGATTTGTGACGGCCCAGGCTTGAGCGAGGGGGGCAGCCGTGGCGTATTTCGCTTCGAGCCAGCGATTCCATCGTTCGCGCATCGGCGGTGTGTCCCAACGGATTTCCGGTTCGTTGAGCAGATCGTAGGCGAAGATCACCGGGCGGCCGCGATAGCGCGCGGCGATTTGTTTCCAGAAGCATTCGACGCCGCGCAAGGCGACCTCGTCCGCGTAGCGATCCGTCTTCGCCCAATCAGGCAGTCCCTCCCAATGGTCCGGCCCGGTCGGATGCACATAGATGCCGGCTTCCTCGGCGATGACAAGGAATTGATCCAGCTTCGCCAGGCCGTCGGGTGACACCCGGTTCGTCTCCATGAGAAACGAGCCGTAGCTGAGGAAGACGCGGACGCAATTCACCCCGAGTTCCTTCATGCGAGCGAAATCGCGTCGGGTGGCCTCGGCGTCGAACTGTTTCCACACCTGTGGCGCCCAGCCCGTGCCCGGGCGGAAGTAAGTCACGCCAAACGGACAAAACGGTTCACCGCGCTCCGTCTCGAATGTTCGCCCGTCGGCGGCGAGGCGGATTATGGGGAGCTTTGCGGTGTTGGTGGCGGCGGAAACTTGGTGGAGGGTGGTGAATGGCAGAGCGAACGCGGCTGTCAGGATGGCAAAGCGGAGATTGGATTGGCGCATAAATCACCCACATGACGCAGCAATCTGGAGGTTTGTTCAACCCTGGATTTGGCAGCCCATCGAATTCTATGCCCGTGCGCCTGCATTCCCGAAGCGGGGTAAGTCAGTATCACGACGAAGTGTTCCGACTTTCCGGCGTCGCGGCTGCGAACACTGGGGTTCGCTGGCCGCGGTGATCGTCGGGTTACTCGAGCCTGGGGAGGGGGCGTGGAGCGCGCCGAGCCAACCAAACTGAATCCTTATTCAGCATGTCACACTTGACGCGTTAACGCGACCAGACCAAAGTTGCGTCCACACCGGCGGGGTTCCGCCGGGTTAACCAGAACGTTGCTGAATAGTCATCAAGTCGTTGCTGATCTGCACGCACACTGTCGCCGATATGAACTGCGAATCTGAACGTTGTGTCCAACGCACTGCCTTCACTTTGATCGAACTCTTGGTAGTCATCGCCATCATCGCCATCCTGGCTGCCATGCTGTTGCCTGCCTTGTCGAAAGCCAAGGAAAAGGCCAAGCGAATCGGGTGTCTGAACAATCTGAAACAACTGGGCCTCGGAAGCATGTTGTACGCGGATGACAACAACGGTCATCTCTCCGGGGCATCCTGGAACGGGAGCTATTACACCGAAGCACAAAAGTACTCCACCACGGACCGAGCTAGTTCGGATGACGACCTGAACTGGCTGTATCCGACCTACGTGAAGTCGCTGGGTTCCTACGTGTGCCCGGCGACCAAGAACAACATCGCAACCAACCGTGTTGCAAATCCGCAGAAAGCTGGGGAGTACCTCATGCGCGATCTTTCGGATAACGCCAAGACCCCCCAGGCGACCATCGGGTCGAGTTACGAGTGTTTCGGCAATCACTCCGGCGCCATCAAGAAGACCGATAGATCCGTGGTGGCGTACGTCATCAAGAACTACACTCAGGCCATCGGCATGCGCCCGGGTGCGGCCGGAATCTTTCTTCTGACGGATGCGGATGACACGCCGGGGCAGAATGACAATGAGAACTACCCCGATGCAATGGATAACCACGGCACGCTGGGCGCCACCGTGGCCTTCTGCGACGGGCACGCCGAGTTCGTCCGGCTGAACCGCTGGCTGCACGTATGGAATTTCTCCCACGACTCGAACCACTACAAAGGGGACTGAGATCCGGGATTCGTCCCCTGAACCACCAACTACCCCAGAGAACCAAAACCCCAGAAATCCGAAAACATACCATGAACCCACAGCAACCTCACTCTCATCGAGACATGTGTTCCCCCGCGTTGTTCCGCCGCCGGGCGGTGCTCTTCCTGGCCGTTTTAACGGTGCTGACCTTGCTCTGGCCTGCTGCTGCCCGAGCCGGGCGCGTCTATCACGGCGTGTCGGCCGGATTGCTCCAAGTGGACCAGATTGACTTTCCGGAAATCGATTCCAATCAGGTGCCGCCGATGCCGTATTTCCCAACGGACTACAACGACAACTCCAACTGCATCGTCAGCTCGATCCTCGAAATCAACAATTTCCGGGCGATCAAGCGGGACTATTTCACCAACCGGCTGGATGAGTTCGGGGAGGCCACCATTCCGGGCTATCAGTGGTATAACCGTGCCGATTGCTACGTTGAGCTGGGGCCGGATTACGCAACGGACGTGAATAGCGGCATCCTCCTCTCCTCCGTGGCGCAAAACGAACGGAACAACTACGGCACGAACAGTTGGCCCATCAGCACGGTCCACGACTCCAGCCCCTACCGGATTTGCTCCTTTGCCAGCATGGCGCAGGTAGCTGGAAACGGCGTCGAGTTCAACGTGAATCTGGCGGGGGCCTGGTTCCCCTACGACCAGTACATCGGTGCGCTCGTGCGCAACTCGACCCGCGCCAACGGCGGGACGAATGACACACTGATTGGTACGCCCGGATTGGAGCTCGATAAGCACTTCACGTGGTATCAAAACGGACGGTTCATTGTGGACCTGACGAGCTTTGGCATTAACGCGCAGACGGACGGAGTGCTGCTCGTCAACGGTGGTAAGGATGAACAAAACTATGCCTTGGCCGCCGTTAACCCCACCAACAATGGCACTTGGCTGGTTCGGGTGAAGGATATGTCCACGCCTACATTCAACAACTCCGAGCAGGATCCCATCGCTTGGGTGTTCATTCCCAAGACGAACACCATGCTGATCTCGGGTCGGTTCAACGGCGACGGCAGCATCAGCATGTTCAGTGGCGACGCCCCGCAGTTTACGGTTCGCCCCATGTTGGAAATCGGCGCGGGCAGGTGGGAGTTGAAGATGAATGACTACACGCCCGCCGAGGGTGTGCTGATCATCTCTGCAGAAGCGGAAGGCGCGTTGAACACGGATAACATCGTTACCTACGAACCTACCGCGGCCGGTGACGGTTGGGAGATTCAGTCGCGCGATACCCCAGGGATGGGCCTTCAGACCCCCGTGGGCGCGTTGGGTGAACCTGAGGCGGTTTGTTCGTTCGTGTTCGTCCCGGCGTCAACCCCGGGCGTTACGGTGACCCCGACCGAGAACCTGCTCACGAGCGAGAACGGTGACACGGCCTCTTTCGAGGTGGTGCTGGATGCCCCGCCGAAGGCGGATGTGACGATCAACGTCAGCTCCAGCGATACGACCGAAGGCTTGGTTTCGCCGAGCGCACTGACCTTTACGGCCTCGGATTGGAGTACTCCACAGACGGTCACGGTGACCGGGCAGGATGACGCCCTCGCGGACGGCCAGATCTCCTACACGGTGAATCTGGCAGCGGCCACCAGCGCCGATACGAATTACAACGGGCTGAAGCCCAGTGACGTTTCCGTGCTCAACGCGGACAACGAGCCCGGCGTCACGGTCAGCGTGGACAGCGTGACGACCTCCGAGGCTGGCGGACAGGTCACGTTTTCCGTGGTGTTGAACTCTGCGCCGACCGCGGACGTGACCATTGGTGTGTCCTCCACGGATACCACCGAGGGCACCATTGCCCCGGTGAGTCTGACCTTTACCCCGTCCGACTGGTATGCGCCCCAACTGGTGACGGTGACCAGCGTGGACGATCTGGTGGTTGACGGCGATGTGGCCTATACGATTGAGACGGCCGCGGCGGTCAGCACGGATCCGGCATACAGCGGTTTCAACGTTCTGAACGTTGCCGCGGTGAATCAGGACAACGACACGGCGGGCATTGCCGTGACCCCCACCGAACTGAGTGTTGAAGAGCCTGGGACGACCGCCACCTTTACGGTGGTGCTCGGGAGTCAACCCGTGGCAGATGTGACGGTGGGCTATCTCTCCGGCGACCTGTCTGAGGGTACAATCGCCCCGGCCAGCGCCACGTTCACCGCCGCGAACTGGAACACGCCGCAGACCTTCACGGTGACGGGCGTGGATGACCAGGTTAACGACGGCAACATCACCTTCAACTTCGCCGGTTCGGTCACCTCAAGCGATGCGGTTTACGCCGCCCTCGTGCCCGCGCCGATTCTGGTGATCACGATGGACAACGAGATCGGCCTGACGCTGCCTTCGGGGCCGGCGATTTACGGTATCGGCACCTCGGGTGTTGGCTTGGACGGCTGGGCCACGGTGGAGGACGCGGTTGGGAACTACAATGGCGCCACGTTGACCGTGACGTTGACCAGCAGCGGCACCGCGGATGATCGGCTGGGCATTCGCAGCACCGGAACGGAGACGAATCAAATCAGTGTCTCCGCGGGTACGGTCAAGTACGGCGGCACCACGATCGGCACGTCTGCGGGCGGCGACGGCGTGAATCCGTTGGTGGTGACTTTGAACAGCGCAGCGACCCCGGCTGGAGTGCAAGCGCTGGTGCGCGCTTTGATGTTCAGCAATGTGAACAGCGAGCCGTCCCTGGCCGACCGCACGGTCACCGTGGCACTCGCCCGAGCGGGAGGTGCCAGCACCGCCAGCAAGGTCATAAAACTCGGGCTCGTGCGCGCCACGGAATTCCAACAGGGTGCCGATTACGGGTACGGCGAATATGCAGGGGCGGCGGACGTGGAACTGTGGGCGACGTTCCCCGAGACCGCGTACCCAGAAGGCAGCTCGGCCAGCGGTCTGGGGATCGGCATGAGCGGCTTGATCCCGGATCGGAGCGTGCTTCTGCGGTTCGATAATATTATCGGGGACGGGCCGGGGCAGATTCCGACCAACGCCACAATTGTCTACGCCGAACTCCAGATCTACGTGAACAACTCCGGTGATGGCAGCCCGCTGTATCGGATGCTCATCCCTTGGGATGAGAACATGAATTATCTGTCGTCGGGCGATGGATATGCATACCCGGACGACGCCAGGGCGCGTTCGACCCATGACTCGCAGCTTGGCGTGACGGGTCTGAGCGGAAGCACGGGCGCCGGCCAGAAAGCGTTCGGTGTTACCCCGGACGTGCAGGCTTGGGCCAGGGGTGACGCCAACTACGGTTGGGTGATGCCGGCGTGGCAGGAGAGCGGTTATGACTACATGGCGTTCTCGCCTTCAGAGGCGACGAACATTGTGGAGCGGCCCGCCTTGCGGGTGCTGTGGGTGCCGGAAGGTACGTCGATGGCCAGCTTCCGTTACGGTGTCAACGGCTATATCGGCGCGGTCGACACGCGCATTCGGGGTGGAGCCAACGCGAATACCGAATTCTCGACCAGTGCCACCATGTTCCCGGACTACGAGGTGACCACGGGGGTGCAAGATCAGGAGCAGGTGCTCCTGCGTTTCGACGACGTCGTCGGTGACGGGGAAGGACAGGTGCCGTCGGGGGCTACGATCCACGCTGCGATGTTGGATCTTGCCGCGTTGTTCAGCAACTCACCGGGAGCCGGCGGCCACTTCCACGCGATGCTCCAGCCGTGGGAAGCCACGAACACCTGGAACGATCTGGGGGATGGTGTGCAGGCGGATGGTGTGCAAGCGGTCGTTGCGATCACTGCGCAAATCGGGGATGAGAGCCTCGCCAATGTGCCTGGCGGCTATTTCGCTTACGAGATGACCACCGACGTGCAGGCTTGGGCGTACAACCAACGACCCAACTACGGCTGGGCGATTCTGCCTTGGGAATTCGGGCGCGATGGGTTTGGCATCGGCTCGGCAGAGCAGGCCGCCGAGACGTCCCGGCCGCAACTTCGTGTGTTCTACTCACCGGGCACGATTCCCGTGCCCGAGGATATTACCCTGTTGTCTCCCGTGTGGAATTCCACCAGCGTGCAGGTGAACTTCACTGGCACGGCCGGCAAGACCTACTCCGTTCAGCGGGTCGGGACGTTGGGAGGCACCTGGGAAACCCGTGGCACGGCCACGACCGGCACGGACGGCAGGGCGACCTTCACTGACAGCACTCCGTTGGCAGGTGCGGCATTCTACCGAGTCATTTATCCGTAGTGGTTGGGTTTGGAAAGTGGTGTGAGACCCGGGTAGGGGTGGGGGCGGCTTGCGCGCCGCTCCCACCTCGGGGGAGACGGTCTGAAGCGGTTGGGTGGGCGGAAGGCTGAAGGACGAGGCAATCCCCCTCAGAGGACTTTGGACTTATGCGTTGCCGGCCGGTTTGCCAGGCACGATGGTGACGAAATCTAAATGAACAGATTATCACAAGTGCGACACCTCGCGCTGGACATGGATGGAACGATCTATAGCGGGGGCACGCTCTTCGAGGCGACGCTGCCGTTTCTGGCCGCGCTGCCTGGATTGGGCATCGGCCATACCTTCTTGACCAACAATTCAAGCAAGAGTTCGCGGGATTACCTGACCCGACTGGCCAAGCTGGGCATCACCGCCAGGCCGGAAGAGCTTTATACCTCAACGCAGGCCACGATCGAATACTTCCACGAGGAGCGTTCGCAGTTGAAGCGCCTCTTCATTCTGGGGACTCCCAGCATGATCGAAGAAATGACCTCGGCGGGCTTTGTGTCCACGGCAGACAGCGCCCAGGATGAGCCGGATGCGGTGCTGGTCGGGTTCGATACCACGCTGAACTACGCGCGGCTGTGTCGGGCGGCCTACTGGATTGGCGAGCGCAAACCGTTTATCGCCACGCATCCCGACCGGGTGTGCCCGACGGACGAACCGACGGTCCTGGTGGATTGCGGGGCGGTGTGCGCGGCGCTGGAGAGTGCGACGGGGCGGGCGCCGGAGGTGGTGCTGGGCAAACCCGACCCCTGCATGATTCGTGGGATTCTCCGGCGGCACCGGTTGGAGCCGCGTCAGGTCGCCATGGTTGGCGACCGGCTCTACACGGACATGGCGATGGCGCAGCGTGCGGGTGCGGTGGGCGTCCTGGTGTTGACGGGTGAAACCAAGGCGCATGAGGCGCAGCAGATGGTCCCTGCGCCGGATTTTATGATGAGCGGCCTCGCCGAACTGGGTGAACGGTTGCGGGAGACTCGAAACGGGGAGAATGGAAAGTAACAGGGTATGACGATGAAACAGAGTTGGAATCGGGTCGGGGCATTAAACGCGTTGCAGGAGGAGACCCTGGACGTACTGATTGTGGGTGGGGGCATTGTGGGGGCCGGCGTGGCGCGGGACGCGGCCATGCGGGGGTTGAAGGTGGGACTGGTCGAGCAACACGACTTCGCGTTTGGCACCAGCAGCCGCTCCAGCCGACTGTTGCACGGCGGACTGCGCTATCTGGCGCAAGGCCGCGTGGGGCTGGTGCATGAAGCCAGCGTCGAGAAGAAGGTCATCCATCAGATCGCGCCGCATCTGGCTGATCCGCTGCCGTTCATTTTCCCGACCTATCGCGGGAACAAGAATTGGGTGCTCTGGCAGTTGAAGATCGGCGTCAAAATTTACGACCTGCTGTGCAGTGGGCGGAACTTGGGCAACTCGACCTGGCTCAGCAAAGCCGGCGTGCTCGCGAAAGTGCCCGCACTCACACCCGTGAATCTCAATGGCGCGGTGCGTTACTACGACGGATTCACCAATGACGCGCGGCTGACCATTGACACGCTGCGTTCCGCGGCCAACGCCGGCGCGTTGGTGCTGAACTACTGCCGGTTTCAGGATGCGCAGCAGGGCCCGGTTTGGGAATGCTCCGTGGCGGACCGGTTGACGCAGGCCCATCTCACGGTGAAGGCGAAGGCGGTGGTGAACGCTGCCGGGCCCTGGGCGGACGGCCTGCCCCACAGCCGCGTCAAGTTGCGGGCGACCAAGGGCATTCACCTCGTCGTGGACCGGGCCCGCGTGCCGGTGCCCGACACGGTCGTCATGACCGAGGGCAAGCGCATCTTGTTCGCCATCCCCTGGGGTGAGCGCACCATTCTGGGGACGACCGACACGGATTACACTGGTTCGCTGGACGAGGTCTTCGCCGATGGCGAGGACATCCGCTATGTGCTGGGAATCACCAACCAGTTCTTCCCGCAGGCGAAACTCGCGGCGGGCGATGTGATCAGCGCCTGGGCGGGGTTGCGTCCGCTGATTGCCAATCCGAACGGAAAGCCCTCGGACATCTCGCGGTCGCACGAGATCAAGAATCCCGAGGCGGGCTGGTGGGACGTGGCGGGCGGCAAGCTGACGACCTACCGTTTGATGGCGGAACAAACCGTGGACCGGATTGTGCGGAAACAGCGCCTCGCGGCGAGCCCGTGCCGCACCGCGAAGGAACCGTTGTTGCCGTTGGAGCAGACGCGCGGAGTGAGCGGGATTCTGCCACCGGTCTTTGAGCGCGCGGTGGTGGAGCACTACTGCCGCCGTGAATGGGCCGTGCATCTCGACGACGTGATGCTGCGAAGGACGAGTTGGCATTATTACTTGAGGGATGCAGCGGAGCGGGCGGAGCGCGTGGGCGACTGGATGGGCGAGTTGCTCGGTTGGAGCCGGGAACAGCAGGCTGCCGAGGAACAGCGTTACCAGGTTGCCGCTGGCGTGAGCCCAGAGAAACCCGCAGCTTCAGCCGCGCGCGCGAAAACCGCTGCGGCGTAGAATGGCGGAGCTTTCACCGATGGTCCGCGAATCTGGCTGGACGCCGGACTGATCTCGAGAGCATTCATGCAGAACGGATATTCAGATGAACAATTGCGGCTGGCCGCCCGCCTCTATTACGTGGACGGGCTGGGCCAGACCGAGGTGGCGAAGTTCGTCAAGGTTTCGCAGGCGAAAGTCTCGAGACTGCTGGCGCTCGCGCGCCAGCGGGGCATTGTCCGGATTTCGGTGGCGGAATACGAACCCCGCCATAAGGAACTCGAACAGCAGCTTTGCCGGCAGTTCAAGCTGGACGCCGCGGCAGTCGTTAAGACGGTGGAGGGCTCGACCGGAGAAGAGGCGCGGCGCGCCGTCGGCCATTTTGGCGCGCCCTTCGTCGCTTCGCTGATTCCGCCCGGGAGCGTGGTTGCCATCGCCGGCGGACGCACGATTCGCGAGTTGGTTCAGGCATTGCCGGAGGACAAGGATCGCCACCTCACGGTGATTCAGGCGATGGGGAGCATTGACTTTACCGTCGGTCCAGTGGACGCGCTGGAATTGGGGCGCACGCTGGCCCGGCGGAGTGGTGGTTTCTTCCTCACGCTGAACACGCCGGCTTTCGTGCCGGATCGGCGAACGCGTGATTCATTCCTGGCGCACGAGCAAATCCGCGGGCTGTGGCGGCGGTTGCGCCAGGCCGAAGTCGCCATTGTGGGCGTCGGTTCACTGGACAACTCGGCTTTTGTCGAGCGGGGCGTGTTGAATGCCGCTGGTCTGCGGGACCTCAAGGAACGTGGCGCCGTGGGCGAAATTTGTGGCCGGTTCTTCGACAAGGTGGGGCGCGAGTGCGATTCCCCCTGGCGTGACCGCGTCCTCAGCATTGATCTGGATCAGGTGCGCAAGATTCCGCAAGTGATCGGGGTCGTCGCCGGTGCCGACCGGTCCGTTTCCATTACCGCCGCTGTCCGCGGCGGTCTGGTCAAGTCCTTGTTGGTTGACGTAGCGGCCGCCCAAGCCCTGCTCCAGAAGACCACACCTGCGGACACCAACAAAACGCCACTCAAGAAATGAGAACCACGTATCCGGCGCTGGCTGGTTTGAGCCTCCTGATTTCCGTTTGCGCGGGGCGCTGTCAGCCCGCTACCGCGCCCTCAAACTGGAATGCCCGCGACCATATTCCGCTCGATCAATTCGTCATCCAGGCGCATCGGGGTGCGGGCGACCTGCTGCCGGAGAATACGCTGGAGGCGTACGAGCTGGGCTGGAAGCTGGGCACCTGGCCCGAGTGCGACGTGCGGACGACGAAGGACGGCGTGATCGTCTTGTTCCATGACGGCAACTTCAGCCGCACGGTGAAAGATCCGCCGCCCGATCTGGTGAACAAGGGCGTGAAGGACATCACGTATGCCGAACTGTCCAAGCTCGATGTCGGCGGCTGGAAAGGCGAACAGTTCCAGGGGCGGCATGTCTCCAGGGTCAGCGAGGTGCTCAAGCTCATGATCGGCAAGCCGGAGCGAAAGCTTTACCTCGACATCAAGAACGTGGACCTGAACCAGCTTGCCACGGAAGTGCGCGCTGCGAAGGTCGCCCGGCAGGTGGCGTTTTGCAGCACGAAGTACGACCTCGTATGCAGTTGGAAGAAACTGGTGCCGGAATCCATGACCTTGCACTGGATGGGCGGTACGGAAGAGGCCCTGGCCAAGCGCTTCGAGAAGCTGCGCGAAACGAAGTTCGCGTATATCACCCAGCTTCAGATTCACGTTAGCGCAAACACCAACAGCGCGTCCGCAGAGCCGTTCGTTCCGTCTCGCCAGTTCCTGCGTGCCGCGGGCAACGAATTGCGCACGCACGGAATCCTCTTCGAAGCCCTGCCGTGGGGTGCGAACAAACCGGAAACCTACTGGCAGTTGCTGGACCTTGGTGTCATGGCGTTCGCCACGGACTTCCCCGACGTCGCAGTGAAGGCGGTGCGGGATTACTATGCCAAGGCTGCGAAGTGAGAGCCGATGGCGCCATGGTTTCCGGAGACAAGCGAATGATACAGCTCACGACTCTTTCCCTCCAACAAGCGCTGCAAGCCGCTTCCGAAACGAAGGCCCTGGAAATCGGCGAAGGTGTTTTGTCGAAGACGCCTGAAGTGTTCCGGGCGCGGTTTGGCGACAAACCAGCAATGCTGGTGGCGGATGAACCCACATTCACCGTGGCCGGCCAGAAGGTGTTGGAGGCATTCCGCGCGGCGAAGCATCCGGTTTTGGAGACGTTTATCTTCCGCGATCCGTCGCTCTACGCAGAGTATCGGTTCATCGAGCAGTTGGAGGCGGCGTTGACCCCGCACCAGGCGATTCCGGTCGCGGTTGGCAGCGGCACGATCAACGACCTGACCAAGCTGTCTGCGCATCACACCAACCGGCCTTACTTGTGCGTCGCCACGGCGGCTTCCATGGATGGCTACACGGCCTTCGGCGCGTCCATTACCCACAAGGGCGCAAAGCAGACTTTTCTTTGCCCGGCGCCCGCCGCCGTGGTGGCCGACCTGAACGTGATCTGCAGCGCGCCCGGCCTGATGAATTCTTGGGGCTACGCTGACTTGCTGGCCAAGGTTCCCGCAGGTGCGGACTGGATTCTGGCCGACGCCTTTGGCGCGGAGCCGATTCACGCGCAGGCCTGGGCCATGGTTCAAGGCCGCCTGCGCGAAATGGTCAGCGATCCCGCGGGCGTTCCGGCGCGCGATCCGAGGGCCGTTGGGCGGCTCACAGAAGGGTTGCTGCTCAGTGGCTTTGCCATGCAATCGGCGCAGTCCAGCCGGCCCGCCTCCGGTGCCGAACACCAGTTCAGCCACCTGTGGGACAATCAGCACCACACTCACAACGGCAAGACGCCCTCTCACGGATTCAAAGTGGCCATCGGGACGCTGGCCAGCACGGTCCTCCACGAGGTCATGCTGGAACAACCACTTGACCGGTTGGACGTGGACGCGTGCTGCGCGGCATGGCCGGACGCAGACGAATGGTGCCGGCGCGCGCGGGAGCTTCTTCGCGATGGCGATTTGGCGGTGGTTGCGGAGAAAGAACTGCGCGCCAAGCACAACACGCGCGAACAACTGCGCGAGCAACTGATGAAGTTACGCACGCAGTGGCCGGAGTTGAAACCGAAGCTGCGTGCCCAGTTGCTGCCGCTGGAAACGCTGAAGCAGATGTTGGGCGCG
This sequence comes from uncultured Verrucomicrobiota bacterium, assembly GCA_964371005.1. Lineage (GTDB taxonomy): Bacteria > Verrucomicrobiota > Verrucomicrobiia > Limisphaerales > MWDV01 > MWDV01. Next base: position 21,635 of record CAYJNU010000004.1, on the reverse strand, counting down.
GCCGGCGCGCCTACCGAACCGGAGCACATCGGCATCACCCGTGAACGGTTGCGCCGGAGTTATTGGCAGGCGTTTTGCATCCGCCGCCGGTTTAACGTCATTGATCTTGCCGTGCGCACCGGCCTGTTGGAGACCGCGCTGAATCGCATTTTTGGTCCGACCGGTTTGTGGCCGATTGACGCCCACGCCGCCGCCCACTTCACGCACGCATCCTAATGGAAACCGCTACTCCGCCGGCTCCCGCCCCCAAGCATTTCCCCGCGATCTTTCGGATGTTCGAGCCGGCACCGGCGATTCCGCTGATCACCACCGACGCCGAGGAAATCAAGGCGAGGCATCGTGTCTGGCAACGCCGGATTCTGATCGCGACCATCCTCGGTTACGCAACGTTCTACCTCGTCCGGAAGAACCTGAGCATGGCCATGCCCGTGATGGAAGCCGACCTCGGCATCAAGAAATCCCAGCTCGGACTGTTTCTCACGTTGCACGGCTTGCTCTACGGTGTGGCGAAGCTTTGCAACGGCGTGCTCGCCGACCGCGCCAACGCCCGCATGGTCATGGTCACCGGTCTGGTGATCTCAGCCACGTTGAACGTGTTCTTCGGGTTCAGTACCGCCGTGGTGGCCTTCGGCACTTTCTGGATGTTGAACGGGTGGTTTCAAGGCATGGGCTATCCGCCCTGCGGCCGCTTGATGGCGCATTGGATTCCTCCCAAGGAATTGGCCACCAAGATGTCCATCTGGAATGCTTCCACCAACATTGGCGCCGGCGCCGTCTTCGTGCTATGTGGAGCGCTCATCAAGTACTTTGGCGATTGGCGACTGTGCTTTTTTGTTCCGGCGGGCATCGCGTTCCTGTGCGCAGTTTATCTCTGGTTCACGCTGCCGGATACGCCGCCGTCCGTTGGGCTGCCGGAAGTAGAAGGTTCGCACCTCAAAACCGCACCGCAGGAGAAGGACGATTGGAAATCCGTCGTGGTGCGCTACGTCTTCAGCAATCCATGGATCTGGCTGCTGGCGATCGCGAACTTTCTCATCTACACGATCCGTTACACCGTGCTCGACTGGGGGCCAACGTTTCTTACGCAGCAGAAGCATCTGGATTTGTCGCACGCGGGCTGGATCGTTGCCGGCTACGAGATCTCCGGCATGTGCGGAGCGCTCGTCGGCGGCTGGTTGACCGACCGGTGGTTTGGCGGGCGTAGCTTCCGCTCCTGCACGTTTTACATGGCGCTGTGCGGCGTGGCGGTGTTTCTGTTTTGGAAGGTGGCGGGCCAGTCCTTCGCGCTGAACGCTCTTCTGCTCTGCGTGACTGGGTTCTTTGTTTACGGCCCGCAGTGCTTGCTCAACATCGCCGCCGCCAACCTTGCCACCAAGCGCGCGGCGGCAAGTGCGGTCGGCTTGGTCGGCTTGTTCGGCTATCTGAGCACGGCCCTTTCCGGTTGGGGGGTAGGTAAGCTGGTGGATCTTTACGGCTGGGATGCCCCCTTCAAAGGCATGTTGATCGTGGCGGCGCTGGGTACCATCGTATGCGCCGCTGGCTGGCGGGCCAAGGCGCACGGGTATGAGTAACCGAGCAACATACGCTGCCGATTGAAGTCATGCCGGTTCCGCCTCTCTCGCCCACCAAACGCCTCTCGCGTTGGCCGATGCTCTTGAGCGTCTTCGCTCCGGCCCCACCTGCGCCCGTCATGCTGCAGGACGCCGTCGAGATCAAAACGGAGTATCGCCGCTGGCAACGGCGGGTTCTCATTTCCTCGATCATCGGCTACGCAATGTTCTATTTCGTCCGAAAGAACCTCAGTGTGGCGATGCCGGAAATGGGGAAGGATCTTGGGATTACCAAGACCGACATGGGGCTTTTTCTCACGCTGCATGGGCTGCTGTACGGCCTCTCCAAGTTTGCAAACGGCTTTTTGGGCGACCGCTGCAACGCGCGCACGTTCATGGCGTTCGGGCTGATTCTCTCCGCAATCGTCAACGTCTTCTTCGGGCTCAGTTCGGCCGCAATCACTTTGGGATTGTTGTGGATGCTCAACGGCTTGGTCCAAGGCATGGGTTTCCCGCCTTGCGCTCGGCTAATGACACATTGGTTTTCGCCGAAGGAGTTGGCCACCAATTTCTCCATCTGGAATACCTCCCATTCCATCGGCGCGGCGTTGGTGGTGGTGCTGTGTGGCTACCTGGTATCGCATTTCGGGAATTGGCGGCTCTGCTTCTTCGTGCCGGCGGGCTTGGCGGTCGTTTGCTCCGTTTTCCTGCTGCTGACGCTGCCCGACACGCCGCCTTCGGTCGGCCTGCCGGAAGTGGAAGGCACGGTGCAGCCCGGGGCCGATGCGAAAGGTTTCTCCACCGCGTTGCTGAAGCAGGTCTTCACCAACAAGTATGTCTGGTTCCTCTGCTTGGCGAACTTCTTTGTCTATACGGTTCGCTACGGCGTCTTTGATTGGGGACCCACGCTGCTGACGGAGATGAAGGGGGTCAAAATCGAGCACGCCAGTTGGATGGTCTTCGCATTCGAGGGTTCGGGGATCGTCGGAATGCTCCTCAGCGGGTGGTTGACCGACCGGCTCTTTGGCGGACGCGGGGCCCGGGTATGCGTGATCTCCATGGTTCTGGCGGGGCAGTCCATGCTGCTTTTCTGGAAACTCCCGGGTCAATCTGTGTGGCTGAGCACTTTGCTGCTGTGCTTCGCTGGGTTCTTCATTTACGGCCCGCAAGCGCTGGTGGGCACCATTGTGGCGAACCTCGCCACCAAGCGTGTCGCCGCCACCGCCATTGGCTTCACTGGCGTTTTCGCTTACGCCAGCACCTTGGTTTCAGGCTGGGGTTTGGGCGCGCTGGTTCAGCACTACGGCTGGAACGCCGGATTGGCCGGGTTAACCGGCATGACCGGCATCGCCGTCCTGCTATTCGCGCTGGCGTGGCCAGCCAAAGCGCATGGCTACGGGGAGGAACGACTCAAAGACTGAACTTGGGCGCGAAGTCGTTTGTGCGCGCCCCCAATGACAAGACTGACTATGCGAATCGCGATTGACTGTGATGACGCGGGCCTGCCCCTGAAACAGGTGATCGTGGAGCATCTGCGCGCGCAAGGCGTGGAGGCGGTGGACCTGGACTATCTTCGCGAGCACAAGGTGGATTACCCTGACATCGGCTATCACCTGGCCACGCGGGTGGCCGCAAAGGAATTTGACCGCGGCATCTTGATCTGTGGCACGGGCCTTGGCATGGCAATGGTCGCCAACAAGGTCCCTGGCGTCTTCGCCGGCACCTGTCACGATACGTTCTCTGCCGAACGTCTGAAGAAAAGCAACGACGCCAACGTGCTAACGATGGGCGCCCGCGTGATCGGCCCGGAGCTGGCCAAGGCCATCGTCACCGCCTGGGTCAAATCGGAGTTCGCCTGCGGCGGTTCGACGCCCAAGGTGGAACGAATGCGGGAATTGGAGCAGCAACAGTTCGGGTCGCGGTAGCCAGCGATTTCCCGTGCCTGCGGTCTATCACCGTCCGACAGCTTGATCCAACAGGGCCTTTTCCTGCGGCAACATGAAGGTGCTCGCGGCGCGCTTGAGATAGTCCCGGGCGATCTCCTTCTGGCCGTCGGCCGCCAGCAGGACGCCGTAGTAAAGTCCGAGCGCCGGATCGTTGAGTTGTTCAAGCGGCAAGGCGCGCAGCACCGCGATGCCTTCTTGGGTGCGGCCCTGGAGGTGGAGCGAGAAGGCGTACGTCGAAGAGAAGATTGGGCTCTGCGGATCCGCCGCATGGAGCTCCGCGGCCATTTCCTGGGCGCGAGCTACATCTTTGTTCAACAGGAGCGATACCATGGCGTAGTTGTTGCGCGCCAGTTGGTCCTCTGGGTCGCGCTGCATGCGGGTCGCGTACACCCGGCGGAGTCCTTCGGTGTCCCCCCGGGAGGTGTAGAACCGATCGAGGTTGTCCAAGGGCCAGGACTGATCTGGGAACCCGTCCACTGCCTCCCAAATCGTCTCTTCGGCTTCGCGCCGCCAACCCCACGCGGCAGCCAGATCTGCGAGAGAGCTGAGTGCCACCGGTGACCGCAAGGCCGCGCGTACGGCCAATCTCCAAGTCGTTGAGGGCCGTTCCCCGGTCTGCCGCCAGCTTGCCATCGCCAACATGGCGTAGCGGATATGGTCCAATCCCGGCCAGCTTCCACTCATGAGATACGTCTCCAGGTCCTTCCAGGCACCCAAGGCAACGTAGGCATCGGCCACCGAGATAGGGAGGAAACCTTGGCGGGTTTGCTCGGCTGGAAGACTGTTTAGCCAATCCAAGGCCTCACGGGCGTGCCCGGACGAATTCATCCATGCCGCCAATTCACCGATGGCCATCACGTTCCGACTGGCCTTGACCTGGGTTTCTTTCAGGAAGTCCGCCAGCTTGTCACTCTTGGACGCCTTGAGAATTGCCAGGTGGAGAATCCGATCGCTGAACGAGGCTTGGGCGTTGGTCAGAACCTGGGAGGACAATGTCTCCGCCCGGCCCAGTTCGTGGTGGTCAACGCTCTCCGCCACCAGCGAACGAAGCGCCAGCAACCCGACGCTGCGATCCGTGCGCAGCAGCTCGAGCGTGGTCCGCGAGTCGTTGATGATCTTCGGGTCCTGCGCATGGAGCCGCACGACCGCCAGGGAAAGCCGCGTGGCGGGATTATTCGGATCGAGTTTCAGGGCCTCGGTATAGTGCCGCTCGGCTTCGGCCAGATTATTGAACTTCAGGGCCATCGCGCCAGCGATGAGGTGGAACGAGGGGGTCACGCGAACCTCCGGGGTGATCTCGCTCAAGGCTTGGTTCGCGATGGGAAAGGGGAAGCTCTCGAACTTGAGGGCGGTAGAAGCGAGTTCGAGGCGATTGGTGGCGTCCGGGGCGAGCATCACCGCGCGCCGTCGCCAGTACAGGGCCTGGGGTGAATTGCAGAACTCCGCCACGTTGCCGATCACCCGCGTGGCGATGGCGTTGCTCTGGTTGAGGCTCAGGGTCTGCCGGGCCCGGAGAACAGCGCGCGAGAGGTCTCCCTTCTTCAACCAAAGGTCCGCTTGTTGTGCGTACTGGTGTTCCTGGAACGCGTGGTAACGGGGCAAGCCATACCGGTAGCCATACACCGTGCCTGTTGCCAGGCAAAGGAGCAGGGCCCAGGTTTGCCAACGCACCATCCACTGCCGAATCCGCCACAAGGCGAAATCCTGCCGGATCCGCCAACTGACGTAGTAAGCGAGGTTTTCCAGATCATCCAGCAGCCACTTGAGTTTGCGCCCGAGCCAGGTGCGCCGGCACCACCTGAGCACCCGCTTGGCGAACCGCACCGGCCGGCTTACGCGCCGCCGGCTCCCGTAGCCGTAACCGCCCGACACGCCGTCGGGTTCCGGATACCACCATTCCCAGAACGCGATGTTGAAGCGCCGCCAGGTCTTTCCCAACCACGAGTTCCGCCACCAGCGCCGTATCCGGCCGGTGGCCAATTGCAGTCGGCTGCGCCGGCGCGGGCCGTAGTGGCCATAGCCGTAACCTGAGTGCGAGTCCTCAACCTCCGGATACCACCATTCCCAGAACGCCAGGTTCAGACGCTGCCACATGCGCCCCAGCCACGACATGCGCCACCGGCGGCGCACATGGCCCGCGACCAGGGCTGGCCGGCTGCGCCGTCGCCGTCCGTAATAACCGTACGCCGAGTGCGAGTGGGAATCGTCCACCAGAGGATACCACCAGTTGTAAAAGGCATTCGAGGCCGAGGTCATCAGCCGCGAGAACACCGATCGCCGCAACCAGCTACTGAGCTTTCGGATTCCCCGTGTCAGGCGGCTGCGACGTGAATGCCCGTAACCGTAGCCGGGCTTGGAAGGGTCACGCTTCGATTCAGTGTACCACCAGTTGGAAAGGCGAATGAAGCCGGCGCGCCAGGCGCGGAAGGGTGCGGATCTTCCCACCCACCGCCATGCATGACCCCACGCCCGGGCGAGCCGGCTGCGCCGCGAGCGCCCGTAGTAGCCGGCGTAACCGGAACCTTCCTCCGAGCGCGGATGCCACCAGTCGTAGAGCTGGTCCGCACTGCGACAGTATCCTTTGTAGAGGGCCGAACCATACCACCAACGACGAAGGCGTCGCATCGGGCTGGATTTCCGCCCGCGATGCGAATGGCCGCTGTGTCCGTCACCGGAGTCGTTGCTCATTTCTGGAAGGCCAGCACCTCTGAGGCGACTGTCCGCACGCCCAGCTTAGCCAAGCCAGGCAGGCCGAAGCAAGCAGTGGCGTGCGTGGATTCAACGTCAGATGCGGCAACCTCAGGCGTATGGATGATCGGCTTCCGCCAGTCGAGGCGTGCGACCACGCACGATCGAGTTCTTTCGCGAACGAATCGGAACGGAACACCGCCTTCAGCAGCAGAACAGTCTCCGTCCGGTGCAACTGGCGAATTGCTCCCGACGCAGCGGGCTGAGAGTGCGGGTGGTGTCGTGGGTCAACCAGCGCGGCCAGCATGCCGGTTCATTCTTCCACGACGCGGAAGAAGCGGCTGGGGAAGCCGGTCAGCGGGACGAGGTTCGTCAGTAATCCACCCGTGCCGTCGGTCGTGCTGAGGCGAGTCCAACCTGCATCTGTCAGGTTGGTTCTGGCTTCGACCGAATAGCGGTAGCCACTGCGGGTCGAGACGGTGAACGCGAAGTTCGTTCCATCCGGCAGGGAACACTGTGCCAGTTGCGAACGGAATGCGACAGTCAGGGTGGCCACCCGGCTGGTCGCCGCGCCGAAGAGATTTGTGACGACCACCGCGTAGCTGCCGGCGCTGGCAGACTGAACGTTTGTCAGCCTGTATTGCGTGGTTGTTGCGCCGCTGAGGATGTTGCCGTTGAACCGCCATTGGTAGCTGAGCGGCGCAGTGCCCGCGGCGGTCACCGTAAACGTTACCTGCCCGTTTTGGTTGACCGTCTGGCTCTGCGGCTCCGACGTGATGGCGGGCGGGATGTTCACCGTCAGGAGGGCGTTGCTGGACGTGATCGAGCCGGCGACATTGGTCACGACAACGGAATATGCCCCGGCGTCCGCCGCGAGAGCGTTGAGGCGGGTGTAACTCGTCCCGGTAGCACCCGAGAGATTGGCTCCATTGAACCGCCACTGGTAACTGAGCGGGGCGGTCCCAGTCGCGGCGGCGATCCAGGTCGCGGAATCGCCCTGCAGCACGGGCTGGCTCTGCGGCTGGATGGTGAAGGCCGGCGGAACGTTCACGATGAGGGTGGCATTGCTGCTGGTGACGCTCCCCAGGAAGTTATCCACCACCACCGAGTACAACCCAGCATTAGTGGCGTCTGCCGTAAGGATTGTGTAGCTGCTGCCCGTGGCGCCCGAGATGTCGTTTCCATTGAAGCGCCATTGGTAATTCAACAGCGGAAGTTCGCTGTCCGCACTCACCGTGAAGGTCGTCGTGTTGCCGCGGATGACGACCGAGTTTGTCGGCTGGATCAGGATGGCGGGGGCAGCCAGTTCAACGGCCCCGATGTCGCACTGGATGCCTGAGGGCCGCGTGGAACCACGCTGATCGAAAGGCGCGCAGGCGTCGTCGTCACCGGCGTTGACGCACGGGCTGTCGGCATACAGCACGAAAGTCATCGTCGGCCCGCCGTTGTCCGCCAGCCCGCCAAGCAGGGGATCGGTATTGTTTTGCGACCGTGGATGGCTCAGGGCCGGGGTCGCATCCGAACTCAGGTTGTGGCCGGCGTCGGCGAACGTGCCGTAAGCGTTCGCGCTGACGGCGCTGTAGCCGATGACTGAATTCTTGAGTGTAAAGGTTCCGCTGCCGTTCGCGAGGTTGTCACCGCGGCTCTCGCCAAAGGGACCGGCGGCGCCGGGCGTAAGGCCGGTACCCCCCAGGCCATTCGTGCTTCCGGTCGCGCCGCTGTCCGCCACGGTGCAGTTCACGAACCGCAGCGCGCCCGCATTGTAAACGCTTCCGCCGATACCGTGCCCGCCACGGCCACCGCTGCCCCCGATGAAATCGCCTGCGCCGCCGTCGCCCCCACTCCCGCCCACGACGAAGTTCGCGGAGAATGTGCAGTTCGTGACGGCCCCGGTCCCGGAGATCCACAAACCTGCGCCCGCGGCATCGCCACCGGCCGCACCGTTGGCCCCGTTGCCGTTGGCCAACTGGCCCGCCGCCGCGCTGTCGCCCCCAAAGCCGCTGTTATCGGCAAAGGTGCAGTTGACCACCACCGCATCGGCCACGCTGCTGACGCCGGCGCCCCCTGCGCCGCCGGCCGCGCCGCCGTTGCCTGGAAGCCCGGAAAACGCCCCGGTTCCGGCCGCGCCGCCGGCCCCGCCATTACCGCCGACGGCGATATTGGCGGCGAACGTGCAATTGCTCGCGACCAGCGAGCCGGCGTTATGGACGGCGCCACCATAGGCGGCGGCAGCAGAACCGCCCGCGCCGCCGTTGCCGGCTTGGAATTCTCCGCTGCCACCCGTTCCACCCGCGCCGCCATTGCCGCCGAAGGCGCTATTGGTGAAGAACTGACAGCCCAGGAGCGTGAGCCGGCCCTGATTGCAGATGGCGCCACCCAATCCAGGCTGGCCGCCCCCACCGTCGCCGCCGTTGCCGCCCATGCCGGTGGTGTTTGCGCCGTCCGTGCCAGTGGCGCCGTCCCGGCCCACCGCCTGGTTGTAGCGGAAGACGCAGTTCGAGACGACCACCGTCGCGTTGGTTTGGATGAACAGGGCGCCGCCGTTTGTGGCTTTGCCTCCGTGGAAGGTGAGGTTGAGCAAGGTCAGGTTCGTCAGATTGCTTGCGATGCGGAAAATGCCCACGTTCGTACCGCCGCCGATGTTCGCGAAGTTCCCGTTGATAATTGTCGCTGCCGAGATGGTGATGGGCGTGGCCAGGGTGATGGTGTTGGTGGTGGTAAAGGTCACCGTGCCACCACCGACGAGTGCCGCGCGCAGAGCCTGCTCTGTAGGGGTGCTGACGACGCCGCCCGCCCAAGCCTGAGGGGCAAGAGCCAGGATGGCTGTCACGAACGCAACCGCCAGCGCCCCCTGGAATCGGCCAACGCAGCCGGTTTCCGAGGTGCGTAGCGGCGAGCTGGCGTTCGCCGGGAACCG
>CAYJNU010000004.1:0-12524 GCA_964371005.1 uncultured Verrucomicrobiota bacterium | reverse complement strand
CGCCAGTTCGCCGCTACGCCGTTGGGTTGTTGCTGCGCTGCTCATGTCAGGTCTCCAATCTCTGGAAAGACTCGAATCATCGTCCCAGGTCATTTTCCTGGCTTCCAGTCCGGAGTGACGTCGCGGAACCTGGCTTCCTTCTCCTGCTGGCTCTTTTCGTATTCGCTCAAACGGCGCTTCATGCGCTCAGCCGTGCGCTCTTCCACCTGATTGTCCTTCATCTCGGCTTCGCTGATGCCGGGGAGGCGCAGCTTTTCATCCTTGGTGGTGGCGGCGGCGAGTTCGGGCGTGCGCAGCACGGTCGGGCGCATCAGCACGATCAACTCCTTGCGTTCGTTATTCCGGCTGCTCTTGTTGAACAGGAAACCGAGCAGCGGGATGTCTTTGAGGATGGGGACGCCGGAGTTGTTCTTCGTGTCACTGCTGCGAATGAAACCACCCAGGATGATCGTGTCCCGGTCTTTCACGGCCACTTGCGCGGAAATCGTCCGGCTGGCCGTGTTGGGCACGTCCCCCACGTTCTCGATCTTCGTGTAACCATCAATCTCTTCGATCTGCTGGTTGATCTCCATCACGACCAGGCCGTCCTGGTTGATGTAGGGCGTGACGTCCAGCCCAATGCCGACTTTCAACTGCTGGTATTGCGAGCTGGGGCCGCCGTAGCCGCCGTAGCCGCCGTAGTAGCTGGTGCTGGTGACATAAGGCACGGTGCTGCCGATGAAGAAGCTGGCCGGCTTGGCGTGAAAAGTCATGACGCGCGGTTTCTGAATGACGGTGATGCGGCTGTCGCTGGCGGCCATGGTGACGGTGGCGTCGAAGTCCTGGCCGAACTTGCCGAAGTAACTCAGCCCGCTGCCCAAGGATCCCAGTCCATTGGTCACGGCGGCGAAAGAGCTGGAGTTGAGAAAGCCCACGTTGTTCAGTCCGCCAACGCCGGTGACGTAGCTGCCCACCTGCTGCGGCTTCTGCAGATAGCTCACGCCCATGCTCTGGCCGTCGCTCAGCGAGACGTCCATGATGATCGCTTCGATCAAGACCTGGGGCAGGACCACATCGAGCTTGGCCACGATGTTCGTGATGATGGCCATGTCGGTCCTGCTGGCGAACACCAACAACGAATTGGCGCGTTCGTCCGACACGATCTTGGTCGGGCCGAGGACCATGACATCGCCGCTGCCGGTCGTCGAGGCCTTCTTGATAATGTTCTGGAGCCGGTCCGAGAAGCTCGGCTGAGCGCCGGCCTGACCCAGTTGTCCAGGGGTATTGGCCCCGTAAGGGTTGGCGCCGGACTGGCCCTGCAGACCGCCCACGCCGAACCGGCTGGCGGCGGTATTCCCGGTGCGGCCCGCTCCGGTCCCGCCGGTGCGCCCGCTTGAGCCGCTGGTGGTGACGGCGCCGCCAGAACTGAGACTGCCCAGCGCGCTGGCGATGTCCGCGGCCATCGCATATTTGATCGGAATGACCTCGGAGATGAACTCCGCCGGGACGGATTTGTCCACCTCTTTGATCACTTCGAGCATGCGTTTGACGTTCTCCGTGTTGTCGCGCAGGACCAAGCTCATGCTGCCATCAATGGGGATGACGGCGTTGGCCATGCCGAGGCTGGCGAACATCATCAACAGCGGCTGTATCTCGCTGGGTTTGACATACTCCAACTGGACCGTGTGCTGGACGAAGGGGCCCAAGTCCGCCAGATTTGTGGAGTCCAGCCGCTGGATGGGGGCGCCCTCTTGGATGGCCTGCGCCTTGGGAACCGCCTTTACGAACTTGTCGCCCACCGGGATCATGGAAATGCTGTTCAACGCCAGCACGCTCTCCAGGGCCTGAATCGCTTCAGTCTTGGTCAACGCGGTTTCCGCGCGGAACTTGATGGGTTCGCTCTTCAGATTGGCCGGACGCAAGATGGAGCGGCCGGTGAGTTTCGAGTAGAGGTCGAACACCTGTTCCAGATCCGCACCGCCGGAACCCACGAGATCCAGCGCCGATGCCGCGATCATTTCTTCCGGGGGATCAGCCGGGGCGACCGCGACTGATCCGGGTGACTCTGCGGGTGGCACGCCGGGTGGCGCGGCGGTTGGCGGAGTGGCGGGTGCCAGCGTGGTGGGCGGTGGCGCCGCTGGTGGCGGGGTGGAAGCGGGCAGGGCAGGGGAGGTCAACGTTGGCGGAGTGCCGGGCGGATTGACGGCGGGTGCCGCGGCGGCAGGACGGGCCGGTACCGCAGTGATTGGGTTGCGTCTCGCTGCCGGTGGCGGCCTAAGCACGGCGTTTGTGCCCATGGCTGCGCTGCGGCGAAGCGCCTCGTGCATTGCGGGCGAGTTCGTGTTGGACGGTCCGGGCTCCGCCGCCGGCGGCAGCCCGGGCTGAGCGGTGGCGCTCAGCGCGAGGCAACACACAATCAAAACTGGAAGGTTCGTTTTCACGGTCATTTCCTGGGAGGCTTGTCACTTCGGGGAGGAAAGCCAGGCGGCTGGGCTGGCGCGGACTTCGTTGCGGGGCTGGCCGCTGGCTTTGCGGGGGTCGCGGATTTCGTCTCCGCCTTGGCCGGGCTTTTCGCGCCCGGCTTGACGGCTTTTGACCCGCCCGTGGTCGTCGTGGGGGCGGGCGCGGGTTTCGCGGGCATCTTCTTCTGATAACTCGCTACGATTTTCACGTTGCCGGTGAGCCGTTGTTTCGGCGCATCGGGGCGCAGGGAGAGATCCCGCACGCGGGTGAGCGAAGCGCCCGAGCCGAGATTGTAAAGAAAATCCACGAGCTGCTGTTCTTCCGAGATGAATGTGACGGTCTTGCTGCGTTCGAGGAAGAACTGGTTGGTGCGGGTGGTCATGCGGGAACTGCCCGTGATGTTCACTCCGCTTTGCGAAGCCTGCCGGGTGATGGCGAGTTCAAACTCCGTCCCCTGATCTTCCTCGGGCACGGGATCGGCCGAGGCTTCGATCGTGCGAATCTTCTTTTCGAGGTCGGGCTTTTGGGCGATTTCCTTCTGGAACTTGGCGAGCAGCGAACGGGCGGCTTCCACGTCGTCGAGCGCCTTGCTGCGTTCGCTGAAGTAGGGCCAGACGAAGACCATGTTCAAGACGATGAACAATACCGTGCCCACGCCGACCACCAAGCGGCGCTCCGACGGACGCAGGTTCAATCGGTCAAAGGCGCTCTTCATTGCTCCTCCGGTCGGTTGAGTTCGAGCGAAAAGCCCCAGCGCACCGTCGCCCCGCCCTGATTGGCGGTCTGGGTGAAGGAGTCGCCTTTGAGCGGATCGAACATGGGCTGCCCGCGCACTTGGGCCTTGCGGAGCGCGCCGCTGAATTCGATCACCGACAACAACGCGTCGCTGGGGCAATCCCCTTCCAGCCGGAGTTTTCGCCCATCGGCGAAGTCCATTCCCCGCAGTGTCGCCCCTTCGGGGAGCTGTTCGGCCACCAGCTTCCAGCAATCCAGCCCGGCGAACTTCAGGTCCTGCCGGTCCTGGAGCACCTGGTAACGGGCTTTGAGCTGGAGCGCGTTTGTGTAGGTGTTGCTCAAGCTGCGGACCTGCTGTTGCACGGATTCCTTTTGATAGAGCGCGAGGCTCATCATGGCGAAGTAGATCAGGCAGCCGAGGAGGTAGGCGCCTCCGATCGCAAACAGCAGGCGCATCCACAGGCGATCCACGAACTGTTGCTGGTAGCGCTTTGTAAACTCGGCCGGCAACAAATTCGCCTGGCCGCTGGCCTGCGCTGCGCGGCGGGCAGTCAGCGCGGCCAGGTCTGCAGGGGCGAGCGGCGCGATGATCCGGATCGGTTCATCCATCGCCTGCCGCAGGACGGGTTCCCATTCGCGGGCGGCGGCCTCGTCGGCCACGAGATGCCACGCGGGATTTGCCGTGAGCCAGCCTTCGAGTTCCCCGGCCCAGGCCGGTTGCAGGAGTTGCTGGCGCATCTGCGCCGCCCGGTCTCCGGCGGCGGGGAGATTCAGCAGACTGAGATTGCGCAGCACGCCCCCAAACCACCACGCGACGAGCGCCGTGCCTTTCGGTCCGCCGTTTTCCGCATACACCCACGCGCCGTCCTCTGTCACGGGCGTGGCCTGCAACTGGTCGAGCAGGCTGAGGTCCAGGCGGTCGGCGAGAAAGCCCTGTCCTTCGAGTTGGCCGAGGAATTCTTCCACCACGTCGCGGGACACGATCAGCACCACGACGGTCTGTTGATTGTCCTGCGGCTCCGGCAGCACGTGAATCGTCCAGACGATCTGCGTCACCGGCACGGGTGAAAGCTTCTCCAACTGCAACTCGACCATTGAGCACGTCTCTTCGTAGCTTGCCACCGGGAAGTGCGCGACGCGGAGGAAGACGTGCTCGGGCGGCAGCCAGGCAACGTTGAGCTTGCGTTGCCAGAGGGCGCGCCAGTCCTTGAACACCCACGGGGCGGGCAACGCCTGTCCGGGGGAGGCGGTGGCCGTCCGGTCCAGCGCGAAACCACTGCCCTTGGCGTCAAACTTCCAGACCTGACGGCTGTCTGTGCCGACGCTCAACACATTGCAGGAACTCCAGCGGGACTTTTTCACGCCTTGGGGAGAACCGCCCCTTTCTCGCGTTCCGCCAGCGCATCCAGGTGTTCCTCAATCTGGGTGACCCGCAGGACCTCTTCAATGGTGGTGACGCCATCCCGCACTTTCGTCCAGCCGTCGGTGCGGAGGTTGCGCATGCCGTTTTCCATGGCTTTTTGGGAGATGGTGGACGCCGGCGCACGGTTCATGATCAGGGGGCGCAGCGCCTCGTTGACGATCAACAGTTCGTAGATGCCCACGCGCCCCTGATAGCCAAGCTGACGGCATTCTTCGCACCCGGCCCCGCGCCAGACCTTGGCCGTGTCGATCGCCGCCGCCGGAAAGCCGATGCGTTTCAGGTAATCACGCTCGACCATCTGCTCGGTCTTGCAGTGCGGGCAGATCGTGCGGACGAGGCGTTGCGCCATGATGGCTTCGACGGACGAGGCGACGAGGAACGGCTCGATGCCCATGTCAATCAGCCGGGTGAAGGCGCTGGGCGCGTCATTTGTGTGCAGCGTGCTGAACACCAAATGGCCCGTGAGCGCCGCGCGGATGGCGATCTCGGCGGTTTCCAGGTCGCGGATTTCGCCGACCATCACCACGTTCGGGTCCTGCCGGAGGATGTGGCGCAGACCCATCGCGAACGTCAGCCCGATCTCCGGCCGTACCGCAATCTGGTTGATGCCTTTCAACTCATATTCCACCGGCTCTTCGATCGTGATGATGCGCTTGTGGACGGAGTTGATTGAACTGAGGAACGCGTAGAGCGACGTGGACTTGCCCGAGCCGGTTGGGCCGGTGACGAGGAAAATACCGTGCGGCTTGATGATGATTTCACGGATGGCCGCCTCTTCGCCGGGCAGGAAGCCCAGCTTGTCGAGGCTCAGGAAGATGTTGCCGCGGGTGAGCAACCGCAGCGACACGCTTTCACCGTACACCGTCGGCACCGTGGAGACGCGGATGTCAATCTCCGCCCCCTTGATGCGGACGTTGATGCGACCGTCCTGCGGCAGGCGCTTTTCCGAGATGTTCATCCCGGACATGACCTTGATGCGCGAGATGATGGCCGATTGGTAGCGCTTCAACTGCGGCGGCATCGGAATCTGATGCAGGATGCCGTCAATGCGGTTGCGAATGCGCAACTCGTCTTCCGCCGGCTCGAAATGGATATCCGTGGCGCGGTTGCGGAAGGCTTCCCAGATGATCTGGTTGACGAACTTGATGACGCTGGCGTCCTGGTCGCCCTCGGTGATTTCCTTGTCCTCGCCCACGATCAGATCGAGCGGCTCGTCCTCGGCGATCTCATCCAGCGTTTCCGCGCCGACGCCGTAATATTTCTTCAGCGCCTTCTCGATTTCCGCCCGCGGGGCGAGGGCGAACTGGATCGGCCCTTTGGCATCGAAGCGCACCGCGTTGAGCATGGCGGCGTCGAACGGGTCGCTGATGGCCACCTGCACCGTGCCATTGTCCACCGCCGTGGGGATGACGGAGTACTGGAAGGCGACTTTCGTGGAGACTTTGTTCCGCGCCTCGGCGACAACCGCCAGCTTGGCGAGGTCCAGGAACGGCCAGCCCAGGGCCTCGGCCAGCAGTTTCAGGAACACCTCTTCCGCCAGGCCACGCTCACGGCAGATGAAGGCCATCTGGGTTTCCTGGGAGCCGCTATCTGCCGCGACCCGCCAGGCCCGCTGCCATTCATCCAACTGCTCCGGCGTGACAGTCAACACGCGCGCCAGGAAGCTCTTTAAGGAGGCATAAGCCATTCGTCGGTTCCTATCAGCTTTCCCAACACCCGGAAAGCGCGAAAGTTGCGTGAGGCCGGTGGGAATCCGTTTTTCCTGGCTGAAAGACAGCTCGGTGCTCCCATCAGCCGGTCGCCGCGTGTTCTGCGGGACAGCCGACGGGCCGTGTCGGGAGTCTTTGTTACCCGAGTGTTTGTTACCCAATACGCGAGCTTGGGCCGTTTCATCCCGACGGTCAGCCCGGTGGGTGGCAGAGCCTCTCCCGGCGACTCGTCCCATCACTTCCCGGCCTTGAATCGCAAGATCGTCAGCGAATTACCTGGGAACGCGTGGTTAAACTTCGCGCCGCTCACCGAAATCTGCTCCGTCTTTGGCGCGACCTTCGTCGGTGACTCCAGTGTGTTTTCATCCTCGGGTTGGTCGGAGGTCAGAACGATGGCTTGGGCCTGCGCCGGAAGGCGCTTGATGCCTTTCAGGTTGAGTTCCGTCGTCACCGGCGTGGCCGAAGTATTCACGACCTTAAGGATGACCTCGCCGCTGGTCTTTGCACGACTGGCGCTGGCGTATAGGGCCTTCACGCGTTGCTGTTTCACTTCATGAATGAGTTTACCGTTCAGGTAGCACTTCACCCCATCGCCCCGGACTTGGATGCGAATGTCGTACCAGCGTCCGGTCTCGATGGCTGCGCGCTTCGGATCCAGCGTGCCGCCCAGTTCGACGGCGTGCTGGGTGTTGTTCCAGCCGCCGAGATTCCACCAGGTGCGGTCCTCGTCGTTCGCGATGTGGAACAGAATCAGGAAACCCTCGCGACCGCTGATCTTGCGGGCCTTGACTTCGAAGTCGTAATCCTTCCACGAACGATCTCCGGCCACAGCGCGGATGAACTCGCGCTCCGCTGTCTGCCGCAGCGCGCCATCCTGCGTGCTCCACTTCGCGCCATCGCCCAGCAGCTTCCAACCGGCGTTGCCCTCGCTGAAGTCGGATTGGAACAGGACTTTCCCGTCCGGCGCGGTGACCTTCATGTCCTTGAATTCCGCCGCCGTGTTCCACGTGCCGACGCCGATCGCGCCACCTTTGGCCGAGGCCTCTGCCATGGGCGTGTCCACCGTCGTCGGCAGGACGACGTCGCCGCGGTGTTCGCTGAAGAGCTTCTGCACGTAGTAGCTCGGGATGCCGAACGCGCGCGAGCTGTCGAAGTTGATCAGGTTGATGGGCCACCGTTTATGATTGGCGTTGCAGAACAATGGTGCATAGGCCGCCATCGAGACAACATCGCCATTGCGCTCCATGCCGGTCATGAACGCGGCTTCGCCGATGGCTCCACGCAGGTTGCCGAGCCCGGCCCGCTGCGTGACGGCATATTCACCGACGAAAATCTTCGGGCCTTTGCGGTCGTAGGTGTCATACTTGCCGGCCTCACGCATGAAGAACTCGGGGTCGCTGTAGTAGTGCTCGTCCACGAGTTCGGCGGCAGGCTGCTTGGGATAACCGCCCAGCCAATGGTTCACGATGAGCTGAATCTTCGGGTACTTCGCCTTGATGGCCTTGTGAAAGAGCGCCCAGCGTTCGGCGTATGGCGGACCGCCGTTTTCATTGCCGATTTCGAGGTATTTCAGGTTGAACGGCGCCGGGTGACCGTTTTTCGCCCGCAAGCTGCCCCACACGGAATCCACCGGACCGTTCGCGTATTCGATGGCATCCAGCGCGTCCTGCACCCACTGGCCCATCTGGTCCAGCGGCACGACTTCCTTGTGCGACATGCCCACGTTAATGCAGAAGAGCGGCTCGGCGCCGAGGTCCTCGCTGAGTTGAAGATACTCGTGATAGCCGAGGCCGTGCGTGGCCCAGTATTGCCAGATGTTCCAAAGCGGCTCGCGCTCGGAGACGTCGCCAATTGTCTTCTTCCAATGATACATGTGCTCCATGTCATCACCCTCGACCCAGCAGCCGCCCGGGAAACGCAGGAACGCCGGCTTCAGCGCGGCGATCATCTCGCACAAATCTGGCCGCAGACCGTGGCCCTTCCAGGTTTCTTTCGGCATCAGCGAAACCATGTCCAGCCAGACTCGGCCTGATCCTTGAAGCTCGATCGCGAGGGACGCTTTCGGGTCGGTGTTGACGGCGGTGAGGTCGGCAGTAAACGGCTTCCACCCTTCGCTCAAGCCTTCGATGCTGGCGCGGGCCAGTTCGTCGCCTTGCGGGCTGCGCAAGACGACTTGCAGCGGCCCCTTGAACCCATCGCCCGCCCGGGCGGCGCCGCGGAACACGTAACCCTTGCCCTTTTTCACTGCCATGCCCCAATACCCCTCATTCACGAGCGTGGCCGAGCCGTCGAGCTTCACGCGCAGGCAGTGGCGGTTGAGCGGATTCAGCGGCCGACTCGAATCAATGGTTATCTCGCTCTTGCCGCCCGGCGTGTTGACGAGCTTCCACGAAACCGGCTCCTCGCCGTCCTCGAAGGAGCGGTTGCGGACCAGCTCTGGATAGATGCCGCCGTCCGTCGAGTGGTTGATGTCTTCGAAGAAAATACCCCAGAGCGACGGGCTGATCTTCGCACCGGGTTTCGACACGTCCACGGTGATAGAGGCTGGAGAGGCGGCCCAACCAACCGCCGCCGCGAGCAGCAAAGCGCTCGCGGAGGTGCCAGCGCACAGAAGGGAATGACGCATGTTCATGGCGGGAGTTTGAGGGTCAATGGACTGGCCGCAACTCAAAACGTTCAAACACGCAGACCGAGCCGGGCAGGTTTCCTTCCAGACGCCGAGGCGAAGCGCTAGCGAAGGGGACGTGCGTCGTCGCGTCCAACGCTTCCATTCGAGGCGCCTTATTGATGACAACAGCGCAACTGAAAACCTCCTCCGCCCCTGAGTTTTCTTGTCGTGGTGCGAACAAGACCGGACGGTCGTGTGCGAACAAAACCGGAATAATGCTTGGAGCCTATTGTCCTTGGATCGTGGTTGCATAACCTGTCCGTTGCTTCAGCGGAGGATCGGGCTCTGCGGGGACGCAACCTGAGCGCCGCCTGGAGTCCGGCATACGGCAGGTCGGGTCGCGGCGCGCGGCCCGGCATGCCCCTGCCGGTGTCAGTTCCAAATCGAAAATCCTTTCTTCTCTGGCGGACTTCCCCGCATGAAAAAACACAACTCATCCACCTTCTGCCTGCTCCTCTGATCCGTCATCTCTTCTTCCTGGAAGTCCACGTTGTTGGTCGCGTGCGCGCCGCCGTTGAGCACATTCATCATCGGCGCAGGAAGAATGCAGGGCGTGCTGGCTTTGCCGCCGTGCTGCTTGCGGATGCAGGCGTAGAGCGGCAGTCCCGCGTCGAGCGCCGCCGCGCGGCAAACGGCCGTCGAAACGCCGAGAATCGCGGTCGCGCCAAGTTTGGATTTGGTTTCCGTGCCGTCGAGCGCGCGCATTAGGTCGTCAATCTACTTCTGCGCCTGCGGCGATTTGCCTTTCAACTTGGGCGCGATGGTTTTGTTCACGTTCGCGGCGGCTTTGAGCACGCCTTTGCCGCCGTAGCGTTTGGCGTCGCCGTCGCGCAGTTCCACGGCTTCGCGGATGCCGGTGGACGCGCCGCTCGGCACACAGGCCGAGGCGGTGATGCCGTTGTTGAGCGCGACGTTGACCAGGACGGTCGGGTTGCCGCGCGAGTCGAGGATTTCGAGGGCGGTGATGTTTTGGATTTTGGTCATAGTCTTGTTCTGTTTTCTGTTTCTACCGGATGATTGTTGGTGCTTTGGAGTGGATCATCCTTTCCAAAGCGGTGCGCTGCCTCCAACTCGGCGATGGTGGCGCGCAGTTCCATTTCGCCGGACCGTGTCTGCGCCAGCAAGTTTTCGAGCGCATTCAGTTCTTCAAGCGATTGCTGCTCCGCCTGTCGCGCCGACTCCTTGATGCTGGCCGCGACACGGTCGCGCCACAAGACGGCGAGGCGCGAAAGATTCTTCTCCACCTCGTAACGGGTCTTGCGCAACAACACGCGCTCGATGGGGTTTCGGAAGAACGTCAGCGGAATGAGCCAGCCGACCGTGCTGAACGCCGCGTCGAAGGCGTAAGCCACGTCCACCCGCGGTGCGGACGGCTCGCGGATTTCGAGGGCGAACTCGCACGGCGTGAGCGTCAGGCCCAGCGCGGCCTGCACATGTGCGGCCAGCCGGTCGTGAAAGGCGCGCAAGGAGCGGGTGAGGTGTTGTCGAATTTGCTCCAGCGGTTCGCAGAACATGGCTTGTTGGTCGCGCGAGACTCCGCTCAACTCGCGATGGAGGAAGACGCGCAGCCTTTCGCGCCAGGCATCCAGCAGGGGCGGCAGCCGCAGTGGCCAGCCCGCCCACTGCGCGCGCAATTCCGCCGTGACTTTGGCCTGTAAGATTCGTTGCGTTGGCCGTAGCCGTTCCAGCGACTGGTCGAGCGCTTTGGCCGACCACTCGCGTGCCATGACCTGAAGTTCCTCCCGGAACAAGCCGAAATGCTGGCACTCGTCGTCGAGCCGCTCGCGTAACGCCTGTCGGGCAGACTCCGCCTGCGTGGCTGCGGCCAACGCGACCCGCAGATAATTTAGCGTCTGGCTCACGAGCGAGGCCAGCTTGTGCCGAATAATCTGCTCGCTGGCTTCGCCCCGGTGTTGCAGCAAAGGCTCAAGCAATTCCTTTAGCAGCGCCGGCTTCATTCCCGGCAGTTCCGGTTTGATCGAGTAGAAGAACACCGGGAGTCCACCCTCCCATTTCTGGCGCAGTTGCGTGGCGACAAACACCCTTACCTCCGCTCGCTGCGACTCCGTCAGCAAATCCGCCTTGGTCAGCAACAGGACGATCTTTGGCGTGTGGCGGCGCAGAACCTGGAGCAGCGCCAGATCGCGCTCCGAAAGCGGAGCGTCGGAACTGACGGCCACGAGCGCCGCGCCCACGTTCGGCAACCAGTTCAACGCGACTTCCGTGTTGTGAATCAACGCGCTGCCCAGCCCCGGCGTGTCCACGAATTGCAGCGGCGCGAGCGTCTTCAATTCCGGCAGTCCGACATCCACCGCCGCAACTTGCTTCTCGTTGTTGGGGTTTTCATGCTCGCCGACATAGCGGCCGATTTCGCCGAGCGGGATTTCCTTCGTCGTGCCGTTCAGGAAAGAGACTTCGGCGCGTTCCGTCTCGCCATAGCGCAGCCGCGTGACAACCGCCGTGAGCGGCACGACGCTGATGGGCAACACGTCGCGTCCAACCAAGTGATTCAGGAACGAACTCTTGCCCGCCTTGAAACGCCCGAGCACGGCCACGTCAATGCCGTTCCGGGTCTGGAGCAAATTATGGCACGCCGCAATTTGTGGCTGGAGATTCGCCAGCTTCAACTCCGTGGCGAGTGAGGAGATGCGTTCAAGTATGTCGCTTGCTGACAACATGGCTACTTTCCTGGCACGCGAACTCTCAACACGAGCAACGCTCCGGCGGCGAACAACACAGCACTGTAACCAAACGCTGCCGTTGTCCCCATGCTGGTCCACAGCGCGCCCACGATCACGCTCGACAGAAAATCACCGACGCCGTTCACCGTCGCGAGGACGCCGAACGCCATGCCATGATGCGCCTCGCTGACCAACTCAGCGCAAAACGAATCCTCAAGCGTTTCTTCAACGGCAACGTAGATTCCGCCGAACATGAAGACCAGCGCCAGTGACCAGACCGTAAACGGCAACACCATGATGGCCACCGCCATGAGCGCCGCGAGGAAGTAGCCGGCGGCGAGCACATGGTTCTTTTTGAAACGATCCGCGAGCGCGCCCGCTACGAATGCGAAGGGGGCGTAAAAGACGTTGTGCAACACGTAGAGTGCAACGGCGATGCTCGCGGCCTTTGTCGCGCCGAGCGCGGGCGCGAGCTTTTGCGTCGCAAGCAAGATGAGCAGCGTGTGAGCGAAATCGCCCGCGCCGAACAGACCGACGGCAACGAGGAACTTGCGAAAAGCCACGGGCAGCAGACGCAATCGTTCCCCGAGCGAAATGTGGGGTACGGGGGCGCGAAACCTCTCTTTGACGACGAAGGCGATTAGTGCGGTCGCGACGAGACTAGGGACGAGAGTTACCGCGAACAGCGTCGGGTAGTGGTGGTTGAACGCCTGAAGCAGGAAAAACGCGGATGCAGGCCCGACGATTGCGCCCAACGTGTCCATCATCCGCTCGAAGCCGAAGGCGCGGCCATAAGTCTCCTTGGTTACTGAGCCGGCCAGCAGCGCCTTGCGCAGATCGAACTCCATCACGCGCCGCATCCGCGT
>CAYJNU010000003.1:33831-54575 GCA_964371005.1 uncultured Verrucomicrobiota bacterium | reverse complement strand
CCCTCAGCCTCAGGGTGCGAGCCTGCCTTGGGTAACCGTCCGCAGATGATCTCCAACCGCAACCCGGTTGCGGCAATTCTCGTTCATCCAGCTCGCGCGACATTCGCCACAGTCGCGGTCGCGGGAGAATCCACTTGCGAGGTTGAGGGCTTGGGACAAACTTCGACCGGAGCCGCGGTTCCGCGGCGCAAACCAGACACGATATATGGGCCGCATCTTTAACAACATCATCGAAACGGTGGGACATACGCCGTTGGTTCGGTTGAACCGCGTCACGGCGGGGTTGCCCGCCACGGTCCTGCTCAAGTGCGAATTCTTCAATCCGCTCGGCAGCGTGAAGGATCGCATCGGCGTGGCCATGATCGCGGACGCCGAGCGCCGCAGCTTACTGAAACCGGACACGACAATCATCGAGCCCACCAGCGGCAACACGGGCATCGGCTTGGCGTTCGTGGCGGCAGCCAAGGGTTACAAGCTCATCCTCACGATGCCGGAGACAATGTCGGTGGAGCGGCGCGTGTTGCTCGCCATGTTGGGGGCGAAGCTGGTGCTCACGCCCGGTCCGGAAGGCATGAAGGGCGCGATTGCGAAGGCGGAACAACTTGCCCGGGACATCCCCAACTCGTGGATTCCGCAGCAGTTCGAGAACCCAGCCAACCCGGAGATTCATCGCGAGACCACAGCGGAGGAGATTTGGCAGGACACGGATGGTCACGTGGACATCCTCGTCGCCGCCGTCGGCACCGGCGGGACGATTACGGGTTGCACGGAAGTTCTCAAAGCGCGGAAGCCAACGTTCCTGGCCATCGCGGTCGAGCCGAAGGATTCGCCGGTTATTTCACAGACGCTCGCGGGACAGCCGTTGAAGCCCGGGCCACACAAGATTCAGGGCACGGGCGCCGGCTTCATTCCGAAGAATCTGCATCTCCAGGATTCCCAGGGAAAACCGCAGATTCTCGAGTGTGTGCAGGTGGCGAACGATGAGGCGTTCGCCATGGCGCGGCGGTTGGCGAAAGAGGAGGGGATACTGGTGGGCATTTCCACCGGGGCGAATGTGTGGGCGGCCATCGAGGTGGCCAAGCGTCCGGAGAATGCGGGCAAGCTGATTGTGACCATTGCCTGTTCGACCGGTGAGCGCTACCTGAGCACGCAACTCGCCGCGGAGGCGCGGACAGCGGTCGGCAGTTGAAGGCGGCAAAACGATTCATGCTCGCGCCATGAAGGAACTGTTCAGACTGCTGTGCCTCGTTTGTGCAGTGGGTTTGTGCGCTGCGTGCTGCACGGGGTGCGCCACGGCGGCAAAGTCAAAACGAGCGGCCGCACCCGCGGCCCGCCGCATCCTGTTCCTTGGGGATAGCATTACGCACAGCGGCCAGTATGTGGACTACTTCGAGACGTTCCTGCGGACGCAGTGCCCGGCGTGGCGGGGCGAAATCCTCAACCTCGGCCTGCCGAGCGAGATGGTGTCCGGTTTGTCCGAGGCCGGGCATGCCGGCGGCCAGTTCCCCCGACCGGACCTGCATGAGCGACTGGATCGCGTGCTGACGCAGACAAAGCCCGACCTGGTCATCGCCTGTTATGGCATGAACGATGGGGTTTACCTGCCGTTCAACGAAAAGCGTTTTCAGAGCTTCCAGGACGGGATTCGCTGGTTGCGCGGGAAGGTCGCCGCTGCCAGAGCGAAGATCATCCTCCTCACGCCGCCCACGTTTGACCCGGTTGCGAATGACGGCCAGCCTCCACCGGCGTTTAACTACAACGACGTGCTGGATCGTTACTCCGATTGGCTGCTCGCCCAGCGTAGCAAGGGCTGGGTGGTCCTGGACATCCACGGGCCGATGAACCGTCACCTCGCGGCGCATCGGCAGAAAGACGCGAGCTATCGTTTGGCAGGAGATGGGGTGCATCCCAACGACACGGGGCATTGGCTCATGGCGCTGCCCTTGTTGGAGCACTTTGGGGCGCGGCAGGAACTGTTGACGGAATCGCCGGATGCGATGCTGGCGGCGCATCCGCATGGCCGCGAGATTCTGGAACTGGTGCTGAAGAAACAGCGGTTGCTGAAAAACGCTTGGCTCACCCAAACCGGGCACAAGCGACCCGGGATGACGCAGGGCTTGCCATTGGCTGAGGCAATGCAAAAGGCTGCGGAGTTGGGCGCGCAAATCAAGGCGCTTCATTAGCCGAGCCTGAAAACATGTGGGCCCCCAAGGCGGACGCAGTTCTTTGCCAAGCTGCCGATGCCAGTGCTCACTCGAGAATCTTGGGGCGTCATCTCGGTTGTTCGCGGTTTCATGAACATTCTCCTCTCACCGAAGCCGGCTACCCAAAGACGAGGCTTGCGGCAAAAGTGCAACCCCGTAAGCAAGGTTCGCCCATGGCGTTCTTCGTGATCCAAGATCAAGCCGGTTGATCGGAACTCTCTGGATCTGGTACGGTCACACTACTCGGCTACCGCCCGGTAGAAACGCCATCGGTGCTGGGAGGCCGCCGAGTCTTCAATCAACAGTTGGCCTTGCACGCAGCTCGCCTGTCCCACCAGTTCCCAATGTTCCAAGTCACCCGAGGCTTCGATGCGATAGCGGGCACCATTGCGACCTGACAGGCTCAGCCGCATTGACCCGGAAGTAGTATTGGGGGCCGCCGTCAGACGGCAGGTTTCCTTTGAGCGGGATCCCCCCGTGATGTCAGCGGAAATGCCGTCGAACGAACCCCGTCCACCGAATTCGATCATACCGGCGGCATCAAGCGACGACGTGAGACGATAACTGAGCTGCCGGGGTGTCGCGTCAAAGAACGGCCCCCAGCGTACGATGCCCAGCGCAACGTCGGCTTCGCCCTGATGACTGACGGCCTCGATTTGCCACCCAACCGGAAGATGCTCTTCCACCGCGTAGGCCATGGTACGCGATGGTGGCCGAACATTGATGTTGACCGAAATGCCCTCACCGGGAACAAACACCGGGACAACCTCCCGTTCGATGTGGGTTTGGGACGAAGCACCTGCAGCGTCTTTGGCAATGACCGGCTCACAACTCACCCACCAAAGCGGGGGAACGGTGACGGATGGATCAACCTTGTAGCATTCGCCTTGTCGCCACAGGGCCGCCGCCCGTGTGACATAGTCCATTCGGATCGGATTGGGCGGTGCCTGCCAGCTTAGGCCGCGTCGCCAGGCGGACGCGTAGGCGGTCACTTCCTCGATGCTGAGCCGCCAATCCGCCGGCCGGGTCTGACGCATTTCGGCGGGATGCCAGGAAACGAGAACCATCTGTTGACCACCACCGATCGGACTGTTCACACCGTCGGCAGATGCCGTGCCGAGGAACGGAAAGACACCGGTCACGTCTGTCGGCGGCAATACCCTGTAAGTGAGCGCGCGTGGCTCATGATCGAAGAACGGACCGAACTTCACCTTGCCCGTGCGCGAATCGAAGAGGCCGCTGTGACTGACGTTGGTTACCGGCCAGCCTGTCGGTGGCTGGTCCTCCACCGCATAGACGCTGACTTGATTTGCAGGTGAAGCGACAAGCCGGATTGTTCCGTCCGCAGTGATGTCGCGGAAGACGAACGGCGTCGGCAGGTGCAGATCGCCATTCAGCCGCGTGAAGCCATGGACCGGTTCGCCGTTCACATGCGTGAAATCGCCTTCGATCAACACCTGACCGTCCGGTTGAACCGCCACGTGCAAGACCCGGTTGTCTGCGCCGCCCGAGATCGAAGTCTGAAAGCGCGAATTGAGGCTACCGTCCACGTTGAGTTGGATCAAGTGGTCGAAACCGCCGACCAATACCTTGCCATCCGGCGCCACGGCCATGGCCCAACGCCAGTCGAGGTCCGCCAGCGGCTGGAAACCGGTATCGAGCGTGCCGTCCGCGTTCAGCCGTGACGGGCCGCCACAGTGTGCGCCGTAGGCCATGACCCCGCTGTCCACGAGAATCTTGTCATCCGGCAACACGAACAGGTGGAACACGGCGTATTCCGCCTTGACGTGATTTCGGAATTCCGTGTCCAGGCTCCCGTCCGGATGGAGACGCACAACGCCCAGGTAGTCTTCCCAAGGAATGTCGAAGATGTGCCCGGCGACAATGACGCTGCCGTCGCTCTGCAAGCCGAGCGCGGTGATGTACCAGTCGTCGCCGATCGAAAGGGACGCTGGCACGAAACTCGAATCCAGTCGGCCATCCGGATGCAGGCGGGCCAGGTAGTGCTGCTCAACCCCATTGATGCTCCAGAAGCTGCCGCCGATGAGGATCCGATTGTCTGGCTGCAGTGTGATGGCTTGGACCGTGCCGTACTCGACATGCCCCGCGAAGCTCTCGTCCAACCGGCCATCGGGGTGGAGTCGGGCGAAATTGGTGCATGGAACGTCGTTCACCGAGGTGAACCAACCGCCAATGAGAATCTTCCGATCCGGTTGCAGCGTGATGGCCCCGATGCCTGCCGGGAACTCCAACGGCGTGTTGAGACGCGGCGCAAACGACGTGTCGAGACTGCCGTCGTGGTTGAGGCGCGCCAAGCCGTTGCGAGGCACCTCGCCGTAATTCGTGAAATAACCGCCGATCAGCAGCTTGCCGTCGGGTTGCGGCACGATGCAATCCAAGCCGTAGCGCCAGCCGTCCAGGCCGGGGCGGGCGTGGAAGGTGAGGTCCAACGAACCAGGACCGGTGTGTGCCGGCAACACGGTGAGTGTGGCGGGCTGACTGGTGACCGTGTTGGCCACGTTCCGGACTTCGACCAGATACTGGCCGGCCTGTGATTGTTGCACGTTGCTCAGCACCAACGTGGCGTTGGTCGCGCCGGGAAGATACTGGTTGAACCACCGCCACTGGTAATGGACCGCGGGACTGCCGGTCGCCTCAATCGAGAAGACGGCGGTTTGTCCCTCCGCAATCGAAAGGCTCATGGGCTGGCGGATGATTTGCGGCGGACGGTTGTCATCGGTCAGATGCGGGATATCAAAAGACACGCCCGCATAACAGCCCTGGAAGGAGCTTTCCACCAGCCCGGTGATTTGGCGCACGCCCTGAATCATGATTCCGTAGTTGCCGCCGCCCTGGTTGTGGTGGGGTTCCCAGCCGTAGCCATAGGCGCCGAAACTTACACGATGCACGGGGACGCTGGGCGAGAGGCCTATGACCATCTGTGCATTGTCTCCATAGCCTGAAACGAACACGGCCTGCACCTGTGCTCCCGGAACCGTCACGATTGACCAAATCACCGGCAGATAGGCGCTCAATGCAAGCACCACTGGCTTGTTGGTGGTGTTGACCCGCACGGTCACCGTGCCGTTGACATGGGCCAGGCCTTCATAGACGCCAATGACATGCAATTCCGACGCCAGATCGTCCGGCATTGGCAGCTCATAGTTCGATGATTCATAGCCGGTGCTGCTCCGGCAGTTGCAGGCGAAACTGACTGATGGTGGGAACGTCGTCGGGATGGAGTTGACGGTGAGAGTCGCCACGTCGCTGGTGACCGAGCCCGCCGAATTGCCAACCACGACCGCATAACTGCCGGCGTCTCCGGAATCCACCACGGGAATGACGAAGGACGGATCCGTTGCTCCAGCGATGGCTGTTCCTTTGAACTGCCATTGGTAAGTCAGCAGTGGATCGTCAGCGATGACGCTGAACGCCACGCTTTGGCCGACGTATCGCGTGCGACTAACGGGTTGAGTAGTGATGACGGGCGGGACGACCGGCCCCGAGCCAGCCTGCCGATACGTCAGCCAGCTTTCGCCAGAGCGCGGATCAATCAGATACATCCGCGCGTCCTCTGCCTGGTCGGCGGGAGGGAAGTTCGGTTCTGGTGCAATTAGCAGCACGAGGTAATCACCCACCGACACCAGCTCGGATTGGTAACCGGCGACGCCGATGTCGTACGGCAGGAAGGGAAGTTGGATTTCGCTCTGGTAAGTGCCAGCGGCATTGTAGCGGAAGATCGTCGGGCGGTTGTAGTCTCCGCGATACACGTCAAATGCGTAAAGCCGGTCTTCGCTTGGGTGGTACACAAGGCTGTCCACGTCCCGGTTGTCCATGCTTGCGACCAAGCTCCATTGGCTCTGCTGAGGCGCATAGGCGTAGAGAAATCCTTCGCCGCCGAGGCTGGCCAGCAACACGCGCGCGCGCTGCGAGTCGAAGGCCATGCACATCGGCCAGCTCAACTCCGGCACATTGGCCCCGAGTTGCATTTGCGTCGCGGCGCCGGTGTGTGAATCAACTTTCAGCGGGCCTTGGGAGGAACTCGCCGCGTAGTAGAAACGCCGGCCGGCGTCAGCGACCACTCGCATTCCGGGCAACAGGGTCGAGCCGCCTGGCGGTCCAGCAAGCGTGTAAGTGCGATGGAAGACGTTTCCGTTCTCCGCGCCGCTGCCGCTGAAGAAACTCAGTTGGAACGTGGGATTGACGGGCCACTCCGACGGCTGCATGGGCTGGGGGTAATCCGAGCGCAGCCGCGCATCGTTCATCACGCCATTGATGAGGTAGGCGGGATAGGGATTGCCGCATTGGCCCTGAAAGCTCGCGATTTCCAGCCCGGTGAACTGATGGAGCTTGGGAACAGTCCGCTGGAATTGCGCCGCGTCAATCTGGTACCCGATCCAAAGGTAACCGCTCCCACCGCCTTCGTAGAAGGCTGGGATAACCAGCGTCTCCGGCGGTAGCCCAACGGCCGTCTGCGCGTGGTAACCACCGAGGATGACTTTCTCAATCTGCGATCCTGCCATCACGCTGACCTGCCAGGTGACCGGATTGTAGGCGCTGAGGAATAACGTGACTGCCTTGCCTGGGCGGTCCACCACCACCGATACGGTCGCCGCTTCATGAACACCTACCACATGGAGTTCGCGAACAGGCGGGGGAGCATCTCCCACGGTGATTGTGACTGGCAACGAAGCGGTCACCAGCCCAGCACTGTCTGTGGCACGTGCCGTCAAAACGTGCGCCCCCGGCGGCACATTGCTCCAAATGAGAGTCCATTCGCCATGGGGACTGCCAAAAGGGCCAACGGCTGAACCGAGACGATTCGAGTTGGCAAAGAACTCGACGATGCCGAGATTCCCGTCGGGGTCGCTGGCCGTTGCGCCCAACAGGATGTTCGCCCCCGTGGGAAACAACGCGCCGTTGGTAGGCGTGAGGAGCGTCACTGAGGGGGCCAGGTTGGAGGAATGCCAGGTCGCGGGAACAGCCAGGTATTCTGCACCTATTGGCGGATCACCATTGGCGGGCACTGGGTCGCCAGGCTTCTGCCATGCCACGCCGAGGTGATCGCCACCACCGCCTTCCTTCATCAACGCTTCAACGTAGTACAGTCGGCCTGCACGGAGTTCGATCGGCACGGAGATGTTCTCAGTATTGGTCCGTCCCGAGGCTGGCCCAATCCAGGTGCGCGGCCCACTCCAGCCCGGTTCGACAGCGATGAGGCTCTTGTGCGCAGGATACTCATCCAGGCTGAGAAACAGTGCTCCTTGATCGTCCGAGCTGAGATAGAACGTGTACAAACCCGTCTCCGGCGGAATCAGGAAACCGGACAACCGCGCGCCGTAGTTGTTCAAGTCAAGCTGCATGTCCATCGGGATTTCAAAGGCCGGCACAAACTCCGTTTGGTCAGGATGATCGGGGAACTTCGGATGCTGGGTGAGATTAGTGACGAAGATGCCAGGAACGTCGAGGTAGAGTTCCTTGCGCAAGACGCCTTGCACCAAGTTGGTGAGGACGGGGTCATTGTCCTGCAAGCAAGCCGTGGAAGAATGCGGCGTGCCCAGCGCAAAGAGGCTCAAGGGCGTGCCCGGTGGTGGCGGCAGGAGTTCAAGCCGCACCGTTTCCGTTGCTTCAACGAGCAAGTCGTCCATCGGAATCACTGCGATGTGGGTTCGATTCGATCCTGCGGGTAAGACGACGCGTCCCGAGAGCGGCGCGTAATCCACGCCGTTCGACGCCGTGCCGCTCACCCGATACCCCAGATCGAGGGGATGCCCCAATTCGCCAGTGCGGTGGACACTGAAGAGGGCCGTGTCCAACGCTGACATGGCGATCGGGCCTTCGGTGGCAATCGGGTCCGTGGCTTCAATCGTTACGACGGGAGGCGGCGTCTCGTCATCGAGAATGTAGGCGACGGCGTTGCTGGGCGACCCGATGACGTACCAATTGGGGGCGACCGACGGCGGTGACGGTTGGAGAGTCAAAGTCACGGTTTCCGTGCCTTCACGCAGCGCGTCATCCAACGGCGTAATGAGGATCGAGGCGTCGCTGGCGCCTTCGGCGAAATGGACGGCGTCGAAGTCGTGGTGGAACACGCGGGCGTAGTCCACACCGTTCGACGCCGTTCCCGAGACGGTGAAGAACACAGACAGCGGCCCGGTGGTCAGGGGTTCGCCGTCTGGCCGCTTCCGGGACACAGTGAACACTGCGGCATTGAAGTCCGGCCACCACTCCGGCAGCTCGGTAGCCAGGTTCTCGGTCGCCTCAATGCGGACCACCGCGGCGTTTGACGGCCACACGCTGACATTTACTGGCGCAGAGATTCCGGCCGAACCCAATTCATCTCGAGCCCGCGCAAACAGAACGTATTGACCCGGCGGTACACCCTTCCAAGTCATTGCGAACGGCCCGAGAGGATTGGACGTTGGGATGTTGGTGGTGGTTCCGAGCCGGGTCGTGCCAGCAAAGAACTCGACAGTACGGATTGTCAAGAACCCGGCCTCATCCTGCGCGTTCGCCACCAATTGGATTTCAGCCGGGGCGGTGAAAGTAGCTCCGTTGGTTGGCGTCACCAGAGTGACGACCGGTGGATGGTTCGTCTGGGCGGTGAGGGTGGGCAAGCAAAGCATCCCGCCAGTCACAACAAGGTAAACCGCAAGCAATCGATCAGTCCAATTAACATGGATAGGGTGCTTCTTCATGGGATCAGAGTATTCAGCGTATGGCCTGCCCCGTGTTGCAGCAACGAGCGTGGACCGAAAGGACCGGATGTTGGAACGTCGATACGGCACGGCATTTCGCATTCATTCTGCCTCACTCATTTCGATGAATCGTTGCTCAGTGTCGGCCCCTATTTGGTGTCGGCTCCTGTTAGGAATAACGCTACGCCCGCCCCAGTGATCGGGCAACAGCATTTTAGTCCCAGGATCGCGCCGACGAGCCGCCGAAAAGCGGCGCTGTCGCCCTGCGGGCAATCAAACCGTGGACCTGCTTAACCTCGATAAAGAACCACTGTGAGATCCGTTGCTAGCTTCGGGTTCCGTGTACCAGTGGTCGACTCGAGGAACGCTCTGAAAAAGGGGCAAGGTTCAGCCGCGCGTGACTGCGGATTGTGGCGGACAGCCTCCACCGCTCCCTCCTTGATGAATGAGGGGAAGCAATGAAGCCAGGACGATGGTTTGAGTCAGTCGCGCCTACTTTCCCGAGCTGGCGTTCTTCCGCTCGGCACGCTGCAAATCGCGCAGTGGCCGGTAGCCCAAGAGGATGATCTTCTGGTCAGCCACGAGGCGTTTCATCTCCTCATTGTGCGTGAAGACCTCGGCCTCTTCCCCACGGATCGCCCAGGTCCCCGTAATGGCTTTCAATTCCTCGGTCGGCTTGGTGGCGTGGATGTAAAGCTCCGTCACTCCGGGTTTCAAGTTCTTCACAATGTTCAGCCAAAACGCGGTCACGCCTTGCTTCTCATCCTTCAACTCGTCGTAAACGAAGTAGTCCGGAAACACAATGCCTTTGGCGGCGATCTGGCGGCGCAAGTCCGGCTGACCAAACCGGGCACATGTTTCCTGCGAGGCCATGCGGAGCGGCAGATCGAATTCGAGAGCCAGTTGGACATACACCTTCATGTAATCCGGATTCAGTTGCAGCGTGCCCATGTGGGAATCCAGGTGCGTGACGTCAATGCCCGCAGCGAGGGCGCGCTTGATTTGGGTGCGACCCTCGATCAGAGCTTCCTCGGGCTTTGCATGTTGATACACATCCTCCACGCCGCGCCACAAGTAGCCTTCCGGGTCCACCAAACCGGGGACATCCTTGTGGTCTGCAACGGGTCCCCAGCGGTATTTGCCCCACTCGGAGGTGTGGCAAAGATGGACTCCGAAATCCTTGTCCGGATTGGCCTTCGCATACGCGGCGATCTCCGGAAACCACGGGCAAGGCACCATGATGGTGGACGATCGCATGAGTCCTTTCTCAAGGCATTCGATCGTTGCGATGTTGGCGGGATGACACATGCCGGCGTCGTCGCCGTTCACGATGAGGATTCTGTCCGTGGCCCCGTAGCCCAGCCGCTCGGCCAGCGAACGGGGTTCGGCACTGAAGCCGGTCAGACAACCAACGACGAACAGCAACGTGAGTGCAGCGGCTGGCGCGGCGGAGATCAGGTGTGAACGCATGATCCAGCCTAGCTGGCAAAGGACAGCCGGGCAATGGTGCATGTGCCGCCGCACATCGAAGGCTGGCAGGCGAATGACCTTGGTGAAGGTTGCCGCGGTGATGCTTTGCGCCGCGCGGAGGATTGGCGTTCTTGCGGCTTCCCGCCGGAAGTGCGATTTGGAGAATGATCTACGACCGGGACGGATCGCAGCACGTTCGTCTGCTGACCGGCCCATCTTCAGTAGACTCTGATGAGTGTCGCGCCGCGTCGAGGAACGGTGACGGAATACTCGTTCTTGAACTTGCCCAGGTCCTTTTGTCGCCACAGGTCGCGCACGCGATGGCGGCCCTTCAGGTTGAGATCGCTCCAGCGCACGGTGACAGTCGCCGGACCTTCGCCACGATTGAACAATCCCACAGCCTGGGAGCCGTCTTCCATCTGCTTGGCCCAAACTTCGAGTTGGCCATCCTTCGCGATGCGTCCGGCCTGGCGTCCGAGCGGGTCCTGGTTCACTTCGATCACCTCGTCGTTGGTGAGGAGGCTGAGGGTGAATTCGTCCAGTTGAGTCATGTCACAGCCAATCAACAACGGCGAGGCGAGCAAGCTCCAGAGCGTGATGTGCGTGTATTGTTCGTTCGGTGAAAGGCGGGTCGGATGCAGGCTCGGCCCCCAGCCGACCTTGCCCACGACGAGCATGTCCGGGTCGTTCCAGTGCCCGGGCGAAACGAAGCGCTCATGACCGGCCTGGGCGAAGCCGATTCCCGACATGCTGCCCCATGAGTCAGTGATGTCGCCGGTGGTGCGGCAGCAATTGCCGCCGACGCGCGCGTTCCATTCCCACACGTTGCCCATGCCGTATTGGCAAAGGCTGTAAACGATGTCACGGTTCACCGTGTCGAGCGCGGCGCGCATCCGGGAGTAGGGGAGCATGACGGATTCGCGTTTCTCGAACTCCGCGCCTTCCCAGGCGTTCGCCCACGACCCGCAATCCAACGTGCGTGTCCGCTTCCGCTCCAGGTCCGGATTGTAGGAGCACCAGTCGTATTTCAGGTAGTCAATGCCCCAAGCGGCGTAGCTTTGCGCGTCGAGCAGTTCGTGATCGAAGCTGCCGAGGCAGCCGCCGCAGGTCGTCGGGCCGGGCGACGAGTAGATGCCGATCTTCAAGCCTAGGCCATGCACGTAGTCACAGAGGGCCTTCATGTCCGGGAAACGCGGGTTGGGCACCATGCGGCCCTCGGCGTCGCGGCCCGGGCCACCGAGGGTCGGATCTTGCGATCCCGGGTTCTTTTCCCAGAAATCGTCAATGTTGATGTAGGTCCAACCGTGATTGACGAGACCGCTCTGGATCATGGCATCCGCCGCGGCTTTGACCTTCTCCGTGGTTACGGCCGAGGCAAAGCAATTCCAACTGTTCCAACCCATCGGCGGGGTGAGCGCGATGGTGTCGCCGCAGCGGATGGTCAGCTTGCGGTCCATTTTGCCGCGCGCGTTCTTGGCGCGCAAAGTCACCGTGAAATCCCCACGCTGCGGCACAGAACCGGTGATGATGCCGGTCGTTTCGTCCAGTTGCAGACCGGCGGGGAGGCCTTTGGCGGAGAAGGTCATGGGTCGGTCGCCGGTCGCCGGGATGGTAAACAGGAACGGATGGCCCGGGCGGCAGCCGACGACCTTCGCGCCGTTGATGCGCGGCTTCGGCGACGGCTTCGGGGTGAGGATGTAGGGCGCTTCCTTCGGCATTTCGGAGGGGACGGGCTTGGCTCCGCTGACTTCAAACTTCGCGTCCGCCCAATCCGCGTGATCGTAATTGATTCCATCGCCGGCGTCGCCCACGACAAGGAGCAACTTACGCACGCCTTTCAACGATACTGCGACTGGCTTGGCGGCTTGGCCGGACTTCATTACGCCACTCTCCCAAAGCGTCTTGCCGTCGCCGACCACGCGGAACTCGACGCTGCCGGATTCCGTAACTTCGTCGTCCACCCCGACAACGGCGGCAAAGCGCTCGCCGGCGCCCTGCAGATCGAGCACCAGCGTGCTTTCTGCATGGGTGCCCATGCCCCGCTCGTAAGCGCGCCCTGCGATGGTAAGCTTGTGACCGTCCACAGAGAGATTCTTATGTGGATTGCCCCACTGCTGTTCGGTCTTGGCGATGTCCAAGTCGTCGAGCCAGACGGTTTCGGCGGCAACAATTGGGCTGGCGGCCAGCACGGCGGCCAACATGAGTGAGCGAGCAACGAATGCGTTCATGGTGTCGGATTCCCAGAGTGTCGTGCGACGACCGGTCCACACTATCCAAGCCGGGCAATCGTTTCCAGCGCTTTGTTGGGTCGTGACAAACCCAGCGGAGTTGGTACCGTTGGTGGGTATGTTAGGGCGCCTGTTGTTGATGTTGTTCTTCCTGGCCACTTGGGTCTTCGCACTCGCCACTGAGGCTGCAACCTTTGTGTCGCCCGGCAGTTCCTGGCGTTTCTTCAAGGGATTTTCTGAGGCGTCCTCTCCAGATGCAACCGCATGGCGGGCTCTGGATTTCAACGATTCCGGCTGGAACGTGGGCCAGGCGGCCTTTTACTACGAAACCAGCCCGGGCAGCGGAAACGCCTACACCGGCAATACGGAGCTGGGCGACATGTATGGCGGCTACACCTGCATCTTCATGCGCCGCACCTTTGTGGTGACCAATGTCAATGACGTGGCGGCTTTGGAGGTGGCAGGGTACAGCGACGACGGGTTTCTGGCCTGGATCAACGGACACCTCGTCGCCCAGTTTAACATGCCTTCCAGCGAGGCGGCCTACCGTGACTCTTCCAGCCCGGCGCTCGGGGAACCGATCTCCTGGTGGACCAACGTGCTGTCGGATTTCCAATCGTTTCTGGTGACGGGCACGAACGTGTTTGCGGTCCAGGCCTTCAATTCTTCGATTCGCAACAGCTCGGATTTCATCATCAACCCAGCCCTCTACTACACGCCGGATCTCGTGGCGCCGACGCTGACACTGCTTTATCCAACACCCAGCGATCTGGTACGGCAATTGACCACGATCGAGGTGGGTTTTAGCGAACCGGTGACCGGTGTGGACGCGGGGGATTTGCTCATCAACGGCCAGCCCGCCACAATTCTTGCCGCGATCAGCGCTTCGCAATACCTGTTCACGTTCCCGCAGCCAGCCACCGGCACGGTGCAGGTGGCGTGGGCTGGCGGACACGGGATCCGGGACTTGAGCAGTGCCGCACACACGTTCGCCGGCGGTAGTTGGTGGTATCTGCTTAATCCGAACGCGCCCTTGCCGGGCGTCATCATCTCGGAGTTCATGGCTTCCAACAGCGGCGACCAGGCCAATCCCATTCATGACGAACTGGGTGACAGCCCGGACTGGGTCGAACTCTTCAACTCCAGCAGTACGTCCGTGAGCCTGACGGGTTGGGCGCTCACCGACAACGCGAGCAAGCTGATGAAATGGCGATTCCCGGCCACGATCCTGCCGGCGAACAGCTATCTGTTAGTGATGGCGTCAGGCCGCGATACGAACGTCGCGGGTCAACTGCACACGAACTTCAAGCTCTCCGCTTCGCCAAGTTTCCTCGCCCTGGTGGACGTCAACACGAACATCGTCTCCTCGTTCACACCTGATTACCCACAACAATACACGGATGTTTCGTACGGGCGGGATCGCCTGGATGCATCGTCGATCGGGTATTTTACCAATGCCACGCCCCGGGCGGCCAACGCGACCCAAGGAGCGGGTTTCGGGCCGGACGTTCAGTTCTCGCGCGCGTCCGGAACGTTTTTCGACAACTTCTCACTGGTTCTCTCCACGTCGGATACCAATTGGGACATCCGTTACGTGCTCGTGTCCACGAACCTGGCTTACGGCACCTCCGCGGTGACGAACATACCCACGGGCAATTCCACCCTTTATACAGGACTGATCGCGATTGCGAACACCGCGCAGGTTCGGGCCCGGGCATTTCCACGGCAGACTGGTTACTGGCCTGGCCCACCGCGCACAGAGAGCTACATCCGGTTGTCCCCCAGCGTTGCTGCGTTCAGCTCCGACCTCCCGGTCATCCTGTTGCACAACCTCGCCGGCGGGGGGTTGTCGGCGTCCATGCCTGCGGAGGACCAGAGTGTCATCGTGATGACCTTCGAGCCGGTCAACGGACGCACGTCGCTGACCAATCCCCCCACACTGGTCAGCCGCGGCGGCTTCAACATCCGCGGCAGCAGCACCGCCTGGGTCGCCCAATACAACCTCGCGCTGGAAACCTGGGATGAATACAACCAGGACCGTGCAGTCGAGTTCCTCGGGATGCCGGCGGAGTCGGATTGGGTGTTGTTCTCACAGAACTGGTACGACCCTTCCTACCTCCACAATCCGTTGGCCCACCAGCTATCACGGGACATTGGCCGCTACTCTGCTCGGACGCGGTTTGCCGAGGTTTTCTTGAACACTGCGGGCGGCCAGGTCACCTTCTCATGGCCGGCGTATGGCAATTACTTCGGCCTCTACACGATCGAGGAAAAGGTCAAGTGCGACAACAACCGCGTGGATATCACCAAACTCGAACCGCAGGAAACGAGCGCGACGGCGATCACCGGCGGGTACCTGCTCAAGATTGACCGGGCGGACGCCGACGAGCGCACCTTCAACGACTCCTACCTCCAGGGCAGCATCGTCTATCAAGACCCGCCTGGTTTGGAGATGGTCACCACCGCCCGCCAGGCGCAGCGCAACTACATCACCGGCTATTTTTCGCAGTTTGGCGCCGCGCTTTGGGGCAACAGTTATACCAATCCAGTCACCGACTACGCGGCCTACATTGACGTGGATTCGTGGCTGGATCATAGCATCCTGAACGTCTTGACCTTCAACGTCGATGCCCTGCGGCTCAGCGGTTACTTCTTCAAGGACCGCGGCAAGAAGATCGAAATGGGGCCGCTGTGGGATTTTGACCGATCGCTCGGCTCGCCCGACGGTCGCCCCTTCAATCCGCGCCTCTGGCGGGTGCAAGCCAGCGGAGATCAGGGCACGGACTTCTTCGGCAATCCCAATCTCCTGGGCGTGCGTTGGTGGCAGAGGCTCTTCACCGACCCGGATTTCTGGCAAGGCTGGATTGACCGCTGGACCGATCTGCGCCGTGACGCCTTCTCCACGAACCGACTTTACGCGTGGGTGGACACGTTGGGCAACCAGGCCCGTCAGGCTCAAACCCGCCAAGTCCAGCGCTGGAGTGGTGAATCGGTGCCGCGCTCGGGCATCGCTTCGGCCAATGGCTATTGGTATTCCTTCCCCGGCACCTACCAGGGTGAACTGGACTTCCTGAAACGGTGGCTCGGCGATCGCGTGGACTTCATTGATACGAATTTTCTCCGTGCCCCCGTGTTCAGTGCCGCGGGTGGTGCGATCACGCCGGGTTTCCAACTGACCATTACCGCCCCGACGATCGAGGCGAACACCACGACCTACTACACGCGGGACGGCACGGACCCGCGTCTGCCCGGCGGCCGTGTCAATCCACTTGCCGTCTCGAATCGTGGTGCGATCCTGCTGACGCTCACCGACAACGCCCGGATCTTTGCGCGCAACTACAATGTCGCGCACAGCAACCTCACCGGCGGCGCCGTCGGCGGTAATCCGCCCATCTCCAGTCCGTGGTCCGGCTCGACCATCGCCACGTTTGTGGTCGCCACGCCGCCGCTGGCGGTCACCGAGATCATGTATCATCCCGCGCCACCCACCAGCGGAACGAACACCGCCGCCGATTTCGAGTTCATCGAGCTGAAGAACGTTGGCGCGCAACCCGTGAATCTCATCGGCGTGCGGTTTGTGAACGGGCTGGACTTCACCTTCACGGCTACGAATGCCTTGACCAGCCTCGGCTCGGGTCAGTATCGCGTGCTGGTGAGGAACCAATCCGCCTTCCGTTCGCGCTATCCCGGCGTGACGAACATCGCCGGCACATTCACCAACAGCCTGGATAACGCCGGCGAGCGCATCACTCTCGAAGGCGCTCTCCGCGAGCCGATCCTTGATTTCCGCTACAACGACAAATGGTATCCGGTCACTGACGGAGCCGGTTTCTCGCTCGTCGTCCGGGATGAATATGCGCCGTTCAATACGTGGACGAACGCCGCAAGCTGGCGCGCGAGTTCCAGCCTGGGTGGTTCGCCAGGGCGGGCGGATGTTACCCCGGCGGAAATCCCGGCGGTGGTCATTAACGAGGCCCTCACCCACACCGACCCCCCTGAGATGGACGCGATCGAGCTGTTCAACCCCACCGCGGGCCCCGCTGATATCAGTGGTTGGTTTCTCACCGATGATCCGGATGTTCCGCAGAGATTCTGCATTCCCACGAACACGGTTGTCCCGGCCGACGGTTACGTTGTTTTCACCGAAGATGAGTTCGGCACCAGTACCACCGCCGATTTTGCGCTCAGCTCGCTCGGCGACCAGGTGTACCTCTATTCGGGCGACGGGACGAATCTCACCGGCTACCGGCATGGCTTCGCGTTGGGCCCGCAAATCAACGGCATCACGTTCGGCCGTTGCGTGAGCAGCGATGGCAAGGAGCACTTTGTCACAGAAGCCGCCAAGACGTTGGGTGACGCCAACGCCGGGCCGAAAGTTGGCCCGGTGGTAATCAACGAAATCATGTTTGAGCCACCCCCGTTCGGTACGTCACCAGACACGCAAGACGAATACATCGAGCTGCGAAACATCACGGGGCAGGCGGCCCCGCTGTTCGATCCTCTTCATCCGACGAACGCCTGGAAACTCGATGGCGGCGTGACATTCCTGTTCCCCGCTGGCGTCACCATGCCCGCCTGGTCGTACCTGTTGGTCGTGAACTTCGATCCCGAGCACGATCCCGTGATGCTCGGTTGGTTCCGCGCGCGGTACGGTTTGGAGGAGACCGTGCCGATCTTTGGTCCTTACAGTGGCAACCTCTCCAACGAGGGCGAGCAGGTGGGACTTTACCTGCCCGACAAGCCGGAGATTGCCCCATCACCCATCGCTGGATTCGTGCCCTACGTTCTGGCGGAGGAAGTGGGTTACGGAATCGAGTCTCCCTGGCCTGTGGATGCGAATGGCACGGGCAATTCACTGCAACGCATCGCCAGCGTTGCGTTTGGCGATGACCCTGCCAATTGGGTGGCCAGCCCGCCGAGTCCTGGGCGACAGAATCCGGCGAGCGTTGCGGCTGACACCGACCATGACGGTTTGCCTGACGAATGGGAGTTGGCCAATGGTCTGGACCCCAAAGCCGGCAGTGGCATCAACAGTCCGTCTGGCGATCCCGACGGCGATGGCGCGAACAACCTGCAGGAATATCTGGCGGGCACGAATCCGCTGGACGGTGCGGATTACCTGCGGCTGAAGCGGACGACCATCGCTCCGCCGTTTTTCGTCATCGAGTTCGACACGCACCCCGGTCGCACCTACACCGTAGAGGCAACTGCAAATCTGGCGACGGAGGCGTGGCTGCCTGTCGGGAGCGCTGTGTCCGGGAACGGTGAACCCGTCACGCTGTATCATCCTCTGAGCGACTCACCAACGTTCTACCGGCTCAAGGTCACACGCGATTAGCGGTTCGGGTTTGCCGACCCGTTCACCTTAGGATCGAACCGTCGAGCAGGATGCGGGACCGGCCCGGCTTGGCGAATGCGGGGTGCTGATCGCGTTGGATTCATCTGCTGGCCTTTCCAGTTCAGTCTGCTACGAACTCGTCTATCTTCGCCTGTGTGGCGCCGCGCCCGCTCGTGTTGGAGATCGGCGAGAAGGAGCGCGCGCCCGGCGGCTTCCCGATGGCAATCGCCCGCCCCGCCTTCAAGGAAATCCAAGCTGTCTATCGCACCTTTGGTGCGGAACGCAACGAAGTGCTGGACTCGCACCCAAGTTGGCATGTCTTCCACGGCGAACGCTTCTGGCCACCGCTGCGAAAAGCAATGCAGTGAACGGCGCGCACACCTGGAATCCCCCGGTCGCGCCGAGTCACCGTTTGCGTTTCGTTTGAATCGGCTTCTGCCCATCCGGTTTGGGCATCCAGAAGTCCTTGTAGGTCAGCCCGCAGGCGGTGATCATGTCCAGCGCATATTCGGCCCGGCCCAGGTTGCTGTCGGTATTGTTGACGCCGAGCGCGAATTTCAGGCCCGCCTGTTTGGCCAGTTGGACGAATTGCTTGCCCGGCAGCCGGTAGCGGCTGTTGAGTTCGATGGCGACGCCGTACTTCCTGGCCGCGTCAATCACCCGTTGCATGCGTTCTCGCGTCCAAAGCGTGTCATAATCCCCGGCGATGACTTCCGGCAGAAACGTGGGGTTCACGTAAATGTCCACCGGCTCTTCGCTCAGAATCTTGACGATGGTGTCCACCAAATGGTCCATGAAGGCCTGCGGATCTGGAATATCCACCTCGTCCTTCATCCACAGGCGCGAGCGTTTGCCGCGGTGATCAAAGATCGTCATGCTGTCAGTGAACACGTAATCAAACCGGGCCACGGCGG
The DNA here is from genome assembly GCA_964371005.1 of uncultured Verrucomicrobiota bacterium. Taxonomy (GTDB): domain Bacteria; phylum Verrucomicrobiota; class Verrucomicrobiia; order Limisphaerales; family MWDV01; genus MWDV01. Next base: position 35,723 of record CAYJNU010000003.1, on the reverse strand, counting down.
TGGGTGAGAAAAGCGTGGGCCATTCGCGGCCTTCGGCCTGCATGCCGAGGAAGAACGGCTGACCGGCCATGGATTTGAGGAACGTGGCAATGCCGGCGTCATTGGTGATGGCAAAACCGAGGCCGCAATTCACCGCCACTCCGTGGTTGATGCCAGTCTTGAACATGTGTTGCCGGACGCCTTCCAGAGTCAGGTCGCCCTTGAGATGCGTGTGGAAATCCACGAGCGGATAATTGGCCCGCGCCAACGCCACGATTTGCTCGTCCACTGCGTCGAACCGCACCGGGCTTTCGGGGTCATCTTGTAGATCGTCCGGCAGCGGCTTCACCCGGATGTTCCGATAAGACACCTTGCTTTGAGGATCGTGACCTTGCAGCGCAAACGTGCCGCGCGACAGCCGCCGGCCGGGGCGGCTGGGATCGGTGGGCGGGTTTTCTGGCTCGAGGTAATCCACCACCAGGAGATCGTTGAGCGAGATTTGAATCCGCTTGCCGCGCACGGAAACGTGCAGCGTGAACCACTCGTCGTCCTTGACCAGCGCCCGGTACAAATTGCGGATGCCGTAAAGGCTGCCCGTCTTCTTCATCTCTACGTAATCACTTCTGTCCCCAGGGGTGTTGCACACCTGTGCCTCGAACCCTTTGCGCGGGAAACCTTCCTCCTGATATTCCGTGTGGAAGAAAACGCCTGAGTTGGCGTGCGGACTCGCGCGCACCTCGGCCTTGAGTTCGAAGTTTTTGAAATCGGCATTACGCACGTTGCCAACGTAGAAGAGATGGGACCGCGCTCCGTCAAAGGCAATGGCACCGTTTACCACTTTGAATCCTCCCTGGTTCTCGCTCGCTCGCCAACCTGCCAGCGTCATGCCGTCGAACAAGGGTATCCAATCGCCGTCGTCGCCCGCCGCCCAGAGGGTTGGGGCCAGGAGCAACGAACAGGTGAGAGCCAAAGACATCGCTTGGAGCCTGATTCTGTTCATGCCGATAGAGTGACCCAGATGAGTTGATTTGAATAGCGCGAAACGGGCAGGGTGGGCGAGAAGGAGGGAGCTCGCTCAACCAACCTGATGGATTGGGTCAACCTGGCCACCAATGTCGTCGTCGCACTTCAAGCCGTGCTCTTCAACGATGCCCGGGCCGGCCTTTATCCGCAGCGCTTTTATCGCCTGACCGCGCCCCGCTTGAAATGGTGGATGCCGCCGGCACCGCGTTAGTGACGGATGGCGTGAACGATACGGTGCAAGTGGCGAGGACGCCGAGCCCGCCGCGTTCGGTGCCGGCTCGGACGACAAACACATTGCCACCGTGGACGCCGACGGCGTGGCGCTGCCGGCGATCTAAGGGCTGACCCAGAAGTTGGAATCGGAGAACGCGGAACTCAAGCAGGAGCTCACTGAACTCAAAGGGCTCGTGAACCAACTCCGCACCCGATTGAACGGAGAAACACGATGAAAACGCCGGGACTCGAAACCCGAAAGCCGAACCCTGATGGGTCCATCATGTTCCACAATCCAGCAACGCCGTGACCTACGCGGTGGACAATTGAGATGACCGGCTCGCGCCAGCATCGACTCGGATGATTCGCCCGCATCCTCCATGGTGTGTGGTCCGGCGAGCCGAGCGACTTCGCGCCAGCCGCCCTCCTCGCCAACTCGCATAAGCGTCCGCTCCAAATCATCGAAGTCCTTCTCTGCTTCCACCACGGCGCCCAGGCGAATCTCCGGGAACAGCACGCCAGCGGGAAAACCGTCACCGCGCTCGCGGAGATAGAAGAACAGGGCCTCGAACAACCGCACCACGTCGACGTCGAGTCCAAGCAGGGAGGTGATCCCTTCCAACGAAATGTCCGGGGCACGCAACAGACCCCGAAGCACGCGTCGAGTCGTCATGCAG
>CAYJNU010000003.1:22885-33821 GCA_964371005.1 uncultured Verrucomicrobiota bacterium | reverse complement strand
AGTTGGGGACGCCTTCAATGCGTGTGCCTGCGCCATTTGATCGTCGCGGGCGCCTTGAAGACACCGATACGCCCGGCGAATGTGCGGATCGCGCAACGATGGTGGCAATGGTTCGCCGGAAGCATGATGTGGCATCGCTACGCGCCAGCCCCATTCGCGATTGTTCATCGCCTCTCCCCAGCGGAGGTGCGCCGGCATGGGCGGGTTCTTGGTCTCGCGGCTGTTGATCGGGCGGGTTGCCGCGGAAGGCAACGGAGTCGGCGGGAAGCAGACTGAAATTCTCGTGGGCGGCGTTCTTATTCATGACGTCTTTGACCCGATCGTGCCAGTGGTTCGACCAGGAGGATACGATATGATCGCAGGAACGGCCCGCCCGCAATCTGAGCGCCATTGTGCCGCCATAGAGAAATGGCCCTTGCAGGAATTGAGGACTCGACGAAATTCGCCGGCTGAACGACCTTGTGCCCGGATTACACGCTATGAGCAACAAGATTCGGGTGACTGGCGCCGTTTCGCGAGGCGAGCCCTGTGGTTGGGCAACTGCGTTGTCTCGTCCCAAGTCCGGAAAAACCTGTGTCCTCCGAACGTGTGATTGGTTGACCCATGAAACCACTGGCCCCGCCCGACAGCCACCCTCTCCGCGCCGCCCAAGGCTGGCTCGAATTGGGAAATCCACTGGAAGCGGACGCGGAACTGGACGAGATCACTCCCGACTTCCGCGCTCATCCGGATGTGCTCGAAGTCCGCTGGCACATCTATGCGCACGCAAAAGAATGGAAGGCCTGTGTGGACATTGCCCGGGCACTCGTGACACTCGCACCCAATCGTCCGGATGGCTGGATTCACCGTTCGTTCGCATAGCACGCGTTGAACTCAACCCAGGAGACGTTCGATCAACTGCTGTTGGTCACGGGAAAGTTCGGCAAGGTGTGAACGATCCGAACTGGCAGCCCAGGGGGAGGTCGAAGACGGTGCGGTAACCTGAGACTCTGTTCTGCCACGCTCATGAGAGCCTTGTGCCTTGCTTTGACGTTCGTGCTCTGGACCCCGGCTTCCGGTCTCGCTGCCGGAAGCAATCTCGTCTTCAACGGCTCGTTCGAATCGAGCCTGCTCAAGGCCGGTGCTCCTGACGGGTGGGCCGCCGCCGGCAACGCCGTCGTGAAGCAACGGCTGGCAATGGACACCGGGCGCGACAGCCAGCGTTGTGTGAAGCTCGAGTGTACGGAGTTCACCGGCGATGGTCCCGATGTCCACGCAATGATCTGCCAGGTCGGCAAAGTCAGTGTGCGCCGCGGCCAGTGGTATCGGCTGGCGTTTTGGGCCAAGGGGCAAGGCGTCAAAGGGGGCGTTGTCGAAGTGGCGCTCAACAATACCAGCCCGTGGGAGAACGCCGGGCTGGCCGATGCCTTCCGGACCAGCGCGCGGTGGGAGCGGTTCGAGTTTCTCTTTCGCGCCAGCCTCGACGTGCCGCCCGCCACGAGCCGGCTGCAGTTCTGGTTCAAAGGCACCGGCACGCTCTGGCTCGACGACGTGGAACTCAGCGAGTCCGCGGAAGGACAGCAGTGGTTTCCGCAAATCGCCACCGAGGGCGTGAAGAACTTCGTGCCGAACAGCAGCTTTGAGTGCGGCACGGCGAACTGGGGCAGCTACACCTGGGGCCTGAGCGGCTGGGCGGGGAATCTTTACCGGCTCGAAGGAGAGCTCGCCGCCGCGGTCGCCCAGCATGGCCAGCACTCGCTGAAAATCTCGCTCAGCCCTTCGACACTGCCGGTGTTCTGGTTCGATTACTACGAGCCGGTTCGGCAGCCCGTCCGACGCGTGCTGGCGGCCAATCACGGCTGGTTCCGGGTGAAGCCCGGCGAGCGGCTCACGCTGTCTGCGTTCCTGCGCGCCGATGCGGACGCGGTGACTGCGCAGTTCGCCGCCGTGGAACCCGGCGATCACCGTGTGCGAAAGGCCGTGACCGTTGGGCGAGATTGGAAACGGCAGGAGTTCAGCTTCGTCCCATCTCAGCCGTTTCTGTTCATCGCGGTGGGCTTGGACTTGGAAGCTTCCCAACTCGAAGCGGCGTCCCTTTGGCTGGATATGATCCAGTTGGAGCGCGGCGCACAAGCGACCGCCTATGAACCGCGCCACCCGGTCGAATCGTTTCTCGAAACGGGCGTGCCGGGCAACATTTTCACCAATGTGCCACGAGGCGCCGCCTTCACGGTGCGCGCGTTCAACAATGCCGATGCGCCCGCGGAAATCCGAGGCCAACTGGCCATCACGGACTTCTTCGACCAGCGCGTCTTCACCAGCAAACCGAGGCTGACGCTGCCTGCGCGCTCCGGCGGGAGCGTCGTCCTGGGCAACATCAATTCAGACCGGCGCGGGTTCTTTCAAGCGAGCTGGTCGGCGCCCACCAGCTCCAATTCGCTGCGCTGCGCGATCATTGAACCCGCCGACGCGCGGCTGGCCGATTCGCCGCTCGGCTTCAACCACGCCTATCCTTGGGACTTCCTCGTCCGCCTCGCGCGCGAAGCCGGCATCGTCTGGTGGCGCGATTGGTCGGCGAAGTGGCAGACCGTCGAGCCGGAGCAGGGCAGGTTCGACTGGACTGTGGCCGACCAGCAGATCCACCGCGTGCTCGCGATGGACAGCGAAGTGGAAATGCTGCTGCCGTTCCCGTCGGCCGCGTGGTCCACCACCGCGCGCTCCGAGGAGGTGGCGAAGGCGGCGGGCAAGGACAGCTACCTCCGCGCGCGGATGCCGCTGGCCTACGCGCCTAGGAACTTGAGCGATTTTGGCCGCTACGCCGCGGAAACCGTCCGCCACTACCGCCGCAGCCCGCCGCACGGCGTAACGCATTTTCAGATTCTCAACGAACCGGTCTATACCAGCTACGCGCTACCGCAACAGTTCGGCTACACGCTCGAAGATTACCTGCGGCTGCTGGAAGCCGCGCATCGCGCGATCAAGGCCGCCGATGCGCAGGCGGTTCTCGTCGGCGGCATCAGCGCGAATCTCGACGCGGGTTTGACAAGCGACTTCGTGAAGCGGGGCGGGCTTCAGTTCGTGGATGTGTTCGACCTCCACAACTACGACCCGGCCCGGCCCGCCGAGAGCTTTGAAGATTCGTTCCGCTCGCTGGAAGAACTCATGCGCGCCCACGGCGGCCCCAAGCCGGTGTGGATTACTGAATGGGGCTGCTACGCGGACGATGATCCGCCCTGCGTTCCGCAGACGGTCGGCGACCCGACGATGAATCGTTGCCGCTGGCCCAGCGAGCGGGCGGCCACCGAGCACATCGTCAAATACACCGCCGTCTCTTTCGCCCACGGGGTGCGAAAGATCTTCTTCCACGCCGGCACCTGCGGCCCGATCAACGGTTCCGATGCGGGCGGAGTGCTCTTTGAGTACGGCGGTGCGCCGCGGCGGATGTACGCCGGGGTGGCCGCGCTGACGAGACTCCTGGGCGTGCCGGAAGCGTGCGAGCGCATCGTGAATCGCGGGGGCACCAGCGCCTATCTTTTCCGCACCGGCGGCAAGACGCTCGCCATCGCCTGGCGGAGCGCCGAAGGGACTATGCCGCTGAAGCCCGTCCAAGGAGTCACTGTGCGCGACATCATGGGTAATGAAGTAGAGACGAGCGCTGCCGTTTTGAGCGAATCACCGATCTACCTGCTCGGCGCAAGTGCGGACGAGGTGGAGCGCGCACTCCCTCAAACCAAACCATGAAAACCGTCCTCACCAGGCGCGGCACCGCGATTCTGGTTTCGCTGCTTGTCCTCGCCCCCCTCGTCGGTCGCGCTGCCGACTCCAACCTTGTCCGCCACCAGTTCCGCGAGGTGGACACCCTTTTCGCCAATCCTGGCCAGGGCTGGATGAGCCAGCAGCGCAGCCCGAAAGGCGAGCCCCGTTTCCCGTGCTCGGTGGTTTATATCCGGTTCAACTGGGCGGACGTCGAACCGGAGGAAGGCCAGTTCAACTGGAAGCTGATTGACGACGTCATCGCCGCCTGGAAACCGCACGGAGCCTCCGTGGCGATGCGCGTCATGACCTGCAACGCCCACAGCAGCGGCTATGGAAGCGCGGTTATGCGGCCACGGCATACCATCGCACTCCGGTCAGACCCCGGGACATCTTACGGCGCCACTCCCGACCATTTTACGACGGCAGCAGAGTTCGTAACATGTAGTCAACGCAAGACCGGCTTTAGCGCGTCCAGCAGTGAACCGTCACGAGTGTATTCACTGGCACTGTGATCGGCACTTCGACGACGGCCGGATTGACGGTGCTGTTATCCACTTCCGTATCAAAGACGCTGCGGTCGCCCGTGTCCGGGGTGAGCGTCACGCGAATCGGCACGTTGGGGGCGAAGTCTTGGGCCTGAATCTTGACCGTGCGATTGGTGGTGGAACCGAAGGGCAGGGTGAAGACGACCGGCCCGCTGCCATTGGTAATCACATTCCCCGCAGCTTCGGTCACCGCAAGCGTCGGAACGACAGGTGGGAATACCAGGAGGTTGCCGCCAATGGAGGAAACACCGGTGATCGAGAAACTCAATCCAGTCCGTATGACCGTGTCCACGCGCACTCGGCCCACATTGCCTGCACCCCCCATGCCGCTGGTGTCCAGTGTCCCCGATCCTTCAACTCTAAAGGCGACCAGCCGAATGGCGCCGCCGCTACCGCCGTTCAGGCAGAACCCACCCGATGCGCCTCGGGCTCGAATGGCACCACTTACTGCGACACGATTGTCCGCGGCGATCATGATGGCCCCGCCGCCGCCACCGCCGCCACCGTTCGGATCGTTCGCGCCGCCACCGCCGCCAGAACCGCCCACCAGCGGGATGAGCAACGAGTTGCCATACGTGATGCCACTGGGTCCATTTTGACGGGTGCCGTGGGAGCCTCCCAACGCAGCACCGGCGACTTGGGAACAGGTGTTCCCGCCCCCAGGGCTGCCGCCCGGTCCATAACCAAACCCAGGGGGCACTTCGGCGCCGAAGCCGGGCTTGCCACCATCGAATCCGCCAGGCCCGCCCCGACCGCCCGCGTTCAACGTGCGCGTCGCGCCGTCCACGTTGATGGTGCCGTTCACCACGACCTCGTTTTGGGCGAGGATGAAGACCGGCGTATTGCGGGCGTTGCGGTTGAAGGTGAGCGTGGCCCCGCTGTTCACAGTCAGATTCCTGAAATGCAGTTTGCCATCGGGCGGCAGATCGAGGGCGAGGTTGTTGGTCACCACCAGGTCGCCGAGGTTGCCATCGCTCCCCGCGTCGAAGCTCTGTGCGCGAGAGGAAGCCGCCAGAACGAGCGCGGCGGCGAACACGGCGCCCGCCACAGCGTGACGGGTGGTCGGAATGGAACGGAGTGTTTGTGTCTTCATAAAAGTGTGGTTTGGGAATGGGGGTTCAGGGTTCGAGCGATCAGGGTTCGTGACGCAAGCGGTAGAAGGTTGTCTCCGGCGCCAACGTCGCACACCGGGCACGGTGAACGCCATTTTCTTCCGATAGCAGGGTCGCTGCTACCGGCGTCCAGGAAGTCAGATTGGTGCTGGCCTCGACGATGTATTGACCGGTGGCGGGACCGGCCCATTCGAGCAGGACCGTCTGCCGCGCGCGGAAGGAGTCGGAAGACAACCGTGCCGGCGCCGTCTCCGAGATCACCTGTGCGAATCGCAGGAGCAGTGGGCTGCCATTGGGTGCGGAGCCCGCCGGCACATCGAGCCGCAGCACCACGACGGGCTCGGCCAGGGTGAGGCCCGCCGGTTGCAAGGAGAGATCGACCGGCGACGGCAGGATGAGCCCCGCCTCAGGTTGCCCCACCGTTACGCCGCTCGCCAAACCGTCCAGTTGGATCAGGCTGGGCAGAATCAGCGCCACATCGGGCTGGGCCAGCGTCAGTCCGTCAGCGACTTCCGCAGACAGGACCAGGCTGGGCAGGATCACCGCCACCTCAGGGGCTGCCCAATGGTCACGCCATTCGTCAGTTCGGCGAACTCTGCGAAGGCAGGCAGGATCAACCCGGCCTCTGGCTGCGCCACGGTCAATTCATTCGTCACCCCGGCAGTCGCTGTCAACGTCGGCAGAATCAGTCCCACTTCCGGCTGCGCCACGTGGAAGAGCACCGGCACGGAACTGCTGAGCAGCGGATTGGATTCAAATTCCAGCTCAACTCCGTCCGGCCAGCCATCGCGATCCGTGTCCGGGTCGCGCGAGTTTGTTCCCCGTGTGGTCTCGTCGGTGTTCGCCAGGCCATCACCGTCAATGTCTGGATCCGTGCTGTCGGGAAGGCCATCGCCGTCCTGGTCGGCGGTGAACACCAGCGGATCAGGGTCAATGCCGTCGCGGATGCCGTCGCCGTCCGTGTCTGGATTCAGCGGAAGCGTGCCGCGCGCCACTTCGGCGCCATCTTTCAATTCATCGTTGTCCGTATCCGCCACCCGCGGCTTCGTGCCGAGCTGGAATTCCTGGAGGCTGGTCAGACTGTCGGCGTCTTCATCCAAGCCGGCATCGTTCACAAACGGGTCGAGGCCCTGAGCCAATTCGTAGGCATCGGGCATTCCGTCTGCATCCACGTCGGACGAGGGACTGTTGGTGGTGACAAACGCGATCGCAGCCTCGGCTGAATTCGTGAAGCCGTCGCTGAGCAGATAACGAAGTTCGTTGGTCGCGGCCACGCCGAGCGGGATAAAGAGGACCCGCGGGGGTGCGCCCGTCACCACGACCGGGGCGTTGGTGAGTCGCTCGCCGCGCGTCAGGCCATCGGCAGTGAGGAAGACGCCGCCGTTGACGGGTAGCGCGGTAATGCGACTGGTGAGCGCATCCCTGTCAGCATCGGACCCCAGCAGGCCGACGGTCGCGCTGCCATCCAGGTTGGTGACGAGACTGGGCAAGGCCACGGGTGCGCGATTGGGCGAAAGCGGTGACGGATCAACGCCATCGGGAATGCTGTCGGCATCCGTGTCCGGGTTGCGTGGGTCCGTGCCGGCATTGAACTCGGCGAGGTTGGTCAATCCGTCAATGTCCGGGTCCTGGCCGGCATCGTTGACCAGCGGATTCAGCCCGTTCGCGTTTTCGTAAACGTCCGGCATGCCGTCGCCATCCGTGTCTGCACTGACGGGTCTCAACTCCACGGTGATCGGTGGGAGTGTGAATGGTTCGTTGAAGCTCGCTTCGTTCGCCGCCACGAGGGTGATCACAGCGGTAGAGCCATGGGTTGGCAGGCTTACGGTCGCGCTGGCATTCGTCGCGCCTGCCGCCACTTCCGCCACCTGGGCTGCGTTCACGAAGAAGCGGAGGAAGGCTGCGCCGAGCCCGCTTTCAAAAGTCACGCCCACTGCCACCGCTTGTCCTTGAAGGAAAGAACTGCCGTTCGTGGGCGTCACAGCCAGGAAGTTCGCGGTGGTGAAGGTGAATGCCGCACCTTCTGCCGGCACCGCGCCGCCGCCGAAGTTGCGCCACGCGTTGCTCGACACGTCGGCGAGGCCGGGCAGCAGCACGTTGGTGTAGGTCGCGCCCGGGGAGAGGGGCCGGCTGAGTGCGAGGCGCAATTGCTGGTCCGCGTTGGTCAGCGACACGGCGAACGAAGTGGGCGCGCCGGCGCTGTTTGTCACCGCGCCGTTCGTGAGGCTGACGGACACCAACTGTGACGGGCGGAGGTCTGGCAGACGGAACGTGCGCGACACCGTCGTCGAATTGCTAGCGAAGTCGGTGCCACGGATCGTGGCGGTCAACGCTACGCCGTTGGACAGGGCGCCGGTCAGCGGGAAGCTGAACGTGTTCGTGACCGATACGCCGGGCGCAGACGCAACGGCCAGCGTTTGAGTGGCAGTCAATCCGCCGGACAAGATCGCCTCCAGCAAGTGATTCGTTGTGTTGTCGGCCGAAGTGACGACGAGTTCGAGCGGCACGGTCAGACTCAAGAGCGCGTTGTTGGCCGGGCTGAGGATCGCCAGCGTCGGAGCAGCGGTATCGCTGACTTCGATTTCGAGTGGCACTTCGGGTGAAGCCAGACCCAGTGCATCCGTTGCGCGGGCCGCGAACCGCAACGGCGAACCCGGCGTGGCGTTGTCGGGCACGGTGAAGGACAGTGTGCGCGCCGCGCCGCTTGGGAAATTCGTGCTAAAGCTCAACACGCCGACGCCGACGAGCGTCAGGTTTGTGACCCCGGCGTCGTCCACGGCACTGACTTGCAGACTAAAACTCTGCCCGTTGGTCAGCGGGCCACTCGCCGGGTTGGCTCGCGTGAGCGCGACCACGGGCGGCTCATTCGCTGTGACGTTGATGACCAGTTCGGCAAACGGCCTCTCATTACCGAAACGGTCCGTGGCGATGGCGCGCACGGATGTCGAACCACTCGCGGGCAGCGTAACGTTCGCACGATTCGCGAAAGCCGAAATCGGGTTCAAGTCTTGCGTAAAGCGGAACGTCACGCCCGGTTCGTTCACCGCCAGCAACGCTTTGACCGGCACGATGCTGCCCGCGACCGGGCGGCGGCCATCGCCGATGCGCAGCGTGGCAATGCTGGGGCCTAGTGTGTCCAGCGTGCCGCGTCGTGGTTTGGCGGGAAGAGGCCGCGCTCGCGGAATTGGCTTAGCACAATCTCGCGCCGCCGCGGGAAATACTCATTTAAAATGCGATCCACTTCCGGCTGCCAATGGCCTTCCACGGTGTAGCCTTCGAAGGGACCGCTCTTGTACTGATGCACGTCCCGGCGGTAGGTCCCCCACCGGGCAGCCTCCGCAGTCAAGGCCTTGGCCACCACGTTGGTTAAAGCGCCATAGTGGTCCGCACAGTTCTCTGGCGACAGCGGGCCACGGTCGAAGAGCAGTTGCCGTGAACGACTAGCAAAGAGTTTTCGGAATGCCGCGTTTTCGCACAATTGGTGGAACAAGCGCTGCGGACTGTCTTGATCGTCGAAATCCAGCGTGTCGGCGTCGAGGTCCTCCAAGGTGCGTTCAGCGTCCCACACCAGGAACTGGAACCGGCCGCCCGGAATGCGCGGGCGAGCGGCGACCCAGTTTGCCGTGCGGTCCCAATCCGAGTTGCCGGCGTAAGAATTGAGGATCAGGTAATCCACGAACTCCGGCAGGTCGAGGAGTTGGCCCATCTCCGCGAAGTTGCGTTCGCCGGTGAGGCCAGCGTTGGCGAGGTTCATCATTTGCGTCCAGGCGATCTCATCACCGGATTCTGTTTTGCCTGCTTTGCGAACGTCGAACTTCGCGCCGGAAATATCCCCGTCGTCAGCAAAGAGGGATTCGTCTGGCGGTTCACACAGGTTGTAGAGCCCCCAATACAGGCCGTTAAGATAGAAATGGACGAAGATGCCACGCGCAGAGGGATGGCCCATGGCCAGCATGCTGCGGCGCATCCATTCGTCACGGATGTAGTCGGCGCGGCGGCGACCTTCTCCGCTGCTATCCAGCCAGGAGTTGTTGTTGCCGGCCCGCAGAATCAAGGTGTCGAACTCCTGTGCGCCATGCTCGCCGAACATCGGGTAGCGAAGCTTGGCGGCACCATAACGGGAACGGAAGTTCAAACGGAAGGAGTGTTTGGGCGATTCGTCCGGACGGCGACTCATGCTGCCGTGCAACCGCAACCCGGCGCCGCATTGAAACAGCGGCCGGTTGTTTGTGTCGATCAGTTCCACCAGGACCCTCCGCTCCCAGGCGGCGCCGCGCTCGGTGGGATGCGCGTAGAGACCGCTTTCGGCCGAGAAGAGGTCATCCGGTTCGGCGATAATGGAGAGCGTGGCCAAAGAGCGGAGGCCCTCGGCGACGCGCTGGCGGGACGCGGCGTTCTCAGATTTCGAGGTGATCATCGCGTAATGTGCGCGAGCCGGCTTCGCGTGGTTTGTTCCCCACGTCTTGGGGAGGTGCGCACCGGTTTGCCCAAGAACGTCTGAAACAAAGAGAAACGTCCTGGTGGTGGTGCTGATCAGGTTGGTTTCCCGATCAAACCCTGCGGCGCGCACGATGGTGGTCGTGGCGATGGGAATGGGGCGCGTGTAGGGCGTGGCGCTTTCCGGTCGAGGGAATAGGCCGTTGGTTGTGTAATAGACGGTCGCTGCCCCGGCTGGCACTGGGATCGTCAGGGTGAAGGCCGATTCATAAAAGCCGCTGAGATGGGAAAGACCCAGATTCGCGACCGCCGCTCCGCCCCCAGCAGGCCCCAGGACCAGCAGCGCACCTAACAGGATGGGGAATCTCCCCATCATGGACTCGAACGCCACTTCGCCGGCAAGACGTAATAGCCAGCCGCCTTGCCGACCTGTTGTCCCTCGTCGCTGCGGATCCAATCCAGATAGGCTTTTATTTCGGGTTTGTCGGCCTTCGCATCCGTGTAGGCATAGACCAAACGCGAGATCGGGTAGGTGCGATTCGAAATGGATTCCTCCGTGGGATCCGCCGGCGTGAGGGTCGAGAACGCGCGCTTGATACTCATCGCCCGGACTCCCGCCGCTTCAGCCAGCGCGCCAAAGCCGATGCCCTTGGGATCCGCGGCGATGGCCTTCAACAAGTCGGCATCAGCCAGGCTTTGCACTTTGCCCAGAACACCCTTGCCGCCCAGCACTTCTTCGTTGAATAGCTCGCCGGGAGCTGAATTCGTGTTCTGGGTATAGACCGTGATGGGCTGTTTCTCGCCGCCGACGTCCTTCCAACTCTTGTGTTTGCCGCGAAAGATGCCGAACAGCTCATCATAGGTGAGCACCTTGACGGGATTGTTCGCGTTCACATAGACGGCGATGCCATAGACCGACACCTTGTAAGCAGTCGGTCGCTGACCCAACGCTGCTTCGCAAGCATCTGCCTCCTTGTATCGAATCGAGCGCGAAACCAACGCGATATCGAGTTTCTTCTCCGCCAACGCCGCGAAGGCAGCGGCGGCGCCATTTGCGGCCTGTACCGCGATGGCAGGCAATACCAGAAACTCGTCGATACCCTGGCC
>CAYJNU010000003.1:0-22875 GCA_964371005.1 uncultured Verrucomicrobiota bacterium | reverse complement strand
CTGAATGGTCGTTCCAGGGTGTTTGGCCTTGTAGGCTTCGGCCCAACGTTGACTGAGACCCAGCAGGGTTTCCGAACCGTCGACGGCAATCGTCTGGGCAAACGACGGCGTGACCGGGACGAGAGCCGCGAGGGCCAGGATGGTTCTGACGAGTGTCCTTTTCATAATCGTCTATTTCTTCAGGCGAAAGAAGCTGGCGGTAGGGGACTGAGTCGTGGTGAATGGGCTGGCAAAGCTGTTCCCCGGTACGTCCGCCCAGGGTCCAGTTGGCGCGTCCGCCTGCTGCAGCCTGAAGCCGCCCCGACTCCAACTCAAGGTCACCATGCCGTTGGAATAGGCGAGGCCCAGTTCCGGACTCAAGACGTAGGGTTGGGTGTAGGTCGCAGAAAGGCCAAAGGTGATGTCGGGGCTGCCCGCGCTGTAGTTATGCACTTCCACCGCCAGCACGTTGTCCCCTGCGACCAGATTCGTGCCGACCAGCGGGCCTGACACGGCGAATTCGTCCGGACAGGTGGCGTTGCCGGAACACGGATATGCGATCGCGAGCGTGGAGTTGGAAATCAACGCGGGCGAATCTTGCATGCGCAACCGTTGGATTTCAGCACCGTTCAGATAGAACACCGCACCGTCATCAATGTAATCCTGGAACGCGAGGGCACTTCCGGAGGTTTCGCCGGCAAATTCAAAATGCGTGCGCAGATAATACGTGCGGTAGGGATAACCGGTGGCCTCGTTGCTGGGCATTTCGGTGTTCAGTTCGATCGGAATCTCCGCGCTCATCCCCCGCGTGTCAGCCCAGAGCGCCCCGGGGACTTCCCCCTCCCAGGCTGAATCGTCAAAGCCACGCGCCATCCAGTCCACGCCGTCTAAATTGGCAGTGGTGTATTTCCAGGTGTTTGTGAGCTCGAAGAGGGTGCTGGTGGTAACGTAGTTCGTTGTCGTGAATGAAAACATGGAAGAAACGTGCTCCGTATTCCCGCCCGTACCGTTCATCGTGAAGTAGTATTGCGTCCCGGCGGTGAGATTGGTCAGCAACACGGCGTGGTTGGTCGTGAGCTCCGCGTTGACCGGTGTGGTCATTCCCAAATCAGCCGTCAAACCGTATTGAACCTGGGTCGTGGCCGGCTCCATGGTGGTCCAGGTCAGCGTGGCAGCGGTGTCATCGGGCAGTGCATTGATGTCGTTGAAGAAACCCGGCAACGGTGCTGCGTAAACACCGAAGTGGGCTCCCACCGTCCGCTCGCGATACCCGGGCGCAGTCAATGACGCGCTGTCGTGGCTCAGGGGGATGGGAATACCGGTGGTACTTTGCATGACCATGCACGAGGAGCCGCCTCCGTCCATGTTTGCGCCGTCCCAAGCACCGGCGAGTTTCAACCATTCTGCCGTCTCCCAATCATAAGCCCCCGCGCTGTAATCGAGGCTGCCCTGCCGGCCATCAATCACCAACAGGAACAAATAGCGCCGATCTTGTGAAAGACCGATGGCGGTGCGGGGTTGCAGTTGATGAGCGACACCCGCATTGCCGATATAGTTTGAGCCGACGTTCACGCCATTATACAGAATATTGTAATAGCCGGAGACGGCCGTATAGACCCCGTTCGTGGAAGCCGCCGGGACGTTTGTGGGATAGTAAGTCGGCACGTTGTTTGAGGTGAAACATAGCGTGGCGGCGTCATCGGTGCCGGAGGTGACGCCCGGCGACACCATCTGTCCCTGACTGAACAGCATCCCATTCACGTTGCACGCGATGCCTTCCGCTTGAAAGTAACTGGACGGCGAAAACTGGTCTGCGTTGACCGCCACTTGGACGCCGTAAACCTTGACAAAATTCGTCATGGTGAGGCCGTAAGTCTCCCGGCTGTTCGCCACCCAATTGGTGCGGCGTGGCGAGGCCAAAAGCCGGATGTCCGGATCGGTCAAGTCCACGCGCATGAGGTACGCCACCTGCAAATTCGGAAATCCGCCGCCCCCCACGGTGTTCGTCCCCACAGCGTGCTCGATACCCTTGAAGATGGCTTTCCAAGGGCCGAGAACCGTCGCGGCGCGGGAAGGTGTAAGAACCAGGCACGTCAGTGCCAAGACGACCAGGAAAGACCGGAAAGTGCATCCAGCGATCGCACCGCGTCTGCCTTCGCCAGAGCGACAGCGGACAGGCAGATGCGGGTGGGTGTCAACGGAAGTGGTGTCGGTATTCATGAAGGAGATTGAATGGAGTGATGAAGGTCACGTTGCTGAAGATGAGCGTGAACCGGCTCGCGCTCGCTTTGATGGCTCGACGATCCCGCATCTACAGAACGCCGCGTGGCTTGGAGAACACCACCGGATCCACACCCGTGAGGATTGCCGCGGAGATGGCTTCTCGGAGATTGCGCGTCACGATCTTGCGTATGCTCCCATCCATGACACACACGTTGCCCTTCAACGAATGCAGGTTCTTATCCCAAGCTGCGTCAATGGAGGTGCCCATGAAGCTGTTCCAGATGGCGTCCAAGCCACCGCCGCCACCCATCACGTTTCGGTCGCCGAGCAGGATAACCAGGTTTTTGTTCAGGCCCGCCGTGTTGGTGCCAATGAAGTAACTGACGTGCTGATCGCCCTGCAACCGCATCCAATTGGTTGCGGTAAACGCGCGCTTCGCCCGGTCGTCATCCGCCGGACAGGCGAGAATCTTGAAGTTGCTCAACTCATTGGAGGCTACGCGGAAGTGATCCGTCCAATCCTCCGAATTGCGGCTGCCGCCCCGGGCCATGTCCAGTTGCCAGGGATATTTATCGCCCTGGTCGTTGGCCCACATGCGCAAGCCGAGATCGGTTTGCTTCAAATTGTTGACGCAGGCGATCTCTTTGGCCTTGGCCTTCGACTTGGCCAAAGCAGGCAACAACATGCCGGCGAGGATCGCAATGATGGCGATGACAACCAGTAATTCAATCAGTGTGAACGCTCTCAAATCTTCCCGGCATCTCATAAGTCATTCATCCGTATAACGCGCAGCGACCCCAAATCGAACCATGCCTCGCCGGCATGAGCCCGCAGTTCGCAAACCAACTCCACTTCTTCCTCCGGGGCACCGACCCCGAAATCCGCCTTCAGCTTCTGCCAGGAGGCATCGCCGACCAGGGAACGCTCCTGTCTCAAGCTGCCGCCGATGCGCAACCCGGCTCCGTGATGGGTCCCGTATGGCAGAGGCCGAACGCCAGCAATCCGCGCCTGCCCTTCGAAACGATACTGCCCTCGCGTCAGCAGCACCACGGTCCGCCACGAGGCCGCAGTGTCCGCCCGCGCGGCGATGTGCAGCGCCAGCCGACCCTCTACGGTGGTTCGTTCCATTTTACCCTCAGGCGGCTCTTCAGCGATTTCCCATCCCTCCGGCTGCCCCACACCTCCGACAAAAGCCAAGGGTTGCCGCACCGGACCGTTCAATTGTAATTCCAGATTGTGCTGCCGTCGCGCAATTTGTTCTTTGAGCACGCCGGCCGCCTCGCTGACCTTTACCCACTCGCCGCGGTCGAGCGCGGGACGGAGCTCCTGCACCAATTCATCCACCCGGTTCGTGAGCGCTTCCCCTTTGAAAACACTGTTGAACAACGACTTAAAGGCCGCGGCATAACGCTCCTTCCCTTCGGGCGTACCGATGACCGCCTTCGCTACGAGACCCGACCAACGTGGCTGCCAGGGAAGTTCTGCGGTGCCAAACAATTGATCCATGCCGTGCGGGAAGACCACCATCCTACCCTTATCAAGATCGTGATAGAGACGGAAGTTGTTTCGCGCGAGGCAGTAGCCATCCCGATGACCGAGCATCGCCTCCAACGCCATGAAGGGCACAAACCGGCCGGTGTCCAGTGTGGCTTCCAACGCCTTCCACCGCTTTGTTAGATCGGGCTCCAACGCAGCAGCGGCCAGGTTCAGCACGGCCTTCTGGTCCTTGTCAAATGGAGCCGCCACGGAATTCCGTTTCAGCCGTTCATTGACATCATGACCGACTCCGGGTTCGTAAAGGTCACCACTGATGTGCTGGAAATGGGCCGCCAGAAAGTCCTCGGTGAAGCCTTCTTTGAGCACGTAAGGTCCGAGCGCACGGCCGTTCAATTCAACCAGCGCGCGGGTGACTCGCGGGGACGGAATGCCGGCGGCAGCAAACACTTCACTTCCGAGTTTCTCGTTCGCGTAACTGGGATCCTCTACCGAGTTGTTAAGATGGACCCGCCGCAAGCCATGGAAATCTCCACCCCGGCTGAATCGAGAGAAGTCCAGCGTCATGCTCGGCTTGTCGTCAATGGTCCTGAAGCTGCCCACCGAGCCCTTCAGACGCAACGCGACCTGCGTGTGAACCCTATTCCCTTCCGAGACCTTTGCGGCGACGAAGCTACGCGGCTTTTGACGCAAGCGGACTACGGCGGCGGAGTCCAGTTCAATTCGCAACCGGGGAATCACGCCCGAGGCGAACAACTCGGTTCCAGACGCAGAGGTCGGTTGAACCTCCGCAGAGGCGGCAACCAGTGTATTCCTGAATAACGCTCCACTGCCCAAGATCAGGCTGAAGAGGAACACAGGATGATGAATGCGCCAGGTCATTTCGCTGCCGGTTGGGAATCCTTGCGGACAACGACCAGAGCGTTCGGCGCCGGTCGTTCCTGGCCTTCGCTCGGGCTGTTGCGCACATCACCGAATGCCCATAGGGTGGTCGAACCGCCGCCGTCCAGATTCATGGCCTGCTCACACCCCAGCTTGCGCAAGTACTTCGCCAATTGCGCAAACGTCATCCCCAGGGAGACGTCGAGTTGCCGTCCGTCCACCACCACCAGAAAGATGTCGTTCTTGTTCCAACCAACGGCCGTGCGGGGGTGCGGGATGTGAATCCATCCTTTCCACGTCATCACCCGCCCGTTTTGGATCAACGCCGGCCCGCCGCCGATGGCGGTTTCGACGCCGGAAAGCGCCGGCACGGTTTCAAGGATCAACTGCACTGTGTCACCCGGCTTCAGGGAAGGAACCTTCGGCGCTAATTTCGGTCCAATGGACAAAACGGCGGTTTCGGGATCCAGCGCGGCGTTTCCATTGGTGCTGACCTCGCGTACGCGGGCTTTGTAGGTTTGGCCGATGCGCAGCGGTAGCCACCGGCCATCGGGGCTCTCTTCCAGACGGTATTCGATTCCCCCCTGGGTGAGTGTGTTCGACCCCACCACGGCGGTGTACACCATGGCCGCGTCATTGGTCCGCCGTGCGTTCATCGCGAACGGCGTCGTTTTACCATTCGGCCAAACCACGCGGAAACGTGAGAACACGTTCGTCATCTGCGGATTTCCTTTGGCATCGATCCAGAAACACGTGTTCCCCACGGGTTGCGTCAGCACCTCGCCGTTGCGAATCTGGAGGTCGCGTGGCCGTCCCGGATAATTGCCAAGCTTCTCGTAAAAATCCCCGTTGATGGCGGCCAGCGGCTTTCCGGCCTCCCGCGGGAGTGTCAGGATCTGTTCGGACACCGTGTCCATGCCGAGGACGGGGCCGCCGCCCAGCGTCGTGGTAAACCGAAACTCAGGATGGGAACGGGCGATCTTCACGACGTGGACGGACCACGGAATCCGGGGCAGGACTTCGTTGGTGTACGAAATGGAGCGCTCTGGCCTGGCGTCCTCCGCCCCAACCACAGGCCAACCCGATGCCAGCATCAGGCCGGCACATGCCGCCGCTGCCAAAGCACGGAGCCCCCTGCGCCGTCGGTCTTGCTCAGTGCCCTCCATCCTGTCTCCTTTCTGGCGCAACCGTTGACTTTGTGGACGTTTGGGCAGCAGTAGGGCGCTGCGCCGCTTTGCGCACCACGACCAGGGAATTGGCGATCGTTCGCTCGTAACCATCGCAGGGACTGTTTCGGACTTCGCCTTCGAACCACAGCGTGGACGAACCGCCGCCGTCGAGGTTGAACGCCTCTTCGCAGCCAAGCTTCACCAGGTATTTCGAGAGTTCTTCCAAAGTCATGCCCTCGGACACATCGCGTTGGCGACCGTCCACCACGACGAGGAAGTAGCTATCCGCGTTCCAGCCGATCGCCGTGCGCGGATGTCGCTCCAGCATTGAACTCGATTCGTAAGGATCATCGGGTGCAGCGCGGATTTTCTGTCGCTTGCCGTTCCGCACCAGCCATGGCCCGCCGCTCAGCGCTGTTCGAGCACCGAGCAACCGCGGCGACGATTCCGTCGAGATCCGCAACACTGCGCCCGGGCTTATCCCTTGAAACCGCTCCGCGATGCCGGGGGCAAGGGAGACGACCATCGTGCCAGGACTCAGCACTGTGTCCCCCGCCCGACGCACCTCTCGCACGCGAGCCGGGTAACTCCGGCCGGCTTGCAACGGCAACCACCGACCACCCGCCTCTCGCTCCAGCACCAGTTCCATTCCGTTCGTCGTGTGGGTTGAGTCGCCCACGGCCGGCGTGTAAAGACTCACGCCATCTCGGACGCGTGGTCCGTTCAAATCAAACGGCGTCACGGCGCCGCCCGGCCAGGTGATTTCAAACCGGGGCGTCACGTTCGTCAGGTGCAAATCACCGAGCACATCAATCCAGAGACTGACGTTTCCCGAAGGCGCGCTGAGCACCTCGCCCTCGACAATCTGCAGGCCGCGCGGACACCCCGCATACGCCTTGTCCCGTTGGTAGAACCCTCCGTTGATGCCGGCGACCGGTGTGCCCCGTTCTGGTTCCACTGCCGCAATTTGCTCGCTGAGGGTGCTGAGTCCCAGCACCCCGCTTCCGGCATGCCGGGCCTGAATCTGATAGACCTGGCCGTTTCGCGCGGCTTTTACCATATGAATGGACCACGGCACGTCTGCCACCACGATATTAGTGTAAAGAAGGCCTCCCGCCCTTAACCCCAAGTCAGCCCCCGGCGTCTCGAACCCGGCAAGGCCGAGAATGACAGCCACACCCCAGGCAAAACTCCAGGGGTTGCTGTTCATCAATCGGACAGGATGCATGCCGAGACTGTCTCCAAATCAGTCTGATCCCTGACCAACATCTCCGCACAACGAGCGTTTGACTGGGCTCAATCTATGATCCACACCCTGACAATAAACAGGCGGGGATTAAGTCACAATTAAGAACCTCAAAAATATTTCTCATCCCTCGACGCGGTTTTCGAGGGCGATTTCAGGGAGGCTCGGAGCACGGCACATCTCGGCACATCCCGCTGGAATCGCGCACGGGACTAACCCGTGCCCGGCTTCTTGACCACCGCTCGCCGTTTTGCCTCTTTCGGCATCGCTTCGGCAGTCCGCTTCGCCCGCGGTCGGGATGTGGGCCGGTTTGGTTTCGCCGAACTCGCGGAAGGCGGTGCTGAAGATTGCGCTGCTTTGGGCGCGGTCTTCTCGTGAATCACTTGACGTACCTTCTCGAGCCGCTTCTCCGTTTCCGCCTTGGCCCGTTCGAGTCCGCCTTGGCTGGTGTTGATGACATCGGACAGGAGCCCACACACCCGTTGGATGCGGTCCGTGTAGCTGCCAGGCTTGAGCTCAACGCCTTTGGTCTTGAGAAAGCCGTCCACATGTCGGTAAAGCTCGTTCTTCTTGATTCGTTTCATGGCACTCGTGATTATCGGCCACGACTATCTCTCTTCTCCCGCTGGAAGCCAACTACAGATCCAGATTCAGTTTGTAGATTGCGGCGGCTGAGCAGCCCATCGTCTTTGCCAAGACAATTGGCAACTGACGGCCCGTTTTGGTAGCCTGCGCTGGAATCGGAGTAAACCATGCCTGGCGAGGTGTTCCAGTTCACGACGCTGACCCGCGTGCTCGGCGAAAATGTCGAGTTGGCGGAAGCGCTCGGCATTCCCGAGGTCTCCACGCTGGACGACACCGAGCGCAGGTGTCGCGCGGGGCTGCAGGCGAAAGCCAAAGCCGTGCTCGAAGACGAGAACCTCTGCCCCGCACTATCACTACATCGCCGGCGGATCGTGGCGGAGGTTGTCCTCGATTCAATCGAGGTGAACTTCGATCCACCCAGGCGCTCACCTGACTGGCAGGAGCCCGCTCGCGTGCGCGTCCAGTACGTGCGGTGGGCGGACGCAGACTTGCACCACGCCTTTGTGCCAGCAATGGGGATTCACGTATTCGCGACGCGGCCGGACTTGCTCCCGGAACGCGTTGAGCAGCACCTCCGACTCGTTCTCGCCAGTCAGCGGAAGCGCGTCACGCTGATTCAATTGGCCGGGCTGGAACGCGTGCAGGACCTTCGCCTGGGGCGACTCGAAGTCACGGCGCACCGAAAGACGCCCAAACAGCTCGCCGCCGCTGCGGAAGCGTCGCAGGAGAAGACTGAAGCACTCCAGAAGCTCGCGGAGGAACTGCCCCCGGCGCTCGCACGATCCGGCAGCTCCGGAGTCTCATCCACAGCGACTGCGGCCAGCAAGGTGCCGCAGGCTGCGTTCGAGATGGAAACGGCGTTGCGGCAGCTCGCTGAAATGCTGAGCGGACCGCATCGGCGGAGTGTCTTGCTGGTCGGGCCGCCCGGTTGCGGCAAAACGGCGCTGGTGCGGGAACTGGCACGACGGCGAAGTGAGTTCGGTTTTGCCCGCACACCATTCTGGTCCACGAACGGTGCGCGCTTGATGACCGGTCCGAGCGGATTTGGGATGTGGCAGGAACGTTGCCAGGACATGTGCCGCGAAACTGCCAAAACTCAAGCCGTGCTTCACTTGGGCAACTTGGGCGAGTTGCTCGAAGTCGGCAAGGCCTCGCGCGGCGAGCAAAGCGTCGGCGGGTTCCTGCGCCCGTGGATTGCGCGAGGCGACCTGCTGGCGATCGCGGAATGCGCGCCCGATCAGTTGGGCATGATCGAACGGCGCGAACCGCATCTGCTCGGCGCCTTTCAGCAGTGGACTGTGCCTGAACGCACGCCACAGCAAACGCGCGCCATCCTGAACCATGTTTTCAATGCGTCGCCCGGTAAACCGCCTGCGCATGCGAATGCGGTTTCCACTGCTCTGGACCGGTTGCACCAACTGCACGTTCGCTATGCCACGTATTCGGCGAACCCTGGCCGGCCGGTTCGCTTCCTGAAGAACGTGGTCGCAGATTTCTTCCCCGAGAAGAACCTCACCGAGGCTGCGGTGATTGCCGGGTTTTCCCGCGAAACCGGACTCCCGCTGGTGTTGCTGGATGACGCCGTGCCGCTGCGTCTCGATCAAACGCGGGAGTGGTTTGCGCGCCGGGTGATCGGCCAACCTGACGCCGTGGATCGTGTGCTTGATTTGCTCGCCATCGTCAAGGCACGGCTTGCCCGTCCCCGAAAGCCGCTGGCTTCCTTTCTGTTCATCGGCCCGACCGGGACGGGGAAGACCGAAATGGCCAAGGCGTTGGCGGAGTTTCTCTTCAGCGATTCCGGCCGCATGGTCCGCTTCGATCTCAACGAGTTCAGCGATTCGGTGTCCGTGCAACGACTGATCGGCAGCCCGGCGACCGGTGACGCGGAAGGGTTACTCACGGCGCGCGTGCGGGAGCAACCGTTCAGCGTCGTCCTGCTGGACGAGTTCGAGAAGGCCGATCCGAGTTTCTTCGATCTGCTTCTTCAGATTCTGGGTGACGGCCGGCTGACGGATGCGGCCGGGCGCGTGGCGGATTTCTGCAACAGCGTGATCGTCATGACGTCGAATCTCGGCGCGCAGGGCTTTCAGCGCGGCCCTGCCGGCTTCCGTGTGGATGGATCCAAACTCCCGGACACTCAGGATCATTTTTCGGACGCCGTTCGGAAGTTCCTGCGTCCGGAGATTTTCAATCGCCTTGATGCGGTCGTGCCATTCCGGGTGCTGCCGCCGGAGGTCGTCCTGGCTATTGCGCGCCGGCATTTGGATTTGATTCACCAACGCGACGGCATCCGACTTCGCGGCGTGGCGTGCAAGATGAGCGAAGGCGTGGCCGAGCATCTGGCGCGACGGGGCTACGACGTACGGTATGGCGCGCGACCGTTGAAGCGGCTCATCGAACGGGAATTGCTCGTGCCGTTGGCCGAGGCACTCAATCAATACGGAAAAGACACCCTGCTGGATGCGAACGTCAGCGTGAACGAAGGGCGCATTCACGTCAGCGTCCGTGCCCGCGAACGCCGCGAACGGGAAGCCGACCACGTCAAATCATCGGGCGGGCTGGCGGCAGCGGTGATCGAACAGCGCCGCCGGGTGAGCCGGCTGCTGCGGTGTTCCGCCACGAGCAAGCTCGAAGACGAAGTGACGATGATCGAGGTCCTGGAGCGCCGCTTTGCCCGGACCAAGTGGAAGGGCGCGGATATGCAGGCACGACTGGCCAAGCTGCCCGGCCTTCGCGACTGTCTGCAGGCCATCAGCAAACTGTTCGACCGCGCCCGGCATCTGGAAACCGAAGCGTTGGGAGCGCTTTACCAACGCGAAACCCTCGACCGCGCCCTGTTCGCACCGGAACTCGACGCGCTGGAAGCGGAGCGTCGCCGGCTGATTCAGGCAGTGTTCCGGTTTCAACATGCGCAGCCGGATGATGTCGTGCTCGCTTTCTACGGCCAGCCACGTGAAACGCTCTTTGAGTTCGCAGCCGCCTATCGGCAGTTGGCGAGCGAAGTTGGCCGGGTTGTAGCAATGGACTGCTTCGCACCGCCGCCGGGCGGACGTTCACGCGCCACTCAGCTCGTACGTGAAACGCCCGAACACCCGGATCGGTTCTTTGCCTCCCCGCCCGAGAAGGTGATCGGCGTGGTGATGCACCTGCATGGGGCACTGGTGTTCCCCCGCTTCCGCGCCGAGGCCGGCCTGCACTTCATCAACGAGAAGCAGCGTGAGCAGGTTTGCCTCATCGAGGTTGCCCCGCTGGCGTTTGACACTTACGAACCTCCCGCTGGAATCGAGCGTCCGGGCGCAATCAAGTCCAGGGGCGCAGCCGTGTGCCGCGTCTTTGATCGAACCCAATCGTCCGTGAAGGATGCCATCCTGGGTGAACGTCCCTGGGAGGGCGCGGGTCTGGCGCGTTGCCTCGCTGTCTTGATCGCGGAGCGTCTGGACCGCGAGATCGAGCAGCTCACCCAATGAGATTGCCATGATCTTCTCGATTCCCATCTTCGTCGAAGAACGCGCAACCGGTGCCGCCCGGCCGCCGTTGTTCATCGTGCGTCCGCTGTTCTTTCCCGAGCCGGTGCAACGCGCGGAGAAGCTCAGTCGCGCCCTGACCAAACTCTCCAACGAGCTTCATCAACGGCTGCAAGCACTCGGCGAAGAACCGCGCCACGATGAACTGGCGGCGTGGACGTTCAGCCCGTTGATCGAGGAAACGACCTTGGAACTGCGGCTGGAACTGGCTTCCGGTTCGCATCGCCGGAGCTTCTTCGTGGCCGGCTACGCGGCCCTCGACCGCAAGTTGTATTTCACACCCACGTTGCCGCGTCTTCACTTTGAGGTGCTGCCCGGACAGTCGCTTGCCGACCGCGCGGAAGCCGTCGTCACCCGGCATTTGCGCGACCTGGAGCGCGACAACGACGCGGTGGACCTCGATGACTATGCGCTGCAAGGCAAGGCCCGCCTGACCGTGCTGGAGCTCAACCTCTCTCCGGCTGCCCTGGCGAAGAAGGCGAAGAAGCCAACCCGGGCGTTCATCTTCGGCGGCGAGGAGAAGAAGGACGGCGCTCGCGAGCTGCGCAAGACCGGACGGTTACTGAACGCGATGTATCCGGACGATCTCGACCGGGCGGTGGGCGCGAGCGCGAGGTGGACGAGCTCGCGCGATTGTTGGCCGCCACCGACCGCCGGCCCATTCTGCTGGTCGGGCCACGCAAGGTCGGCAAAACTGCGATCGTTCACGAACTGGTCCGGCAGATATGCGCGCGCAAGAAGGAGCGCCACGCCGGCGGACATGAAATCTGGCTGGTCTCGCCCATGCGCCTGATCAGCGGGATGAGTTACCTCGGCGAGTGGGAGAATCGAGTGCTCGCCATTCTCGACCATGCTCGGAGCAAGGACCATGTCCTGTTCTTCGATGATCTGCCCGGCCTGTTTAGTGCCGGAACGAGCAGTGCCTCAAGCCTCAACGTGGCCCAGGTGTTAAAGCCGACGCTCGAAAAGCGGGCGGTGCGCGTGCTCGGCGAAATCACGCCAGAAGCCTGGCGGGTTCTGTGCGAGCGCGACCGGGCGTTCGCCGATCTGTTTCACGTCATCCCCGTGAACGAACCACCCGAACCGGAAACGCTGCGGGTGCTTGTGAACGTGGCCAGGCAACAGGAAGAGGAGCACCGATGCACGTTCGATTTGGAAGTCGTTCCCACCGTCTATGAACTGCATCGGCGATTCGCGGGCGACGCCGCATTCCCGGGCAAGGCCGCCGGCTTTTTGCGCCGGGTCGCCATGCGCTCTGCCGATAAGACCGTAACTCGCGAATGCGCGCTTCACGAGTTTCAGGAAATCAGCGGACTCCAAACGGCGTTGCTTGACGATCGCGCCACGCTGGAGCGCAAGGGCATCGTTGAGCAACTGCGCCGGTGGTTGGTGGGTCAGGACCACGTGCTCGACGCATTTGCCGACGTGCTCGTCACACTCAAGGCTCGCCTGAACGATCCGAAACGCCCGTTGGGGACGCTGCTCCTGCTCGGCCCCACCGGCGTGGGCAAAACGCAATCGGCCAAAGCGCTCGCGGAGTTTCTCTTCGGCAGCCCCGCACGGCTGCTGCGGTTCGACATGAACGAATACGTAGACGCGGCCAGCGCCAGGCGCCTGACCGGAACACCGCGCGAGCCGGAGGGATTGCTGACCGGCGCCATCCGCCGCCAACCATTCGGCGTAGTGTTGTTCGATGAGATTGAGAAGGCCGCCCCGGGGGTGTTCGACCTGCTGCTGGCGGTGCTGGATGAAGGCCGCCTGACCGATGCGCTCGGCCGCGTAGCTCATTTCACTCAGTCCGTCATCCTGATGACTTCCAACCTCGGCGTCAGGGAGGCCCGCAGCCGGCTTGGGTTCGGCGCAGCCACGACGACCATGGACGCAGACGACACGATCTATGTCAGTGCTGCGGAGAAGTTCTTCCGCCCGGAGTTTTTCAACCGGCTCGATCGCATCGTACCCTTCCGCCCGCTGGCGCCGGCGCAGCTTGAGGGCATCGCGCGCCAACTGCTGAACGGCATCTTCGCCCGCGACGGCCTGAAACGGCGGGATGGCTTGTTGAACGTGACGCCCGACGCGATGAGGCAACTCGTGCAACTGGGGTATCATCCGCAACTCGGCGCCCGCGCGCTCAAGCGGGTCATCGAGCAGAAAGTCGCCCAGCCGATTGCCGAGCGGTTGGCTGCCCTGCCGCCGGGAACCCCGACGATCACGCAGCTCGAAGCTCAGGGAGATCAGTTCTCACTACAGGTTCGCGAGCTTGCGCCCCAGCCGCGTTCCGTCTTCTGGCCGGAAGCGTTGATCGAACAACAGGCGAGCGGCCGATCCGTCTGGATCGCCAGTGTGCTCAACGCCGTATATGCCGCACTCGATCGCATTGAAGCGGAGTTGGAGACCGTCGCGCCCGAAGGCAAGATCGAACTGGCCGCACTTCCGCCTGAACACGCGCATTATTTTTGCTGTCGTGAGCAACTCCGGAAAGTGGACCGGTTGGCGCAGGCAACGGAACGGATGCTCACGACGAGACCCAAACCTCCGGGCTTGGGCCGGCTTCCCAAAGCGAAGCCGGTCAAGGTTCGTGTTCGCCAACACGTTTCCGGCAATCCCCAACTCGGACGACTGCGGAGTGCAGTTGCGCTTCAACTGGATCTGGCCGACCTGGCCGCCGAGTCAGTGGATGTTCCAGATTCACCGATGGCGGCTTTGCTGCGGGAGCTTGCCTTGCTCGAAGTGCTCGCCGCCAAGCCTGTGGATGACCGCCCCGGATTGCTTGTGTTCCGCGCTTATCTGGAAGCGGACGGATTTGCGATGCATGAACTTGCCCGGCTTTACGCCCGTTGCCTCGGATACCTCTGGGGTGTGATCGCATCAGGGATGGACTCGCTCAAGAAAGAGGATTTCCTGTTGGCAGCGATCTCTGGCAAGCCCCAAGCGCGAATCCAAGCCGCCTTCCTCCAGGGGCTGAACCTTCGGCGGATTCTCCCGTTGCCGGCGCAGACCATTCTCACGCGACGCCAGGATGGCGGCCTGGGCGTCGTGCTCCTAACGCTGATAGACGCGGCCTCCGAACTCGAAGCCAGGGCCACCGTCCAGCACATGGCGGATACAATCGAGACGCTCGACCCGGCTGCGTTCGGCCCCGTCGTTCAGTTGATCAAAGAGAAGAAGACCCTCACCGATTTCCGCACCGGTCTAGCCATCCCAGCCTCCGCGTCACCCGAAGAGTTTCGTGCGTTCTTTCTTTCCACGCTCCCGCTGCCACCCGAAGTGGATGCGACAATTCAATCCAACGCCGGACTCGCAATGTCATAACCGTGTCACCCAGCCTCTGAATTCGCCGTGTCCACATATCGCTATCCAGTCTTGATTTGGCGTGACGCCTCCGGCGCCAGCACGGCCACGCTCGTGGGCGATCTGGAGGAGGCCACCGCCAGCGCCGCGACTGCGACTGAGGCGCTGCGCCAGCTCAGGGAAGTCGTTGAATGGCGTTTTGAGAACGAGCCCTGGAACGCGGAGGCCGACTTTGCTGATCCGGTGTTGGCCGAGGTCAAGGTCGAGCTGCGCCCCCAGTACCGCTTGCGCCGACGCATGATTCCCTCCCCGGAAACCGTCTGGCTCCGCGTGCCGGTGGTCACCGGCCGGCAGGAGAGTGGACTGCGGCTGTGCGTCGTGCCGCATTTTACCGTGCAGTTCAACTTCCAGGAGGACGCGGACGTGAAGGGCTTGGTCGCACATTATGTGAAGGACGCGTTGCAGGGCGTTTCTCCGATGGCGCTGGCCGCGCGATTGCCCCCGCGCGAATGTCGGCTCGACGAACTGGTGCTGCGACGGGCCAGCGAACGTGCCCGCCGGGTGCCCCCTGCGGATCGTCCGGAGATGCGCGTGTTGTTCACCGTCGCCGATCCCTTGTTGCACGATCACAGCCGCAAGCGCGCGGTTTCCGCCGCCTACGGTCGCGAGCCACTGGTCGCCACACTGACCCGGAAGCTCGCCGAGGAAAAGGCCAACGTGTTGCTCGTGGGCGAACCGGGCGTGGGCAAATCCACGGTTTTGTTTGATGCCGCCAAATCACTGGCCCGGCGCCCAGACAAGCGCACACCGGAATCCGACGATGCCGAAGACGGGGCGTTGAGCCGTGACCTGCGCACGTAT
This sequence comes from uncultured Verrucomicrobiota bacterium, assembly GCA_964371005.1. GTDB lineage: Bacteria > Verrucomicrobiota > Verrucomicrobiia > Limisphaerales > MWDV01 > MWDV01. The sequence continues at coordinate 7,621 of CAYJNU010000003.1, read as the reverse complement.
CGCTTCTGGCGTGGCAGCGCGGGACGGATGATCGCCGGCATGCGGTATCTCGGCGAGTGGGAAGAGCGGTGTGAAGCTTTCATTGAGCAATTGGTGGCCGTCACCGGCGTGTTCTGCGCCGAAAGCCTGCTCGAACTTGTCCAGGCGGGCGGGCAAGGCTCGGGGGACAGCGTGGCCGCGTTTTTCTTGCCCTATCTTCAGCGCGGTGAATTGCGCATGGTGGCCGAAGCCACGCCCGCCGAGATCGAAGCCTGCCGCCGTCTGCTGCCCGGTTTGTTGGACGTCTTCCAAGTCGTCCCGGTGCCGGCGTTTGATGATGACACCGCCATTCGTGTGTTGAATCAACTGGCCGTCGCCCACGCTGCGGCTTCCCGGCTCGAAATCGAACCAGGCGCGATCACTCTGGTGCATCGGCTGTTCAAACGGTTCCAGCCGTACGCAGCCTTCCCCGGACCTGCCGCCCACTTCGTCCGCAACCTTTGCCGCTCACCTTCCCTCAGCGGGGCGCGGGACCGGCACTCGGTTTCGAGTGCCGATGTGATCGAACAGTTCACCAACCAAACCGGATTGCCGGAGCTGTTCCTTCGCGATGAATTGCTCATGCCGCTGGCCGCAGTGCGCGATCGTTTTGCCGCGCAAATCATCGGTCAACCCGAAGCGACAGCGGCGGCAGCGCGATTGGTCACCACCATCAAGGCTGGGTTGAATGACCCGGAACGTCCGTTGGGGGTCTTCCTATTTTGCGGTCCGACCGGTGTGGGCAAGACCGCTCTCGCCCGGTCGTTGGTGGATTATTGCTTTGGCGCCGCCAGCCAGAAGGATCGGCTCGTCCGGCTCGACATGAGCGAATACGCAGGGTGGGGCTCGGCCCAACGACTCCTTGAGAATCCGCAGGGTCGGGCCGCCCCCTGGATCGAACGCGTCCGCCGGCAGCCGTTCTGCGTGGTCTTGTTCGACGAGATCGAAAAGGCGTCGCCCGAGGTCTTCGATGTCTTGCTGGGTTTGCTCGACGAAGGCCGGCTCACGGCCCGCTTTGGGCGCGTCACGTGGTTTCGCAGTTCGATCATCATCATGACCTCAAACCTGGGCGTCAACCGTTCCGGAAGCACCGGCTTCGGTGTCGCAACCGAGCCGTCCTACGAATCCGAGGTCGCAAAGTTCTTCCGCCCGGAGTTCTTCAACCGCCTGGATTCCGTGGTCACGTTCACCCCCCTGGGTCGGGACGAAGTTGGGGCGATCGCTCGAAAGGAGCTTTCCGAACTGACGGCGCGCGAGGGATTGGCTGCGTCGCGCATCAGGTTATCCTGGTCGGATCGCCTGTTCGACGCTGTGGCGCGGGAAGGCTACGATCAACGCCTGGGCGCCCGCCCGCTGCAACGCGCGATTGAACGGCTGGTCATCGCCCCGCTCGCACGCTGGAAAGTGGCCAACCCGCACGTTCGCGACGCGGTGCTGCTGCTCGATTGGAGTGAAGCGGGTATTGTTTCTGTGACAGTCCAGGCGAAATCAAGTTGAGCTGAAACAGGTCGCTTATCTCGGTCAGAATCTGTCAACACTCTCCACCGGCGGACTCACACTTGCCACCGGGGCTGCACCTGCCTACGCTTCAACTCGTGTTGTGCAGACTCCTACAGACTGCTGTCCTCCTTGCGCTGGGCGTCGTGCAAGGAGTCGCAGCACCGGATTCCCCTGACTCCGCCTCACCTCAGGTCAGCTTCGATACCAACGCCGGAGTCTGGCGTGTGCTCGGTACAAGACATCGCCTGGTATTCAATCCCACCAATCTGGCGTGCCGAATCGAGACGCCCGCAACGGTGTGGCGCATGGCGGAATCGCGTCCGGGCGATCTGCAGGTGCGTCATGACGGCAAGACCGTCTTGCTGCAACTCGCCGGCGCCGGCCGCAAAGTGGCAACCGCCTACGAGAACGGTTTCCAAACCGGCGTGCAGATCGAGCTGAGCGAATTTCGCAGCGGGACGAACCAACTCGACCTGTCGCTCCAGATGTTTCTCTGCTTCGAGGGCAGGCAGGAGGAACTGGTGGCAACCTGCATCGCGTCGGACGGTGCCACGCGCGTGCTGCGGTGCGACTGGCCCGCAGGCCTGCTGGCGGATTCCTTCGACGCCACGATCGTGCCGTTCATGCAGGGCATGCTGCTCCCGAAGAACTGGCCGGAGAAAACCTGGCTTTACGATGCGATGTGTTTTGGCCGTGGCCTCTATCAGCCGTGGTGGGGACATCAGCAGGGTGACTCTGCGATGCTGGTCATGCTGGAAATGCCCGACGATGGCGGTTGCCACTTTGAGCATCCGGCCGGCGGTCCGACGAGCATTGGCCCGCGCTGGGTCCATTCGCTTGGGCGTTTTGCCTATCCGCGCCGGGCGCGGCTCTGCTGCTTTGACAACGGCAGCTACGTGGACCTCGCGAAGCGGTATCGGCAGCACGCGATGGCAACGGGCAGGTTCGTCTCGCTGCGGGAGAAAATCACCCGCAATCCTGCCGTCGGGCGGTTGCTCGGCGCTCCGGTGGTTCACACGAGCATCCTGTATCACATCCAGCCGGACTCCAGTTACTACCACAAGGACGATCCGACGAAGAACCATGACTTGGTGACTTTCAATGCCCGGGCGAAAGACCTCCAGGCATTGGCCGCCAAAGGCATCACGAACGCCTACGTTCACCTCGATGGCTGGGGCTTGCGCGGCTACGACAACTTGCACCCGGACGTGCTGCCGCCGTGTCCCGAAGCTGGCGGTTGGGACGGCATGAAACGCTTTGGCGATGTGTGCGAGCAACTGGGCTTCCTCTTCGCCATCCACGACCAATACCGCGATTACTACCTCGACGCGCGGTCGTATCAGGAACGGCACACGCTCATCGAGGAGAGCGGCAAGCGTCCGGGCGGCAATACGTGGTATGGAGGCCGACAATCCATCCTTTGCCCCAGTCTTGCGCCGGGTCATGTGCGCAAGAACCACTCGGCGATCCTCGAACACGGCGTGAAGCTGCGCGGGGCGTACCTGGACGTGTTTTCCGTCGTGCCGCCTGAGGAGTGTTATGCTCCGGAGCATCCCGTGACGCGCACCGAGTGTTTACGCTACCGAGGCGAGTGCCTCGATTCCGTACGGACGTGGGGCGGCATCGTCAGCTCTGAGGAGCCCAGCGACTGGTCGATCCCTCATCTCGACCTCGTGCATCACGGCCCGTTCGCGTTGAACCCGAATCCGGGCAAAGGCCCAGCCATGGGAATTCCGATCCCGCTGTTCAACCTCGTCTATCACGACGCGCTGCTCATGCCGTGGTCAATGGGCCGCGGCGAGTGGGGCATTCCGGAAAAGGACCTGGGCTTCCTGCACGGCTTGGCCAACGGCGGCATGCCTTACCTGGGCCTGAATCCCGGACCGGAGGACCTCCAGCGCGTCAGGACCCTGTGTGCTCTGCACCGGCGTGTCGCTTTGCTGGAGATGACCAAACATGAGTTCCTTGACGCGAACCGCCGCCGCCAGCGCACCACCTTCGCCGATGGCACACGCGTGACGATTAATCTCGAAAACGACGAGTGGAATATCGAACCGGCGCTCGACCTGCCCAACACCGCCAAATAAAATTCTGTATGCGAAAGCGCACTCATGTCTTGTTGTCCGTGTTATCCGCCACGCTTTGCGGCTTGTCTCTAACCGCTGCCGAAACCAATTCCAGACCAAACATCCTGCTGATTTACGGCGACGACATTGGTTACGGAGATTTCAGTTGCTACGGCGCGAAGTCGGTGAAGACGCCGAATGTGGACCGGTTGGCCAAGGGCGGCTTACGCTTCACCAGCGCCTACGCCTCGTCGGCGACCTGCACGCCGTCTCGCTACTCCTTGCTCACCGGTGAGTACGCCTTCCGCCAGAAAGGCACCGGGGTGTTGCCCGGTGACGCCGCCATGATCATCCACCCGGGCCGCGCCACGTTGTCGGGCATGCTTCAGGCGGCGGGCTACAACACCGCGGTGGTCGGTAAGTGGCACCTCGGGTTGGGTGACAAAGGTAACCTAGACTGGAACGAGGAGATCAAGCCCGGCCCGCGTGAAATCGGCTTCGACTACTCGTTTATCATGGCGGCGACGGGTGACCGCGTGCCGTGCGTGTTCGTCGAGAACGGTAAGGTTGTGGGATTGAATCCGGCGGATCCCATCAAGGTCAGCTACAAAGAAGGCTTCCCCGACGTGCCCACTGCCAAGACGAACCGAGAGACGCTGAAGATGGACTGGAGCCACGGCCACAACATGGCGGTCGTCAACGGGGTGGGGCGCATTGGTTACATGACCGGCGGGAAGGAGGCGCTGTGGAAAGACGAGGACATGGCGGACAGGTTCACGCACAAGGCAATCGTATTTCTCGAAAAGCAGCGGCGGTCCAAGCCATTCTTCCTCTACTTCGCCACGCACGACATCCACGTGCCGCGCGTGCCGCATCACCGATTTGTTGGCAGCACCACCATGGGACCGCGCGGCGATGCGATTGTGGAATTCGACACCTGTGTGGGCGCCCTGCTGACCACGATTGAGCGCTTGGGACTCCGCGATAATACCCTGATCCTCCTGACCAGCGACAACGGACCGGTGCTGGACGACGGCTACAAGGACGGCGCCATGGAGAAGCTTGGCGACCACAAACCCGCCGGTCCCTGGCGCGGCGGGAAGTACAGCGCCTTCGAAGGTGGCACGCGAATACCGTTTATCGTGAACTGGCCGGGACATGTCAGCGCCGGCTCGTCCGACGCCATTGTGGGCCAGGTGGATTTGTTGGCGAGCTTGGCGGCCTTGGTAGGTCAGACGTATGCGACCAACGATGCTCCAGACAGTCTGAACGTGCTACCCGCGCTGCTGGGCCTGGAGCCGGAGGGGCGCAAAGAAGTGGTGGAATACGCGCGAATTCTCGCATTGCGCCAAAGAGACTGGAAGTACATCGAACCCAGCCAGGGGCCGGCATATTCGCGTTACACGCAAACCGAACTGGGGGCGGCTCCGGGTGGAATGTTGTTCGATCTTTCGATGGACCCGGGGGAAACCAACAATGTTGCCAAATCCGAGTGGCGCATGCTCAGAGAGATGGCAGTCCGCCTCGAAGAAATCCGGCTCGCCACTCGCAACAAGCCTTAGAGCCTGTTTGAAAACTCGCTTGAATCGCGCCGGCCTCGGTTTGTAGTCCCGCCTTCAGGCGGTTTCGGCGTCGCACCGCCTGAAGGCGGAACTACAAACTAGGGTTTTCAGACAGGCACTTAGAGCCCGTTTGAAGACTCTCTTGTTGCCGCCGGGTGGGTGGCACCCGCCCTGCGAATTGGTCTGCAAGACTTACCCCTGTAGGCCCGGTGACCTCACCGAGGCAGGTTTTCAAACAAGCTCTATATAGCTGGATCGGGGGCAGCTCGAGTGGAGAATCCTGCACCACCGATCCGGCCGTCGGCGACGGGCCGAGTCTGGCAACCTGCGGTAAACGAGCCGCCAGGGATTCGCTGCCCGAGCTGATCTTTCTGACGGAACCGTCACCAGATTCCACCCCAAGCCTTCCCTGCATCTTCATGCAAATTCCATGCGTTGACACTCCCAGCCTCGCTTGCCAAGCTGACCCCATGATGAAGTCCGCAACCAGGCATGCCCCCTGCGCTCTCCGGTGTCTGCAAACCACCGTGCTCTGCTGCGGCTTGCTATCACTGGCCATCACCACTACTGCTGCCGCACCATCTCCCACACCCGTCATCCTTGACACCGACATCGGTGACGACATTGACGACACCTGGGCGCTGGGCCTGTTGCTCAAGTCACCGGAACTGGATTTGAAGTTGGTCGTCGGCGATTATGGTCGTCCCCAGTATCGCGCGAAGTTGCTGGCGAAGCTGTTGGAGAACGCCGGACGCAGTGACGTGCCGGTGGGGGTTGGGCTTGACGTCGGAGCAAATGGGAGCAGCCGACAGGCGGAGTGGGTGAAAGACTACGATCTGAAGAAGTATCGGGGCAAAGTCCACGCAGATGGCGTGCAGGCGTTGATTGACACCATCATGAAGTCGAGAATGCAGGTGACTCTGATTTGCATCGGCCCCGTGCCGAACATTGCTGAAGCGCTGAAACGCGAGCCGCGCATTGCGCAGAAGGCGCGTTTTGTGGGGATGCACGGCAGCGTGCGCGTGGGCTACGGAGGCTCGAAGCAGCCGCATGCCGAATGGAATGTGAAGTGCGATGCCAAGGCCTGTCAGGCCGTTTTCACCGCCCCGTGGGACATGACCATCACGCCACTCGACACCTGCGGGCTGGTGACGCTGACGGGCGACAAGTATCGCCGCATCCGCGATTCGCAGGATCGCCTCGCAGCGGACATCATCGCAAACTATCGCATTTGGGTGACCAGCGATACCAAGCTTCCAACAAACATGGCGGACGAACGCAGCAGCACGCTCTTCGACACGGTGGCGGTCTATCTCGCGATCCGCCAGGATTTGTGCGTCATGGAGAAACTCGGCATTCGCGTGACCGACGAAGGCATGACGCTGATTGAACCACAAGCGAAGCAGATCAATGTGGCCACAAGTTGGAAGGACCTCGGTGGGTTCGAGGATTTGCTCGTGGAACGGCTGACCGGCAAACGCCGATGATCGCATCGCTGGCGTGAAGGAAGTCACCATCCACACGGACGGCGCGTGTGAAGGCAATCCCGGCCCTGGCGGCTGGGCAGCCGTGCTCCGCCACGGCACGCGTTCCCGCGAGATTTCCGGAGGCGACCCGGCCACCACCAACAACCGGATGGAACTGCAGGCCGCCATTGCCGCCCTGCAAGCACTCAAAGAACCCTGTCAGGTGGAACTCTGGACGGACTCGGAATACCTCCGGCAAGGCATCACGGAATGGCTGCCCGGTTGGAAGCGACGTGGCTGGCGCACGATGGACAAGAAACCCGTGAAGAACGCAGACCTGTGGCGCACCCTTGAAACCGCCACCGCCCGCCACCAGATCCGCTGGCAATGGCTCAAAGGCCACGCCGGCCATGCTGACAACGAGCGCTGCGATGTTCTCGCCCGTGCGGAGACCGAAAAGGTTCGCAAGCTCCACCCCCCGGAGCAACTTGCCACGTTGCGCGCCGCATTTGCCGCCAGCCGAAAACCGGACGCCAATCAAGGCAGCCTCCTTCAACTGGACGACGTTTCAAATCCGCGTTCCACGTTTGAGTCTGGCCGGACCTCGCGGCCGCGGACAGCACCGCGCGTGACGATGCGGGGGACTACGTCAACGGCGGCAGCGCCGCGCGGCGTTTCAAAATCTGCGGTTTCCAGATTGAGGAAGTGAGCGTCAGCGCGGCGACCAATGTTTATCTGGGCGAAACGATTCCCTCGTTGCGAGCAGGCGATCCATCGCCCTATCAGCTCGTGGTGCAAGCGGACTTGCAGGACGGCAGCACCGGGGTGCTCATCACGGCCCAACCGGGCACGAGCTATGTCTCAAAGAACACCAACGTTTTCACGGTCACGGGCACGGGTCGGGTTCATCCGGGCCACAGCGGCACGGCGGATTTGATCGTGAGCTACCAGAACCTTTCCCTCACCCAGGCCGTTACCGTCGTTCCTCCCATAGCGGTATATCCCAACC
>CAYJNU010000002.1:7640-58667 GCA_964371005.1 uncultured Verrucomicrobiota bacterium | reverse complement strand
AAATGGTGGAGGCGGGGGGAGTTGAACCCCCGTCCCTGTCCCAGCTACCAGCCGCGACTACATGCTTAGTCCGCAGTAATTGTCGGCTGCCGGATAACCCGCGGACGCGAATCCGGCTGCTTAGTCAGCATGGAATTTTCTCGGACTGTCACGCGCCGTCTCCGCTCCAGTCCATGCCTGCTATGGCGTTCATCCAGCTCAGCAGGTGTCGGCTGGCGAACGTCGTGGCCTTAGGCCGCGAGTGCTAATTCTTCGTTAGCTGTTTTGTTTGATGCGATGATTTGCGAGGCCAACGCATCGTCCTCGGCATGCCGCCTCTGGCGTCTGTGTCAGGTCGAAACCAGTACGCCCCCGAAGCAACCAGGGGATCATCGGTGAGAAAGTTGGCTGCGTCAAGCCACGCGTACGCGTGCCAAGGAGCCGCGGCGGACCCACCACGCGAAACCCGCCAGAAGACGAGCAAGTCACTCGATGCTGGACTGTCGCCAACGCCCCAAACCAACACGCAGGCGACCGCTCGCTGCCACCAGACCCAGAAAACCCAGAACCAGCCACGGCGACGCAGGGATCTCGGGGACGGTGCTGATGCCCGCGCTCCATCCAGAAGTCAGCAAACCGTCATAGTTGATTCCGCCCGCGACGTCTCCGTTTTGGTTAATGGCTCCGTGATCAGTGGCGTTGGCGATGTTGCCGAACGCGATTCGCCAATCCTGACCCTTGCCGAGCCCGGTGGTGCTGTTATTCTCAAGATAGTTCCACGAAACCGCGACCTCGACATAACTGTTGGCGTTGGCGCCATTCACGCCGGGCTGATCGCGAAGCACCCGAAGATAGCCATCGCCGGGGCGCTCGGTGCCAGAGACGCCGTTGATGGCTGCCGTGCCCTTGCTGCCGTTTGACCCGTCCACGTCGTCCATGTAAAGGCTGCCCCACGTGGTCCCGGCGGTGTCATACTCGGTCATCTCCAGCCCATGTGTGTTGTTGTTGTTGCTCATGGCATCCCAAGCGAAAGCAAAATCAGGGCGACCGTTCTCGTTGCCGCTGCCAACGTGGTCCACGTACACCAGGTATGACCCATTGACGGTCGCCGTATTGAACGTGGCTGCCTCCAGTTGCACCCGGAAACAGATGTAGTTGTTGTCTTGGGCGTAAGCGGCAGCCGGATGCGTGGCGTCGCCGCGGATTTCCAAAGAGGTTGTCGCGATGCCGTCATCACCATCATCCAAGCCCAGCGAGGTCCAGACCGATGGCCAACTGGCATACGTACCACCGAATACATTCACAACATCTGCCCGGCTGAGGAGAACACCCAACATCATCACCGCGCTCGCAATCCAGATTCTGGCACTCATATATTCTTGGTAGAGTTAAATTGGTGGCTAGGGAGGCCAGACTAATGCTCTCTTATTGAGGAGTCAATCAATACTCCTGAGCGGGAGTGTCGGAATCCAGCAAGGAACAACGGCGAACCAGCCGCCCGTCTCCCATCACCAGGCCAATGGGGTCAGCGCCCCACGCAATACAGCTTCCTGCCGGTGCGGATGAACACGTTGCCTTGCGACACCGCAATCGAAGATCGCAACGTGTCGTCGCCTTCATCCGCCATGTTCACGGTGTGCAGGAGTCTGAATTCCGCACCCGCTTCCACGACATATACTGTGCCCCGTTGGTCCAGGAAGTAAATCCGGCCGTCCGCACCGGTGGGTGAGGCTTCGATCTTGGCGCCGCGACCCAACTCACCGGCCCATTCCAGTTTCCCGGTTGCCGGCTCGACGCACGCAAGCACGCGTCGCTCGCCGTTCAACACGTAGAACCGGCCCAGGTAGAACAGTGGCGTGGCCACGTCTGTGCTGACTTCGCGATCCTTGCTCACCCACGCCAAACCGGAATCGTCAAGCGTGCCTTGGCCGCCGAATCTGACGGCGTAAACCGGCGCGCCCTTGGGCGCGCTGGCCAGCACCACGCCGCCTCCCGCCACCGCCGAGGGGACCAGCCGCCAGTGGCCGATGTGGTCCGGGTTCCACGTGCCCCAGCGCCACCATTCCTTGCCCGTCGCGGAGTCGTGACCCGTGATGCAGTCGCCGCCCACCAGAACCAGTTCTGACCGGCCTTGGTTCGTCAGTGGGAGCGGCGTGCTAAAGGCCTCCCGCGATTCCTCGCGCGCCTCGCTCGGTCGCACGTGCCGCCAGAGTTCCTGGCCTGTTTTCGGATCCAACGCGAGCAGGTAAGAATCATTCGGGCCATCGGTGCGGCCCCGTCCCTGAACCGGGACGTTGCGTTGCAGAACCTGAATGTAGAGTTTCCCGTCGTACAGCACGGGGCTGGTCGAATAGGTCCACAGAAACGCAAACGTGCCGTAATCCTTCTGGACGTTGCGCGCCCAAACCGGCTTGCCGTCCATGTCAAACGCCGCGAGATCGCCGTTGCCGTAGTAAAACCAGACCAGGTTGCCGTCCGTCACGGGCGAAGGGGACGCGTAATTGCTGCGGTCGTCCTTGTTGAAGCCGACGCCGACCTGTTGTTGCCAAAGCCGCCTGCCAGTGCGCCGGTCCAGGCCGATCGCAAGGAGCGTCTTGGCTTTGGCATCCGTGGAACTCACGAAAACGCGGTCGCCCCAGATGATGGGCGTGGCGGCGGACGGCCCGGGCAATTCGGCCGCCCAGCGGACGCCATTGGTTTTCGAGAACGTCACGGGCAGGTTGTGTTCCGGGCTGGCTCCATTGAAGGACGGCCCGCGCCAGTTGGGCCAGTTTTCGGCGCGCAGAAGCGTGGCGCTCGCCAGGAGTAAACTCATGGCCGCCAAACCAACCCAGCGCGTAGCTGTTTCAAATTGTTGCTGCATGGGGCAGGACAATAACAACGTGTCCTGACTGAACAAAGCGATATGTGGAGGCCCGTCCGCCCGGAGGGAATGCCAGGCGCGCGCGGGAGAACTGGGTGGAGTTCAAGGCGGGCAGGTCGTGGCGCTCAATATGGAATCTCGGCTGGAAAACGAATGGTGGTAGCTTACACTTGCGCTCATGGCGATGACGCGACATTGCTGGAAGTGCGGGGCGGAATACACCTTGGCCGGGTCACCTGGACGCTCGGAATCGTGCCTCTGCGGGGCGGATTTGAAGGTCTGCCTCAACTGCGTGAGCTACGACCCGAAAGTGGCCTACCAGTGCCGCGACCGGCGGGCCGAACTCGTGGAGGAAAAGCATGTGGCCAACTACTGCGAGTATTTCGAGATGGCGCGGCGGGAGTTTGTGGCCCCGGCGGACGAACACTCAAGGGCGGAGAAAGCCCGGGCGCAGTTGAAGAAGCTGTTCGGCGATTGAACAGCCCGGTGCGGCTTCAAATGCCGGCGGCGTGGGCGAAGTTCACGGAGTCACTCAGGCGCTTGTTATCCACCCGGATGCGCGCGGCGAGCGTTTTGCCCACCCCGAAGTAAAAGGCGGTGGCGATATCCGGCGCTTCATTGGTCAGGGCCTGGCAGCCCGCGGCGGTGATCTTCAGGAGGTAGCTGTCCTTGTTGGCAATGATGTCCGCCGAGCGCGGGCCGTGATCGAACAGGGAGATCTCCCCAAAGAAATCCCCGGCGCCGAGGGTGGCCAGGATGGTCTCCCGACCGCTGATCAGCAAACGCACGCGCAATTCACCTTCGAGGATGAGATACATCGCGTCGCCGTGCTCGCCCTGGGTGACGACGGTGCTCCATTGCTTGGCCTCGTAGATTTGCATGAACCGCGCAAACTTGGTGAGTTGGTCGTTGCTGAGGCTGGCGAGGATTTTGACGCGCCGCAACGCCCCGGCCTTGATGGGGGCGGCGGACGAGTCCGGCCCCTCGGGGCGTTTACCGAAGAACATGCGAAGTTCCGGGAGTTCGCTCGCGCGTTGCCACGTGGCGTTGCGCCCGGCGTAAACCCATGTCTCCGCCAGCACCCTTTCGTCCTTGATCCAGGTGACCAGCGTGGGCAGTTCAATTGGGCCATAGGCGGCGCTGTCGACGCCCCAAATGTAAAACAGGTTCGAGGTTGGCTCGCTGTCCATGGCAGCCTTCTAACACAACGGGGCGCGGAGCGAAACGAAAATGAAGTCGGCGTTGAGGGGCCTTTGCCCTGAATCCCCGGCAACCCAGGGGCGGCTGTTTCGAGCATCGGCCCGACTGTGCTGAAGCGGTTCGCGCGGCAACCCGTCGAATGCTGGACACCCCCGACCGACGGTTCTCAGGCATCGCTCTTGGGGAGTTACGCTTGAACGGCTGGCTCGTTGCCGAATCAACCCCGGCAGAATCGGCCATGACCAAAGCCGATTTGAACGTGCGATTTCTCGTGAAACCGTGAGCAGCTTGCGTCACACTCGGGCAGACAACTCGTGAGCCGATGAAAAGCCGCATTCGACACCTCCGCGATCAAGCGCTTCAGCGGGGTCACAGGACCGGTCGCGTGGTAGGTGTCCGGCGCGCAACGCCACCCGCCCGCACAGATCACCCACAATGAACGTTCCCGGCGGTCGGGTCGGCATTGCGGGCCTGGCAACGGATAAACCAAGTCGAGCAAGCTATGATACCCAATCCAAGTCGCAGGAAGTTCTTGAAGAAATCCGTGGCGGCGGCGCTGGCGGCGCCTCTGATCACCAGTGTCGAGGAATACACTCTGGCCGCGGCGCAGGCGGATGGGGCCTTGCCCACCGCCCAAAAGCCCGTCGCTCAGGCCACGGTACCCACCGGCACGATTGGCAAGGTGAAGATCAGCCGACTCATTTGCGGCGGCAATTTGATCAGTGGCTACGCGCATAGCCGGGACTTGATGTACGTCTCGCCGCTGCTCAAGCATTACTTCACCGACGAGAAGATCCTGGAAACCTGGGCCCTGTGTGAACAGCACGGGATCAACACCATGATCGTGTCTCCGTCGGACCAACGCGCAGTTGCGCTTTACGAGAAGTATCGTGCCCAAGGCGGGCGCATCCAGTATCTCGCCCAACTCAACGCGACCAAGGATGACCTCGTCACTTGCGTCAAAGAGTCCCGAGACGTCGGGGCGGCTGGAGCGTTCCTCCTCGGCAACCTGAGTGATGCCTGGACGCGCGAGGGTGACGTGCAGCGAATTGGGGAACTGATCGCGAACATCAAGAACCACGGGTTGATCGCCGGCGTGGCAGGGCACGAACTGCGCACAGTGCAGGAAGTGGAGAAGGCGAAATGTGCGCCGGACTTCTATATGAAGACGCTCCACGGCACGAACTACTGGTCCACGCGCCGGCCCGACCAAATGAAGGAGGTTATTGATAACTACGGCATCGACAATTATTGGTGCCGCGACCCAAAGGACACCATTGCCTACATGTCCGAGCTGGAACGTCCGTGGATTGCCTACAAAGTCCTGGCGGCGGGCGCCATTCACCCGCGCGCCGGTTTCAAGCACGCGTTTGAGAACGGAGCGGATTTCGCTGCGGTGGGCTTGTTCGACTTCCAGATCGCGGAGAACGTCGAGATTCTGAACAACGTCGTCAAGGCCACGCAGAACCGCGAGCGTGCGTGGTATGCCTGAACGGGCCTTCGGGCCTCCGAAGAATTGCGCAGGACCGGCAACCGTTCGCCAAAGAAAACAAGGAAACGCCGCCATGCCTGAAGCCTTGGATGCAGTCATGATCAACCGACCTTCTCGCCACATCGTCCTGGTCATCACCACCCTCGCCCTGCTAAGCAGCGCGAGCGAGGGCTTGAGCGAGCCGATTCGCTGGGGCGGCGGCTCGGACCCCAACATGGTGTCCAGCTCCCGCGATTTGCCAGCCGATCCTGGCGGCGTCAAGCCTTTGTGGGAACTCAAGCTGGGCACGCATCAGTACTCCATCCCGACGATTGATCGGGGGCGCATTTATGTTGGCGCGAACGACACCGGCATCGAGCGCCCCGGCTACCGCCCCTCCAAGGGCGGTGCGCTGCTGTGTGTGGATCAGGGCACGGGCAGGTTGATTTGGAGTCTGCTCAGCCCGCGCTACATGGAAGGCGTCAAGCCGCCGCTGCATTTTGATCAGTGGGGCTGCGGCATCTGCTCAGGGCCGGTGGTGGAGGGCGAACGGGTTTATGTCGTCGGCAATCGCGGCGACATTTTGTGCCTGGACCGGGAGGGTCAGGCCAACGGCAACGGCGGACCGTTCGAGGATGAACTCGCGTTCATGGCCATCACAAACGGGCCGGGGACCGAACTCGGGCCGACCGATGGGGATATACTTTGGAGATTCAATCTGCTGACCGAGCTCGATGTGGTGCCCCACGATGTCTGCGGGAGCACGTTGCTGCTTCAGGGTGATTTCATCTACGCCTGCACTTCCAACGGCCTCGATGATCGCCACGCCAAGGTTCCCCGCCCGCTGGCCCCGAGTTTGATTGTGCTCGACAAGCGCACGGGGCGGCTCGTGGCGCAGGACGATGAGAAGATCGGCCAGCGCCTCATGCATTGCCATTGGTCGTCGCCTTCCGCCGGGCGGGTCAATGGCACGACCCTGATCTTCTTTGGCGGCGGTGATGGGGTCCTCTACGCCTTCGAACCGCCGGCGGCTTCCCAAGCCAACGTGCAAGCGTTGAAGAAAGTGTGGGCTTACGACTGCAATCCGCCGGACTACCGGATGCGCGACGGTCAGCCGCTGCGCTACTCCACGGACAGGCAAAAGACGCCGGATGGCCCCAGCGAGATTATTGGCGTGCCGGTTTTTCACGAGGGCCGGGTCTATGTGGCGATTGGCCAGAGCCCGTTGCATGGCGACGGCCAGGGTTGCCTCTCGTGTGTGGATGCCGCCACCGGCACCAAGGTTTGGGATTCGAGGTTGCTCGAGCGCTCGCTGGCCACGCCGGCCATTGCCGAGGGGCTGCTCTACATCCCGGATTGCACCGGCAATCTGCATTGCTTCGACGCGGGAACGGGCGAGCAGTATTGGATGCATTCCCTGGAATCCAAGACGTGGGGGGCTTCGGCATTTGTGGCGGATGACAAGGTCTTTGTAGGCACGGAGGAGAAGATGCTTTGGGTGTTCCAAACGGGCAGGACCGCCCAGGTTCTATCCAAGACGCGGTTGCAGACCGTCCCCATCACTCCCGCCGCCGCGGACGGTGTGCTCTATCTCCCGACGCAGACCAAACTGACGGCGCTGACTGCGAAGCCGGCGCCGCGCACCGCCAGCGTGGGGGTGAACCGGTAAAACCGCGAGGCCCCCTCCATCGCCTTCTTCGCCTCAGAAGGTCGGGAATCCACTCGAAGAATGGTGCTGAGAGACGTACGAGATGGCTGGCGTTTTTCGCGCAGATCGTGAATCGTGAATTGTAATGGCCCATCAGAAAGACAGCTCCACTCGTGAACTGGCAACCGGCATCGTCCGCCGCTTGTACGAGGCCGGTTTCTCAGCCTTCTGGGTCGGCGGTTGCGTGCGCGATTTCCTGCTGGGCCGCGAGCCGGACGATTACGACATCGCCACGTCCGCTTTGCCGGAGCAGGTCGAGGCCCTCTTCAAGCGCACGGTCGCCGTTGGACGCAAGTTCGGCGTCATGGTGGTGGTGGAAGGCAAACACCAGTTTCAGGTTGCGACCTTTCGCGCGGAGGGGGATTACCGCGATGGCCGGCGTCCGGAACGGGTTTCCTTCGGCGAGGCCCGGGCGGATGCCTCGCGCCGTGATTTCACCGTCAACGGCCTCTTCTACGATCCCATCGCTGGCAAGCTACACGACTGGGTAGGCGGCGAGTCGGACTTGAAAGCGCGGATCATCCGAACCATCGGCGCGCCGGAAGAACGCTTCGCCGAGGATCATCTGCGCCTGCTGCGCGCCGTGCGCTTCGCCGCGCAACTCGGCTTCGAGATCGAGCCGAAAACCGCCGCCGCCATTCAAGACCTTGCCCCAAGGATCAAAGGCATCAGCGCCGAGCGGATTCGCGATGAACTGCTGAAGCTCTTTCGCCCACCCTGCGCCGTCCACGGGCTGGAACTGCTGCGCGAGAGCCGCCTGCTCGAACACGTCCTACCCGAGGTCGCCGCCACTCTCGCCTGCGAGCAATCGCCGGATTACCACCCCGAGGGCTCGGTGTTCGCTCACCTCGTTCTGATGCTGCGCCACCTACCGCCGGACGCCGATCCGCTGCTGCCTTGGTCGGTGCTGATGCACGACATCGCCAAGCCGCTTACAGCCAGCCATGATCCCGTGACCGGCTCGATCCATTTCTACGAGCACGAAAAAATCGGTGCCACGATGGCCACGGAGATTCTGGAACGCCTGCGCTTCCCAAGAAAGCAGATCGAGGCGGTGGCAGCGGCAGTCCGCCACCACATGCAGTTCAAGGACGCGCCGCAGATGCGCAAGGCCACGCTCCGCCGGTTGTTAATGCGGCCCACGTTCCCGTTGGAACTGGCGCTGCACCGGCTGGATTGCCTCGGCTCCCACGGCCGGCTGGACGTTTATGACTTCCTGGTCCCGCAAGCCGAGGAACTGAAGCATCAACCACAAATCCGCCCGCCGCTGTTGACCGGCGACGACTTGATCAAGCTGGGCCTGAAGCCCGGGCCAGCGATGGGCAGGCTCCTGGCGGAGCTTCGGGAGAAGCAGCTCGCTGATGAGTTGAGGACCAAGAAGGCGGCGCGGAACTGGGTGATTGAGCGCCTGCACTGCGACCCGATGTGGATATCTCCCCAGGCAAAGAAGGCAGGCGGCGGCGCACCTCAGTCGGGCCCGTAGTCGGACGTCTCCGCGTCGGAGGCGAAGCGATACCACGTCCGGAGGATCAGCAGGACCTTGTGAGCTTTGCCAAGGCGCACCCGGCGGGGGCCGAAGACGTCGAAGTTGTAGCGCTCCAGTTTGCAGAGCAAACGCCAGTAAACCGCCCCCATCAACTCGGCAGCCACCATAGCGGGCCGGTCCTCCGGCGGCAGGGTTTCGCCGGCGAGGCGGTAAAAGTGCTTGGCGCGCCGGGCGACGCTGGCGGCCAGCGCGTGATAACGCTCCGAGTATTCGCCGCGGAGGATTTCGTCCTCGCTCACGCCGGCCTGCTTGAGTTCCGAGAGCGGCAGGTAGATGCGACCGCGCGCGGCATCGGTCTTCACGTCCCGCAGAATGTTCGTGAGTTGGAGCGCCTTGCCGAGCGCCACGGCGTAATCCCGGGAAGCAGGCTTGGCATAGCCGAAGATCTCGATGCTGAGCAGGCCGACAACCGACGCCACCCGGTGACAGTAGAGGTCCAGTTGTTCCCAGGAGTCGTAGCGCTTGGTTTCGAGGTCCATCTCGCAGCCCCGGATCAAGTCGTCGAACAATTCAAAACGCAGGTGATACCAGTCGATCGCCGGCTGGAGTTCGCGGTTGACGGCGAACTGCGGCGAGCCTCCGGCGCAGGCGCGGCGGATGTCTGCGCGCCACGCGGCGAGCCGGACGCGGCGTTGTTCGACGGGCACGGCATCTTCATCCGCCACGTCGTCCACCTCGCGGCAGAAGGCATAGAGCGCGGACATGTCGTCGCGCTTGGTCTTGGGCAGGAGGCAGAACGCGAGCGCGAGGTTCGAGGCGCTTTTGCGGGTGATCGCCCGGCTTTGCTGCATGGGCGCGGGTCAGAGCGGCGTGGACTGGCGCGGACCCGGGGCCGTTTCCGAGCGAGGTGGGGGCAGCCCGCCGGTGTCGGCCAGCGTCGGGTTGCGGTGATGAAAGCGGCGCTTGCGGCGGCGGAGTTTGGGTTTGATTATGGAAAGCAATCCTTGGTCCTCATTTTGGGCCTGCCGGTAGCGGACGAGGGTGGCCGGCTCTTCCGGCTTGCGATGCGAGCCATGGCGGCGGCGTGGTTTGCGGAGGACGAGGGCCCAGGCGAGGATCAGTGTCGTGAGCACAAGGACGGCGGCCACGATTGTCAGGCCTTCGCGCATGCCAGCCGTCAATTTGAACTGCGGCTCAATGCCGCTGCCGGGGATGATTTCAAGCGAGGCGAGCAGAACAGGAAGGGTGTTCATGGTGATGGGTGTTTGTCCGGCGCGCCGGCGAGCTCGGTGTCCGACTCGGCGCTGACCGTGATGTTCAATCGTTGCATGCGGTAACGGAGCGCGTGGCGGCTCAGCCTCAGGCGATCCGCCGCGCGGCCAATGTTGAATTGATGCTGCTCCAGAATGCCCAAGATGAGCTTGCGCTCGTAATCGGCGAGCAATTCATCGAGCGGCTGGTCCGCCACGGGCGGCTGGTCCGGCAGTTCCACCGCCCGGTGCAGACGGGACGCCACATCGAAATCGGGCAGGTTGGCCGCCTGGATTTCCGGCGTGGTTTCGAGGATTAACGCGCGTTCGATGACGTTGCGCAGCTCGCGCACGTTGCCCGGCCAGTGGTGGGCCAACAGCTTCTGCCGGGCGCCGCGCGAGAGGCTGCGGACGCCGCGATTCATGTTGGTGTTGAAGTGCCTCAGAAAATGTTCCGCCAGCAGCAACACGTCGTCCCCGCGCTCGCGCAGCGGCGGGATGCGGAATTGCACCACGTTGAGCCGGTGAAACAGGTCCTCGCGGAAGTTGTTCTCACGGATCGCCTGCACGATGTCGCGGTTGGTGGCCGCCAGCAGGCGCACGCTGACGCGCAGCTCCTGCGTGCCGCCCACGCGGGTGAACGAGCCGTCTTCCAGGAAACGCAGCAGCTTGGCTTGCAGAGGGCGGCTCATGTCCGCAATTTCGTCCAGGAACAGGGTGCCACCATCGGCCTCTTCCACGCGGCCGGGCTTCTGCCGGATGGCGCCCGTGAACGCGCCCTTCTCGTGGCCAAACAACTCGCTCTCGAGCAACGTCTCGGGAATCGCGGCGCAGTTGATCCGTGCATAGCTGGCATTGTGGCGCTTGCTCAGGCCGTGGAGCGCGCCGGCAACGAGTTCCTTGCCGGTGCCGCTTTCACCGAGAATCAGCGTGCGTGCGTCCGTGGGTGCCACGGTTTGAATCATCTGGCGCAACTCGCGCATCTTGGCGCAGTCTCCGACGATCTGGCCGAGATCGTGGGTCGCCTCCGCCTCCGCGCGCAGGCGGGCGTTTTCCTGCAAGAGACGAAACCGCTCCGCACAACGCGCGACGGCGTGGAGCAGTTCCTCGGGCGCAAAGGGTTTGGCCAGATAGTCCATCGCGCCCGCCCGAATGGCTTCCACAGCCAGCTTGGGGGTCGCGTAGGCCGTGATCATCAGGATCGGCAGCTCCGGCCAGCGCGAGCGCACCTGCGAGAGCAGCTCGTAACCACTCAAGCCGCCGAGACGCGCGTCGGTGATGATCATGAAGAAGCTCTCTTCCGGCAGCAGGCGGAGGGCGGCTTCCGCGGAGTCAACGTCGCGCACGACATAGTCCTCGGCTTCGAGCAGCGTGTGCAACGAGAGACGCATGTTCTTCTCGTCATCCACGACCAGGACTGGCGGCAGGGGGAAGCTCATGCGGGGGAAGGAGAGGCCGGGGGGATTTGTCCGCCCCGGAAAACGCGCTGGACGTTCAGAACCTTTGTTTTCAAGTCTGCCTCGATAGTCTGATGACCGCTCTGGCGGGGAATACTAAAGTGAACCGGGCACCCTTTCCAAGCTCTGATTCGGCGCGCACCGTGCCCCCGTACAGCTCGACGTTGTGTTTGACGATCGCCAGGCCCAACCCCGTGCCTTTCGAGCGGGTGGTGTAATAGGCCTCAAACACGCGCTCCAGTTTGTCTGCCGGGATACCGGGACCGTCATCCGCGATGACCACCTCGACGGCGCCATCGGGCCGACAGCGGGCGGCCACCGTGATGTGGCCCTTGCCTTGGAGCACGTCGCGGGCGTTCTGGAGCAGGTTGGCAAAGGATTCCGCCAGGTGTCCGCGCTGCATGAGCAAGGGAGGGAACTCCGTGGCGTAATCGCGCTGGATCGTCGCGTCATACTCCACGCCCGGGGGGAAAACCCGCTCGATGGCGCGGTTCAGTTCCTCGATGACGTTGAGTTTCTCCACCCGGCCTTCACTCAACTCGGCATAGCCCATGACCTGGGTGATGATGCGATCCGCTTTCTCGATTTCCTCCTGGATGATTTTGATTTGTTGCGCCGGGTCACCCCCCTTGCCGACGCGCAGTGCCCGTTCGAGGGAAAAGGCGGTGTTGTTGATGATGGCGAGCGGATTCTTGATCTGATGTGCGACTTCGGCCGCGAGGCGTCCCGCGGAGTGCAACTGGTTGGTGCGGGCGGCGAATTCCTTCTGTTCTTCCTCGGCGAGTTGCTGGTGGGCGATCAACACCTGCGCGCCGTAGCAGCAGGCGGCCAGCAGCCAGAGGATGGCGAGGCGCAGCACAAACGGTTCGGTGGGGTCGTCCACGGATTCGGGCCGGCTCACCTCCTCCCAATGCGAGGACACCAACAGGTGATTGAGCCCCTTGATCAACGTCGCCTCCAACTCCGGGTTGTTTTCCTCCAACTGTTTGATCAGCGTCTCGCGGGTTGCTTTGGGCAACCGCTTCCACAGGAGGTTCGACAATTCGTCGTTCGGCCGGCGCAACTTGGCAACGTCCGCGCGCGGGTCGCTGATTTCGTCCGCGACGACGGGACTCACGGGTTGCCGCCTGGCGATGGGCGGGAGCTTCTGCACGCGGTATTCCGCTTCCAGTAACCCGGCTCCGAGATAGAAGATGCTCAAGGTGACGTTGAGCGCGAGTTGGGGCGTGGCCAGCGGGATGCAGAGGGCGTTGAGCACGATCAGGCCGGGGAACGCCCAATATAGCGTGCTGTCGAATCCCCCGCTCATCAGCGTCAGACCCGCCAGAAACAAACCGTCCGCCAACCCGACTGCGAACACCGTCCACTGCACCAGCGCATCCGGAAACCGTCGCACCACAAAAAACGACACCGTAACCAGCAGGTTCAGGAACAGATAGATGTAGAAGAAGACCCGCATCGTCTCCAGCACGACACCGAAGGGGTTGGTCGTCTCTTCTACCCAGCGCCGAGACAGGAAAAGGTAGTAGAAGGCGACGCCCAAGACGAGAAGCTTGGCGGGGAGAACAACGTTTCTTTGGAGATTAAGGATGCGCTGGGAGTGTCGGCCCGACACAGCCCGCGGTGCCGCCAGCAGCTTGGACAGCTTTGACAATCCTCCCCAAGGCCGCCAGTTCATCGCTTGAGTCCGCCACGCCTCCGGCTTGGCGGTGTTACCAGGGCCAGCGCCCGCTCCACAATCTCCTCTACCGGCCAGAGTCGGCCAATCCCCTCATAGCCGCAGGACAACAACCCTTCGTCCGGGCCGATGAATTCGGCGCCCCGCTCTTTGAGGGTGGCGACGTTTTGCTGGGTGGCCGGATGCAACCACATCTTGCCGTTCATGGCGGGGGCAATCAGGATTCGGGCCTGCGGATTCAGCGCGAGGGCGATGCAGGAGAGGGCGTCATTGGCCAGGCCGAGAGCCAGCTTGGCGATGAAGTTCGCCGTGGCGGGCGCGATGAGCAACAACTCAGCCTCGTCCGCGAGTTGGATGT
Organism: uncultured Verrucomicrobiota bacterium; assembly: GCA_964371005.1. GTDB lineage: Bacteria > Verrucomicrobiota > Verrucomicrobiia > Limisphaerales > MWDV01 > MWDV01. The sequence goes on along the minus strand of CAYJNU010000002.1, from coordinate 45,217 downwards.
GCGCGGGTTGCCAGCCTTCGGTCTCATCGTAGAGATCGGCAACCACGGGATGGCGGGAAAGGGTCTTGAACGGCAGCGGGGTGATGAATCGCTGCGCATCGGCGGTCATCACCACGCGTACCACGCAGCCCTGCTTGGTCAGGAGACTGGCGAGATCCGCGGCCTTGTGCGCCGCGATCGAGCCGGTCACACCCAACACGATGTTTTTGCCTGTGCTCATTCGCTGAGTTGTTGCCGTAACGCGCAATTCGTGACGCGTGATTCCTGGTCCACGAACGCATCACGCGTTACGATCTACGTATTCCGCATTCCTTCCCACTCAAAACTCCGGCGCTTGGGTCCGTCCACAGCGCATCTTTTCCGCCTCCACGATCGCCTGCATCCGCCGGAGATCCTCCGGGATCGTGCTGCTGATCAGCAGATAATCGTAGTGTTTCCACTGGGCAATCTCCTGCCGCGCAACGCTGAGTCGTTTCTGAATGACCGCCTCCGCATCAGTATCGCGTTTGCGCAAACGTCCCTCCAGTACCGCCATCGAGGGCGGCGTGAGGAACACGCTCACCAGCGCGGGCTGCAATTCCGGGTCCTCCTTCGCCCGGGCGCGGATCGTGGCCGCGCCCTGCACATCCACATTGAGGAGCACGTCCTGACCGGCGCGCAGCCGGGTCAGCACCTCGGATTTCAACGTGCCGTAGCTGTGCCCATAAACGGTCGCGTGTTCCAGGAAGTTGCCGGCCTGCACGCGCTTGAGAAAATCCGCCGCTTCCAGGAAATGGTAATCCGTGCCGTCCTGCTCCCCTGAGCGTGGCTCGCGCGTGGTGCAGGTGATGGCCCGGGTCATGTCCGGCCGGGCGGCGAGCAACTGTTGGCAAAGCGTGGTCTTGCCTCCGCCCGACGGCGCGGAGATCACCACCAATAAGTTTCTGGAAGACGTTTCAGGCATGGGCGTATGAAATCCGAAGTTCGAAATTCGCAGTTCTAACGAAACCCAAACCTCGAACACTGAGCGGCCTTCGAGTGCCGACGCAGCGAAGCGCCGCGGTGAGCGGCCCGGTGGATGTTGGATTTGGTTTCCGGAGCTTCATTCCACGTTTTGTGCCTGCTCGCGGAATTTCTCCAATTCCGTTTTGAGGACGACGACCTCCCGGGCGATGGCCCCGTCGTTGGCTTTTGACCCGATGGTATTGACCTCGCGGTTCATTTCCTGCGCCAGAAAATCCAGCATGCGCCCCACCGGCTCGCGCGATTTCATGGAATCGTCAAACTGCTTGAAATGGCTTTGCAGTCGCGTCAGTTCCTCGGAGATATCCGAACGATCCGCAAAGAAGACCACTTCCTTGAGCAACCGTTCGTCGTCGGGGGCGGGGGGGGCGAGGCCGGCGCTACGAATGCGTTCGATCAAATGTTCGCGATAGCGTTCCGCCGCTTTGGGAGCCTGTGCCTGTACCCGCACCACGCACTGGCGCATGGTAACGATGCGTCGGGCGAGGTCCTCCGCCAGGTGCGCCCCCTCGCGCGCGCGCATCTTCACCAACGCCGCCAACGCCTGTTTGACCGCCTTCTCCACCGCGGGCCAGAGCGTTTCCGCCCCGGCCAGTTCTTCGTCCGTTTGGAAAACGCCGGGAGCGCGGACGAGTTGGTCCAGGGTCACCGGGCCGTCGAGCTTGAGTTGTTTGCCGAGCCGGGCGAGTTCGCGGGCGTAAGCCTGGGCAAGCGGAAAGTTGATGTGCTGGCGGGCGGCGGCCTTGCCCGACCCGGCGTGCAGCGAAACTCGGCCCGAGAGCCGCCCGCGCGCGATGTGGCGGTTGACGAGATCGCGCAACGGCCCTTCGAGCAACTCCAGTTCACGTGGGAGGTTGACGGCAATCTCGGCCTGCTTGCGATTCACCGAACTGAGTTCGGCGATGACCTTGAAGCCGTCCCGCGCGCACTCCCCGCGCCCATAGCCCGTCATGGATTTCATGCAACCACGACTATGGAAAAACCACCTGGAAAAGTCGAATGCGGAATTCCAGTGTCACCACGTGCCCCCGCCTCGGACGATTCTTGCGGTCCCGAGACAGTCCGAGCCGCGTCGGGGATCAATTGTTGACCGGTGGTGGCACGCGTCGGGTCACGCGAAGCTGCACGGCCTCTCCAGGGATCAAGTCTTCCACGTCCGGCGACTTGAGGACGATCAGCGGCAGGCCAAACTCGGCTTGCTGGATCGTAGCGGCCAGGGGAACGGCGGTCGGGTTGATCTGCTCCAATTGCTTCCCGACCTTGACGATCATGCCTTGAAACGGCGGCTTGCCCAGGACGCCACGCCGCACTTCAACCATGTCCCCCACATTCGGCCGCGCAGTCACCGGTTGGCGGACCCAGGCCAGAATTCGCTCCGATTTCTCCGCGCTGATCACCAGGATCGTTTCGCCCGCCATGATCTTGGCGCCTGGCAGGTGGTCCACCACGCTCACGAATCCATCCATCGGTGAACGCAAGATGATGGACTTCTCGGAACGCTCGAGGCGCTCCCGTTGGGCGGCGATGGCCCGCTCAATGACCGCATCGGGCTGACCCAAATCCGCGGCGCCCGCAGCTTGCAGGCGTTTCACGCCGGCTTCGAGCTCGGCCACAGCTTTCTCGCGGGCGACGGCTTCCGCGCGCAGCGCGTCGCGATCCCGCAACGCCACGTCATAGCCGAAGTCATTGCGCGCCGCGCCAGTGCCGCGAGCCGTGAGCTGTTCGTCGTACAGTCGCTTGGTCCGCTCCAGCTCGCTCTCGGCCTGCGCCAAGCGGATGCGAGCAATCTCCAGGTTGAGCTGTTCAAGTTGCAGTTCCGTGCGAAGTTGGGCGTGCCCGTTGGCATTCCGGATCCGGTCCAGATCCATGCGGGCCTTCATGATTCGCAAGTCGGCCTCGGCGGCCGCCACCTCCGCGTTGACTTGGTCGGCGTCGAGCACGGTGAGGACGGCCAGCGCCTGGCCGTTGGTCACGCTGGAGAGCCGGCCCACCTTGAGTTCCTGCACCGTGCCCGCAACGGTGCTGATGACCTTGGACCGCACGGTTTCAACCTCGCCGACGATGGTTGCGGGCGCGACGTAGCGGACCCACATCCAGCCGATCAAGACCACCAGGCCCGCGAAGGTAATCACGGGTAAATAGACCACTTGGAACTCGCGCAGATGCTGCCGCGGCGGAATGGGAATGGGCTTCAGATCTTTATTCTCCATGTCAAACCTCCGATTCATCCTCCGCCAGAATGGAGCTTACATGCGAAACCCCATTTAGCTCGCGCACTTCGCTCAACAACTCGTCCACGCGCGTCGGATCACGCAGCAGCAGCCAGTAGGACAGGTCGGCCCCGACGGTTTCGCCCAAGGTGGCGCGCTGGCTGGCCCGGCGGCTCCGCCGGACATGACGCTGGAGCAATCGGTCAATCTCACCGGCATCGGTGAGCGGACGCGACCAGCGCAGGTTCAGAATGACATCGTAGCGGTGGCGGCTGCCGAACGACGTCGCCCATAAGTAGACCAGCGCCAGTGCCATGATGGCCACCCCGGCAACGGCGGTGGCGAACTTCTGGCTGCCCGCGGCCATCCCCATCGCCAGCACCACCAAAATATAGGTGGTGTCCAGTGTGTCGCGAAGCATGTTGCGGAAGCGGACAATGGTAAACACCGCCATCATGCCGAACGCCGTAATGATGTTGTTGGAAAGGACGTGCATGACCAGCGCCACGATCACCGGCATGACCACCAGCGACTTCACAAACGAGCGGGAATAGGACAATCCCGAATGCGTGATCATGTACACCCAAGCCAACACATGGCCGCCGGCAAACGCCAGCAGCAGGCCCATGATGAGTGCGGGAAAATTCGTGGGTGCCCGGCCGAAATCCCCGTTGAATAAACTCTCAAACATAACACTGCCCCTCTCGGGGCGATTCAAACCTTCATGGCTTAACAGAACTTCATCACCGCCGCCAGCTTTTGTTCTTCTTCGCCTGCGCGGGTCGCCACCACACGTTGTTCTCCGGCATCCATGACGCTGCCGCAGTACTTCGGCGCGCCCGTCTGCGTCAGGTTGAGGTGGCGGACCATGTCCCGGATCCAATCGGGGAAACGGTCGGTGAATTTGATCTCCAACACGGTCTGCTTGCCGAAAGGATATACGGGCTTCTCCATCTGCGTGGTGAAGCGGGCTTCATGTCGGGGCTCGCCGCGAACCTGATGGTCAATGGTGATGCGCACCGAATTGCCCTGCGAGCTGACCCAAGCTTCCCGCAGGTAGCCCACATGCACCATCGGGCGGGCGCGGAGCCGCTGCATGAGGTAACAGAATCGCTGGAGCGCCGCCAGATGTTGGGGCTTGCCAGAAAGCAGGTGTTCCGGCGCGGGCAACTGCCCGGCCAGCAGCAGCTCGCCGGCCTCTCGATGCACCGCGCCGCGTTGCTTGAGGATACACTCGTTCTCGCGCCGTTTGATCTCGAAGAAGAGCGGCGACTCGTCATTGTAGTAACGCACGCGGAGCTTGAACCGCTTCTTCTCGCAATGCACCGTCGCCCAGTAGGTGGTGAGCTGATCGGAGTCCAGATAGATACTGTGAACCGGGTAGCTGTGGGTGGGTTGGTCGCGGCTGAATTCATCCAACTCCAAATAACCGCTCACGTACTCGCGCACGGCGAGCACCTGCTGCTCGGTGATGAAATACTTGCGCTCGAAGCGCTGCGCCTGCATCCGATCCGCCGTCATCGCCGCGCGCCCTTTCCCCGCCCAATCCTCGCCGTGGACTTCATGGCGCTAGAATATGCTGCAATTCCATGTGCCAGGCGAACAAATTCTACCCGGCTGTCGTGCGACTTTCAAAGCTGGAAAAGAGTATGCACGAGCTAATGCTCTGGGCCACCCCGCCGCGAAACGCAAACGTGCCCTTCCCAGAACTTCCGCAACGTCCGCCAGTGCATCCCTGTCTCGCGGAGAATCTGCCGCCGCTGCTTGTGTTCTCCTTCAAATGGGTTGCTACGGCTCCTGTTTGTGTTTTGCGCCCCCCGGGACAGGCCCTCCACCCTGCAGCGTGATCAAAACCTGCTTTGAGGTAACGATCTCGAAAACGACGGGATCGCGATGCGATGGTGCATTTCAGGGGACAAGCGAGTGTGACGGGTTGGCTGGTTTGCTTGACGCCCTCGGATAGCTCCCTTACGTTTCCCCTGCCGAAAACAAGGCTTTATGAACGAGAAAAACTTCCTGGTACCGATGGTGGTGGAGCAAACGGGGCGCGGCGAGCGCGGGTACGACATTTACTCGCGGCTGCTGGTGGACCGCATCATCTTCCTGGGCACGCCCGTGGATGACATGGTTTCCAACCTGATCATCGCTCAATTGCTCTTCCTCCAGATGAATGAGCCGAAGAAGGACATTCATCTCTACATCAACTCCCCGGGCGGCAGCGTCACTTCGGGACTGGCGATTTACGACACGCTGCAGTTCCTCACATGCGACGTGAACACCTATTGCATCGGCCAGGCGGCGAGCATGGGCGCGGTGCTGATGGCGGCAGGCACAAAGGGCAAGCGTTACGCGCTGCCGAACGCCCGCATCATGATCCACCAACCGTGGGGCGGCGTGCAAGGCGCGGCCACCGATATCAGCATCCAGGCGAAGGAAATCCTGCGCCTCAAGGATCGCCTGAACGAGATCCTCGCCAAGCATTGCGGCAAGTCGTTCGACGACATCTCGAAAGACACCGACCGCGATTTCTTCATGTCCGCTGAGGAGGCAAAGGCCTACGGCCTCGTGGACGCCGTGGTGCAATCACGGAAGGAGCTTCCGACTTTGCAGGACAAGGCGTGAGCGCCTCCTCCCAGCCGGGCTGGCCGTCAATCGCGAATCGTCAATCGTAAATCCTCATGGCTCGCCCGTCCGCCAGCACGGCCTGCAGTTTCTGCGGCAAGTCGCACGCCGAGGTCCGGAAGCTCATCGCCGGACCGGGCGTTTACATCTGCGACAACTGCGTCCTGCTCTGCAAGAACGTCCTCGACAAGGAACTCGCGCCCGAGCCCAAGCCCGATCTGCGTCTGTCGGTGCCCAAGCCGGCGGAAATCAAGCGCGAGTTGGACCGGCATTGCATCGGTCAGGACCACGCCAAGAAGACGCTCGCCGTCGCCGTTCACAACCATTACAAGCGCATCCTCCATCGCCCGCAGAAGCGCGCGGAGGCCGATCCCGACGGCGATGCCCGCCGCGATCCACACGCCGACGTCGTGATCGAGAAGAGCAACGTCCTCATGCTCGGCCCGACCGGTTCGGGCAAGACTTTGCTCGCGCGCACCCTCGCGCGGACCTTGGACGTGCCGTTCGCCATCGCCGATGCCACGACCATCACCGAGGCGGGCTACGTGGGCGAGGACGTGGAGAACATCATCCTCCGCCTGCTGCAAAACTCGGATTACGACGTTAAGCGGGCTCAACGAGGCATCATCTACATCGATGAGATAGACAAGATCTCGCGTCGCACGGAGAACGTTTCCATCACGCGCGACGTTTCCGGGGAAGGCGTGCAGCAGGCGCTGCTCAAGATCCTGGAAGGCACCGTCTGCGCCGTGCCGCCGCAAGGCGGGCGCAAACATCCGCAACAGGAATACATCCGCGTGGATACCACGGACATTCTGTTCATCTGCGGCGGCGCGTTCGAGGGCTTGGAGGGCATGATCCAGCGGCGACTGGGCCACCACGTCATGGGCTTTCACGCCCCCGGCCGAGGCGGACAAACTGACGCCGACGAGCGCCGCCAGTTGCTGGAAGCGGTCGAGCCCGAGGACCTGCTGAAGTTTGGTTTCATTCCCGAGTTCATCGGGCGTTTGCCGGTGGTGACCACGCTGGCCGAGTTGACCGAGGATCAATTGGTAGAAGTTTTGACCAGCACGCGCAACGCTCTGACCAAACAGTATGCCAAGCTCATGGCCATTGAAGGCGTGGAACTGGAGTTTTCACCCGAAGCCTTGCGCGAACTGGCGGCGCAGGCCGTCAACAAAGGTACCGGCGCGCGCGCCTTGCGGACATTGCTGGAGAAGCTGATGCTCGACGTGATGTACGACGTGCCCAGCAGCGACGACGTGGTCCACATCAAGATCACGAAACCAGTGGTGACGGGCGAGTGCCCGCCATTAGTGCGCCGCAAGGCCGCCGAAGAAGCGGCCTGAGCTGGCCTTTTCTGGATTGCGTGGGCGAAACTCAAGAACACGCCCCATGTCCGAGCAGGCGCCCGGACTCACTCCACCAACTGCACACGGTAGAAGGCTTTACCGGCAGTATTGGTATGGGTAGCCCAATCAACGTAACGCAGTAGGCCATTGCTGACCGCCGTTTGTCTGCTTTGCTGGTCGCTACCAGCGCTACTCGGCGCGGCGGCCCATATGAGCAAGTCGAAGCTCCGGACAACCTGGTAGGTTCTGGCTGACTTCGCTGTCCATGCAACGCTGGCCATACCATCCGTCGCCTCAGCCTTCACTACCGCAAACACATCGTCTTTGCTCAACGGATTCGTACCGGCTCTGACTTCGGCTCCATCGGTCATGCCGTCAATGTCGGTGTCTGGTCGCAGCGGATCTGTCAGGTAGATTTCGACTTCGTCCACATCAATCAGACCGTCGCTGTCTGAGTCGAAGGCGACCGTCGTGCTCTCCACAAGAGCCGAGACTTGGCCTTCGTTAATGCGGACTTGGTCAACTTGACAATCCACTGGTATGTCACCGGCGAACGACAAGAGGAGCAACGCCCCGCTGCCGGACAGGGGCGACGCGCTGGCCAGGGACGCGCGCACCACACCCGCTTGGTTCGTGTTGATGGCCAACGCCACTCCTTGAGCCAGGTTTCCTGGGCGCACGGCAGCGACGGTGTGATTTGACGGAACATAGGACAGGGTCAAGTCTATCCCGTAAACCGAAGCTTCGTCCGTCTTCATCAGGATTCTGGCAACTTGCTCGCCCGGCAAGTGAGGCCACGGTCCGTTGTCCATCCCCAACACCACCGACTTTGGCGAGCCACCTTTGTCCTTGGGGCTTCCGCTTGCCCCCTGTCCTACAACGGGCGCTGGCGGCGGGCTGCCTTGGGAAGCTATGGGGATCCAGTTGCCGGAGACGTCCCCAATGAGGACGGCGGTGAAATCTTGGCTGCTCTGGTTGCTATTTAGCAGGCTGTAGCTGCGTTGGGATGGCGCGAAACTCCACATCCGACCTGCTCCCGGGAACGACCCCGGGATGAGACCAACGGCCTTTTCGAGGATGTAAGAGGCGTCCATGGCAGAAACCGACCCGTTACAGTTCACGTCAGCGGCGAGAATCTGGTTCGGTGAGAGACTCAACGGGCCGGCGGCTGCTTGCAGGACGAGGGACGCGTCGTAGCCTGTGATTTCAGAAGCGTCGTTCGTTTTTGAAGGCGTGGCCGTGTAGCTGCCCGTGGGAATGTTGGTGATGGAGAAAGTGCCGTTGGTGTGAGAAGTGGCGGCGAACTCCCCTGCGCCAACGAGCGTCAGCAATGTGCCCGGAACCACCTGACCGCCATTGAAATAGTGGACGGTTCCGGAGAGTGTGAAGAAGCCGTTGACAGTGAACAAACCGTCACTGCGGACAGTCGTGATCGCACCGTCGTTGAGGAACAGACTTTCGATCGCCAGCGGCGTTGAAGCAGGCGGCGGCTTGATGAGGTTGAAACGCAGGAGGACCAGCGAACCGCTGCCCGTAGTGCTGCTTGCGTTGGCCAGCGACAAGACCGCCCGCCCCGGCGTGCTGAGGTTGGCAGACAGCGTCCAACCCGCCGTCAGCATCCCCACCCGTGCGCTCACGGCGGACAAGACCGTTGGATCAAAGGTGATGGTCGCGTCCACGGCGCGCAAACCCGCGACATCCGCGGCCGACAAACCGAGTTCCACTTGCGTGCCGTAATCGCCGTTGGTTTGGGGCATCGCGACGACCACGCCGGTCTGTTCAAACAGGAAGGCGTTCAGTAGCGTGCTTTCCGTGCCGTTCGTGTTGGCCACCATCACGTCCACCAGTGCGGGAAAATGCGGAGGGGTTACGCACGTCAATTGATTCGGGCTCATGAGTGTGACATTGCTCGCCAGCACGCCGCCGAACAACACTTGCACGCCCGGCTCGAACAGCGTACCCGCCAGCGTGACCGCGGTGCCGCCTTCGGCAGGCCCGTGGTTGGGCGTCACCGAACCCAGGGTGGGCACGTTGCTGACCAACACCACATGCGGAAGCGTCGGTGTGCCGCTGAACACTTCGCTGATGCCATCGGTTGCCGTGAGATAGTAATCAACCCCCGGCGACTGGACCGCGGAACCTGGAATCGTGGCGGACCAACTGCTGCCGGCAACGTTGACCATCGCTAGGCTGGCATAGTTGGAGCCGCTGCCGGAGGGCCGGTAAAAAACAATAACACCCGCAACCTGAAGATTGTCCGTCGCGGTCGCAGTTAACCGCAGCCCGCGCGCGGGCAACGCGCTTGTTGCGGGCGTGTGCGTCAGCACTGGGGGGATCGTGTCCAAGGACGCGGCAGAGGCGATGTTCGATGCGTCGGATTCCTGCAGATCCGTTCGCACGACGGTGAACCGGTAGTGCTTTGTCTGCGCGGGGGCCACGTTGGTGTCAGTGTACGTCTCACTGCCGACTGGTATCACAGTCGTATTCACTTGCTTAAATGGGCCGGCTTGGGCGTCAGCCCTGTAGAGATTGTATCCAGACAGCAGTTCGAAATCCGTCTGTTGCCAGGCAAGTTCTATCCGCCCCTCCCCTCCGCTCGCCTGCAGGTTCAAAGAGGCTGTGCCCAGCGTCTTTACCTGGAACCTGAAGCGCTCGACGTCGTTCCCAGTTACGAGCCATGGATCGTCTGCTGCCACTGCGCCAGAGACGCGCATCAGATGAAACCCTTCACCGATCATGGGCGTGATCTTGAAACCTCCCACCCATGTGCGCGAGTCACTCCAACCGTTCCAGCCATTGGTATCTGGCTTAACCGCGAAATCCGTGTAAGGCACTGCAGGGCCGAAAGTGACAAAGGGCGTGATGTTGGTGTCCATTGCGCGATTAAAAGCCACCTGGAAAGTCGCATCGCCGGCGCCAATCACCGGAATGGTTTCAGCGTTCATCCCGTTGATGAGGACTTTCTCTGCGAAGGGGTAGGTCGAGGGAAAACCGTGCTCAGGCAGAGCACCGTAGTCCACCTTGCCACTCGTGAAATCATCAGTGTAGTCATTGACAACGAGGTCGACGAGGAAGGAATTGGTGGTTCCCCAAAAGTTGTCCCTTGCCAGGCAGATGGCCTCGGGTGACCACTTGAAAGCTTCAATACGCATCCAATCTGAGCGCCGCGTATCCCAGTATTTATTCAAAAAAGCGTTGAATCGGACGCTTCCCGGATAGTGATCCCTGACGTAATCCGTAAGTGACCCGTCCAGAACGGGCGCTCTCAGTGCCTCATTGTTCCACGCGCCCGGAAGTTTTAGTACAAACCAGCTTAGTACTCCCCCCGAAGCGTCAGGTGGTTGTGCAGGCCGATCTTTCCATCTGCCGTCCGTTGACACCACGTTGCAGTATCCGGCTCGCGAGTTTTCCGGCCACCCTTGGGCCCAGTTTGTGTAGGCCACCGCCGAGCCATCAACCCATTCGAAAAGACCCGGGGTTAGTTGATCCGACAATCCGATATAAACGTAGCTGGGGTCGAAACCCGGTTTAGGTAGTCCGGCGGCGTAATTGTCAACAAAACTCATCTCCGCTTGATTGGTTGGACACGCAACGTGGCCAGCGAAGAAATTTGCGATGGTTTCAGCCAAGAAAAAGTGGGAGCTGGACATTGGCAGGCCAGCGTACGTGAATCCAGCGCGAAGAACAGCATTGCTCAAAAATAAAGTTTGGAGGCGGCCGACTTCACTCTCAATGAATGCTGGAGGCACCCCAAGGGTACGAGCTTGTGCACTACCGAGTTCTTGTAAGAATGTGCTGTTGAGAATGGGAGAAGGAAGGAAGTCCGGCGTGACCGGTGCCGCGATGCCTCCACCATCGAACAGGCAGGTATTCATGCGAGAAGCCCTAAAAGCACTGCCGCCTGGGAGGCGGTGGAGGATCGAGTGCGAAATGGCGACGGCTTGGATGCTTGCCGGGTAAGCCTCCCAATCCAGGTAACAATGGTCAATGAGCCGAAGACCGCGCATGGCAGTTGTGGCTGCTTCGACCAGTTCAGGGTTGCGCACCTTGGCGTAGCGCATTTCACACACCCCGGGGCCGGACACCGTTATTCGTGTCGTCTGCCCGGCCACCAAATAGGAGGGGAACAGGTTAACCGGATTGTCCAGTGTGCCCTCGATCATCAGCTTGCCGCGCACGACGATATTGCCCGGCTGCGGTCCTGGATTGTAAGGATCATCGCTTAGCCCACCCCACTGGACGAAGGTCCCCGGTCCGATCCGCAGTGTGGCGCTGGCTTCTACCATCATCGGCCCTTGGATCACCCAGTAATCAGAGGAAGTGAATTCGAAATCCTCAGTGAGTATTCGCGGTGCCTGACGCCCACGCACCACAACGTATGCGATAGGGAGTGGACCACTCACATAACTGTTGGTGTCGTTCAGGTCTGCACCGTTCTTGCAGTGAACACTGAGGTCGAAGCCGATCACATGGCCGTTGGGGCAGTTCGAAGCTATTCTAAACGCAAAGGGTCGTGCGACGCCACTCAGGACGCCATTTACATACGCGAAGCCATTATTACCAGTAGCCATCGGTCCCATATTGTTGAACGAGGCCTCGGCGGTCTGGACGGCGGTATAGGGATCGGTCGTCGTCAGGAAGCCGCGGACTTGGCTTGCGTAGCCGCCCAAATTCCTTAGCTCCACGCCTAGCTGGACCGTTTCCCCGGCATCCAACGAGCCATCTTCATCGTTGGATGGGCTGATGTCTTTCTCGTCGAAGAGGATTGCGTCGGAGAATGTGATGTCCGGCTTGGCAAGGGTCATCATCGCGCCCGGTGGATTAAGGATCGGACACCTAGTTTCGCGTTTCGGTACTGCGCCGACAATCTGGCCCATGATGAATCGGCTGCTGTACAAGTTCCTGTCGCTGTAGTAGGAGCGGAGCAGGGCGGCAACACCCGCAACCACCGGCGCCGCCATGGAAGTCCCGCTCCAGGCTGCGTATCCATTGTTGGGAAGGGAGCTGTAAATCTGCACGCCCGGAGCCGCCACCTGGTAGCGTAGGCCAGAGTTGTCATAGTTTGAAAAGTCCGCCAGCTTGTCTAAACTGTCGGATGCCATCACCCCTAAGACCCACGTGTAAGCCGCCGGATAAAACGGCCATGCGTCAGCGCCAACACCATCATTGCCCGCCGAGGCGACCAATACGGCCTGGTTGAAAGCGACAGCGAGCGCGTCCTCGACGATCTGGGAAGGGTAATATCCACCCCAGCTCATATTGATGACATCCGCGCCGTTGTCCACGGCGTAGAGAATGCCTTCGGCAGCATCCTCGAACGTCATGACCCCTGTCTCTTGGGCAATGCGAATAGCCATGATCTGGACATTAAACGCTACGCCCACTCCGCCGCTTTGGTTGTATGCGGTCGCAGCAATAGCACCTGCGATATGAGTGCCATGTCCCTGGACGTCCATCGGGTTTCCAGAATGCTCCCGGGGATCGTAGGTTGTGCTGCACCCATGGATATCGTCCACATACCCGTTGTTGTCATCATCAATGGAGTTGCCTGGAACCTCTCTTCCGTTAACCCACATGTTTGCCTGCAGCTCTTCGTGGTTGTAGTCAACACCCGTGTCGATTACTGCGACGATCACATCTCGCTTGCCTCCTGGATTGATGTTGTTGGTGACCAAGAACTGCCAGGTTTCTGGAATTCTCAAGCGCTGCAGGTGCCACTGCCTCGCATACCCCGGGTCTGTGCTTGCCTCCGGCAGGTCCGCGGTCCGGTAGCAGCCATTCAACTCCGCGGCTTCGATTTCCTTGAGGGCGCGGATTTTTGCCAGCGCTCCGGCAGCCTCCGCCGAGCTACCGAGCTTCACTCGATGCCAGCGGAAGAGGTCGGCTCGATTTTGCATCAAACTGGCATCGAGGCCAGTTGCCCCGGCTTGTTTCGAGACCGCAGCCGATAGTTTTTCGCTAGCACGGAATGCAGGCCGGATCGGTTCCGCCTTGTGTTCGGTCAGGATTTCCCCAAGAACGCCAAGCGCGGTGGGGTCCGGGGCTGCATACGTGCTGCTGACAGACTTCCCTTTCAGAGCGGCCTCCAAAGAAGAGCCCTTTCGGGCCTTAACTAGAATCTCATCCGCCATGGTGGTAGACGCGGGCAATCTAGCTCCAGCAGCGTGAGGGTTAACCTGTTTCTGCAGCATTTTCGGAAGGGGCTGCGGAATTGAGCCGTTCTGGCTCCTCCCGAGTTTCTGCATTTGCTGGTGCGCAAATTGGTGAGCCTTCTTGAATTCAGCTTCATCTGGTCCTTGCGAAAAAACCTGGCGCTTGATGGCGCTGCCACTGGACAAGCAGACGGCCCTACCTAGAAGCACTAACAAGACGAGCAAGATGACCGCGGGATTTCGGCCAACGGAGGTCAGATGCATTTTCATAGGATTCCTTTCACGGGTTCATTCCTGGATGGAAACGGTGGCGCGGCAAATCTGGGCGAGGCGTGGGTATGAATCCCGGGTGTGCGTCCGTGGAGTCCCGCCGTTGGACTGCGTAGAGGCTGCCGATGCAAATTGCATACGTTGTCCGTGAAGTGCCGCGAAACCGGATAACCAGCCAAGCATTCCGGGTTTCGCTTATCCGGCGGCGATGGAAGCAGGGCCGGGAAGGGCTGTAAAGGGATTTGTGCGGAGGGATTTGTGCGGAGCAGGCGCAAGCTTGGCGGACTCTCCCCAGCCGCCGGACCAAGCCGGTTCGGCGGCCTTCGCCCCCCATCGAGTTCACAGAGTCCAGCCCGCGCGGTAGGCGTAATGCAGCAGCGCCGTCGCTTCGGGCGAATTCGTCACTTTGAGGTTCGCCGCATCCCACAGCAGTTTGTCGCCGCCCAAGCGGATGGCGATGCTCCCCAGCAACACCGCTTCCGTCAGCGGCCCGGCGAAGGCGAAGCTCGACGCGGTGGGCGTGCCCTGCTTACAGGCTTTCGCCCATTCAGCGTAGTGGCCGATCGAGCGCGGTAGCGTCTTGTCCGGGAACTTGAAATCCCGGTGTTTGGATTCGGGAATCAGTCGCAGGCTTTCGCCACCCCAGCCGCGAACGAGGATTTTGCCTTTGTCGCCGACGAAGATGGCGCCGTCCTCGGGATCGAGCGGGCGATCCGTTTCCAATTCCTCCGGTCGTTCCGGCAGCAGGCCGCCGTCGTACCAATGCAGCTTCACCGCCGGCATGTCGCCACGTGCCGCGAACTCGTAATGCACCTTTGCCGCCAACGGCACAGTCTCCTTGAACACCGGCGTCGAGCTCGCATGCACGCTCACCGGCGGTCCGAGCTTCAGCGCGTCGAACACCGGCGCGAGATTGTGAATGCCCATGTCGCCCAGGCCACCGGAGCCGAAATCCCACCAGCCGCGCCACTTGAACGGCACGTAGGCTGGATGATACGGCCGCCACGGCGCGGGCCCGAGCCAGAGATCCCAATCGAGCGTGTCGGGCACAGGCGGCGTGTCGGTGGGGCGCTCGATGCCTTGCGGCCACCAGAGCGGCATCTTGCCACGATGCGTCGGGCGATCCGACCAGACGTGGACTTCGCGCACCGGGCCAATGACCCTGCCCCAAATCCATTCCTTGATCAGCCGATTGCCTTCGAATGCCATGCCTTGGTTGCCCATCTGCGTGGCGACCTTCGCCTCCGCCGCGGCCCTGGCCACTGAACGCGCCTCGAAGACGGTCCGCGTGAGCGGCTTCTCGCAATAGACGTGCTTGCCGTGCTTGAGCGCCGCCATCGTGGCCACCGCGTGGATGTGATCGGGCGTGCCGATGACCACGGCGTCAATGCCCTTCTGCTTGTCGAGCATCTCGCGGAAGTCCTGGTAGCGTTTGGCGTCGGGATACTTCTTGAACGTGTGCGCAGCGTAAGCCCAGTCCACGTCACACAGCGCGACGATGTTGTGGTCTTTCAGTTCCTCCAAATCCGCACCGCCCTGCCCGCCGATGCCGATGCCAGCGATGTTCAGTTTCTCGCTGGGTGGCGTGTTGCCCACGCCGCCGAGGACATGGCGTGGGAGAATGGAAATGGTGGCGCCAGCAATCGCTGCGGTCCGCAGAAATTGTCGGCGGGTGGAAGTGTGCGAGTCAGACTTCGAGGTGGTTTTCATGGCGACGGATTGTGTTGAACTCACGACTCTGGGTTACAAGCTGCGCTCGAAAATTGCTGGGGACAACCATGTATTGCCTATGCAACACATAGTTGTCCATGCTCAAAAACGTGTTCTGGAGACCGTGTAGGGGTGGGTTCGGGGTTATCGCCACAAATCCCAAGGTCTGGCCACGGTGGGTTTGAACGGCAGTTTCACGTTCTTGCCAGCGCTCCCGCGTCGAACCTTGGGATCGCAGTGTCGCAGGTTTGCGGTTCGGGATGCAGGTTCGAAGCCAGGCAATTGCAGCGATGTGATTTGGCGTGTTGCCGTTGCCGTTACGCTTGATTGCGCTCGGCGAAATACCGGTAGCGATTCACGCGATAGACCCACGCGAGAATCTCCGCAACGGCCGCGAAGAGCTGGGCAGGAATCTCGCCGCCCACCCGCCCGTGTTTGAAGAGCATCCGCGCCAGCGGTTTATTCTCCATGATCGGGACTTGATGTTGTTGGGCGATCTCGCGGATGCGTTGCGCATTGAGTCGGATGCCTTTCGCCACAATCTGCGGGGCGCGCATCGTCTTGCGGTCGTAGCGCAAGGCCACCGCGATGTGGGTGGGGTTCGTGAGCACCACGTCGGCGGTGGGCACATCCGCCAGCTCGCGGGCTTTTCGGGCGGAGCGGCCCCGCCGGCGCTGGCGCGCTTTCATCTGCGGATTGCCCTCCGAGCTCTTCATTTCTTCCTTCACTTCCTCCTTGGTCATCATCATGTCCTTGGCGTTCCGCCACCATTGGTAACCGTAGTCAGCCGCCGCCACCACCAGCAACGCCAGGCTCACCCGCAGGAAGATCGTCAAACTCGCCCCCGCCAGAAAGCCCGCCATGCGGCCAATATCCACGGACGTGCGGAAGATCGGGTCTTCGAGAATGCTGCGAACCTCCGAATAGGTCAACGCGATGATGATGGCCAGCTTCGTCATCGAAATCGCCGTCGGCATCACCATGCGGACGGAGAACAGGCGTTTGAAGCCTTCCACCGGATTGAGGCGGTTCCAGTTGGGTGAAAGCGCTTCGGACGCGGTGTTGAAGCGATTTTGGACCGTGCCAGCGAGCAACCCCGCCAGACAGGTGGCCAGCAGCACCGGCCCGGTGCATTTCAGCATCACCAGCGCGCCGCCGATCGCGTAGCCTTGGAGCATATCACTCGAAACGGGCGTGTCGTGCAAATGCGCCAGCGAGGTGGTTGTGGCCGCGACGAGTTGACCCCAGACCTCCCGGCCGGTGAAGGTCAGCGCCGCCAAGCCGCCGAGCAGCACAAACGCCGTTTGCACCTCCGGGCTGCGGGGGATTTGACCTTTCTTGAGGGACTCCTCCAGCCGACGTGGTGTCGGTTGCTCGGTTTTCTCGCCTGTCTGTTCGCTCATGGCCGGAGGCTCACTTCAATTCATCCCGATTAGCTGGGCCAGACCCATCATATCTTCCGGCAGGCGGCGGAGATAATTCATCACGTGCTGGGCCGTAAGGTGCAGCGTGAAACCGAACACCGACAGGCCGCCCACGATGCGGAAGGAAAAGCTGAGGATGAACACGTTCATCTGCGGCACGGCGCGGCTGAGCACGGCAAACACCAACGTCACCACGAACGATACGGCCAGCACCGGCGCGGCGATTTGCAGGCCCACCACAAAGATCCGGCTCGTGTGCGTCATCACCGCGGTGAACAACGCCTCGTTCAGGTGGGCGCCGCCCACCGGCAAGACGAGGTAGGTTTGTTGGAAGCCCGCCAGAATCCAATGATGCAGGTCCAAGGTCAGCATGACGACCGCCGCGAGGAAGAACAAGATCGTGCCGGGGATCGGCGAGGAAGATTGGCTGAGCGGGTTCATGATCGTGCCCATGTTCAGGCCGATCTCGGTGGCAATGATGTTGCCCGCCAGGTCCGCCGCGTAGAACACCATGCGCGAGACGAAGCCCAGCAACAACCCGATGCTGGTTTCCTGCGCCATCAAGCCGATCAACCCGAACATGGACAGCTTGCCCAGGGCGATCGGCGGCAACAGCGGCGCGAGTAACAGCGCCGTCACCGCGCCCAGCGCGATGCGCAACGTATGCGGAAAATTCGTGGCCGAGAAGAACGGTAACACGTAGAGGAATGCCCCCATGCGCAGGAAGACCAGCGCGAAAGTGTAGAAGTCGAGTTCCACGTTATGAAATCCGCCGTCCGGGGTCTGTCGTCAGTCGCCGCCGGTCCGAACCAGCGACTGACCGCCGGCTGCTGCCTCGCGCCGTTTTCATTGCACCATTTGCGGCATCTTCTCGATGACCGCCGTGGTGAACTCGACCAAGGAGCGCACGATCCAGGGGAGCAAGAGCAACAGCACCCCGACGACCCCCAGCACTTTGGGCACAAAGGTCAGCGTCTGTTCGTGGATCGAGGTCACAGCCTGAAACAAGCTCACCGCCAGCCCGATCACCATTGCGGCCGCCAGGAAGGGGGCCGACACGGCCAGCGCCTGGTACATCATGGTTTTCAATAACTCGATGGCGAATTCAGGATTCATTTTGGTCGGGACGCCGCTGGTGTGGATCGGCTGCTACTCGATGCTGACCTCGGCGGGCAGGGCGCCGCACCACAACAGCGCGCCGTTTTCGTCCCCGTCAGCGAACGGTGAGCAGAGGGCAGCGGCACGGGTGAGATGGGACAACGCCTGCTTGGTCTGGCGGCGGGTTACGCCACGCACTTGGGCACGGTACCGGCGCAGGTCGTGATGGCGGGCGTCGGTTTCGATGTCAATGGGGCCGGCGTAGGTTTTCATGGTTTCTCCTGGTATCTCCTTTCCCTGTTGTGGTTTCGTTACATGCCAAAGCTTCGCACCAGTGACCGCACCACGAGTTCCCAGCCATCCACCAGGACGAACAGGAGCAACTTGAGCGGCAGCGAGAACGTCGTGGGCGGCATCATCATCATGCCCATGCTCATCAGCACGGTGGCGACGATGAGGTCAATCATGATGAACGGAACAAAAATCAGGAAACCCATCTGGAACGCCGTCCGCAGCTCGCTGATGATGAAACCGGGGATGACCACGCGGAGCGGCAGTGCTTCCGGCCGGGTGGGCGGCAGCTTCGCCATGGCGACGAACAGCTCGACATCCCGGGGCCGCGCCTGCCGCAACATGAAGGTGCGAATTTGCGCACCCGCGCGTTCCAGCGCCTCTGCGCTGCTGATTTGCTGTGCCTGGTAAGGGACCAGCGCCTCGCGGTTGATGTTCTCGTAAACCGGCGCCATCACGAAGTAGGTCATGAACAGTGCCAGGCCGACAATGATCTGATTGGCGGGCGTGCCCTGCAATTGCAGCGCCGTGCGCACGAACGACAGCACGATGACGATGCGCGTGAAACAGGTCATCAGCAGCAGGATCGACGGCGCGATCGAGAGCAGGGTGATGACGACCAACATCTTGATGCCTGCGTCCACGTCCTGTGGCCCGTGTTGACCGCCCAGCGTGAGCTGCACCGGGCCGAAGCCGGTGGTGAGGTTGGTAGTTTGCGCGGCAACCGGGCTGGCGATCACCAGGAACAGGACGACGAGCAACACCCAACGCCCAACATCGGATGACGACCGCCTGGCGTGTCTCGGGCGTTCGGGTTCTGAGTTCCGATGTTGGATGTTGGCGGTCGCGTTCATCGCTTGCCTCGGAGAACTTGCGTGAGCGCCTCAGTAAAGGACGGCGCGGCGGGCTCGGGCTCGCGGGCGGGTTCGACTTCGTCGGCCGCGGGGAGATGGCTCAGGAGATTCACCCCGGTCGGCGAGGACGCGAGGAGAAAGCGTTCCTGTTCGTAGCCCACGACATAGAGTGCGTGACGTCCTCCAAGCGAACGCGCTTCGAGCACGTTCAACCGCGGGGCGTCACTGCGCCGCGTGGTCAGACGCTGCCAGTTGCGGAACAGCCAGACCCCGCCAAGAAACAACGCGATGACCAACGCCAGCGCGCCAAACACGCGCAGCAAGGACGCGCCGACATCTGGCAAGTTGGCCGGGAGGGCGACCGCGTTCGTCCCGGCTTCAAGCGCCCCGCTGGCCAGGGCCGGCAGCCCGGTCACCAGGGGCAGCATCCAAAACCAGCGTTGGGTGAAGCGCGTTCTCATGGGGTGGAGTCGTGGCGCGGGATGGCAAGTGGCTTAAGTGGGAAGGCCGGCCCCGATCACCTCGGTGATCTTCACACCGAAGCGGTCCTCGATCACGACGACTTCACCGCGGGCGATGAGTTTCCCGTTGACGCTCAGTTCCACCGGCGCGTCAGCGGGTTTGTCGAGCTGGACGACCGAGCCCACGTTGAGCTGGAGGACTTCCTTCATCGGCATCTGGCAACTGCCCAGTTCGATGGTCAGGCTCACAGGGACATCGAGGACGAGATTCAAGTTGGCAGGGATTTCGAGGGTGGCGTTCATGACGGGAAATTACGCAGGCGTGAAGCCGGTCAACTGGACGGCCCAACGGCCGCTGCGGGTGCCGGGGCGACCGAGAAACTTGGTGACGTGGCTCAAGCGCAGTTCCACCTGCGCGGCACAAGCCGGGTCGAGCATCAACACATCGCCCGGCTTCAAGCGCGTGATGTCGCCGGCGGATAGCTTCAGCCCCTTCCACTCGACCGTCAGCGGCACCGGCACTCCGTCGAACTCGCTGTTCCACCTGGGGCGGGCGGCGGCGGCGTGCGAGGTATCATCGCGCGGGAGGCCCGCGGGACAAAGCAGGCGGACCAGCGGCTCGATCGTCGCGTAAGGGAAGGCGAGGTGAACGGGTTGAAGCTGATCTCCCATGCCGGCGTTCAGCGTGATGATCAGCATCGCGGTGTCGGCCGGCGCGGTCTGCAGAAAGCGGCTGTTGTTTTCGTGACCGAGAATGGCCGGACGGAGATCGCGCATCTCATGCCAGTGGCCGCACCATTCGCTGAGCACGATCATGGCGGCCTGATCGCTGAGCGCGGTTTCCAGTTCGCTGAGGTCGCGGTTTTGGTCCGACTTCTGGCCCGAGCCCCCCAGCAGGCGATCCACAATGCTGAGGCCAAGACGCGGCGGGATGACCAGCAAGCCGACGCCCTTTAACGGTTCGGTTTTAAACAGGGTGATATGCGTGGGGCTGGGGAGGCCTTCGAGGAATTTCTGGTAGCCGACGATCTGGAGCTTGCCCAGTTCCACCGTGAATTCGAGCCGCAGAAAGATGGCCAGCCGCGCCGCCATGGAGCGGACCAGTTGCTCGTGCCGCAGGCGGATCCGACGCAGCTCGCTGGGGGCGAGAAAGCCCGATTGCCGGAAGTCCACGTGGCGAATGTCCGCTGCCGGGCGCATTTCCCGTACGCCCCGCGACGTCAGCACCGAAATGTCACCTTGCGGGGGCGCGCCTTCGGGCGGAGGAGTCTGAGGGGTGGGCGGATTCATGGCCTGCGTTTACTGAATGGCAAACTCGGTGACGTAGATTTCCTTCACGAACGGTCCGCCGAGGATGCCGTTGAAGCCGGAAATCAGCTCAGTGCGGATCAGGTTCACCGCGCCGGGTTTTTCCAGGTCGGCCAACGTTTTGCTGCGGAGAGCCCCTTGGGCCATGTCGCGCAATTGCGGGTCCAAATCCGTCATCTTGGTTGAGAAACCGTCCCCGGCGCCCACGATGTTGAGGCTGACCAGCAGGTAGCGCGCGCCCATGGTGCCGGCGACGTTCACCAACAGCTTGGTCATCGTGACCGATTCGCGCTTTTCCTTGTTGGCTTTCGCGTCCTTGCCTTCTGGATGCGCTGTGTCGGCGGCGGCCGCCGTAATGCCAAGGCCCTTTTGCAGGCGGGGCAGCAACACGAAGCTGGTCATGGCGTAGGCGAGTGCAGGCATGAGCAGGACGGTGATAAGCAACGGCAACCAAGCCTTGATGCCTCCGGCGGTGGCGGGTGCGTTGCCCTGAGAAGGAGCCTCCGCGGGCGTCTCGGCGGCGCCTTGAGAGGGGTCTATACGATTGGCAGCCATGGGAAACTAACGCTTGAGGTTGACGATTTCCTGCAACAGTTCGTCGCTGGTGGTCACGATACGCGAATTGGCCTGGAAAGCGCGTTGCGCGGTGATGTGTGAGGTCATTTCAGTGGTGAGGTCCACGTTGGACGACTCGAGATAACCACTGTGCAGAGTGCCAAGGCCACTACTTCCCGCCGCGGCGGTTTGGCTCAGCGGGCCGGCGGCGGCAATGTTCGAATACAAGTTGTTCCCTTCTTTGACCAACAACTGGGGAGAGCGCACCGCTTGCAGCAACACCTGGCCGCGCACAAACTCCGTGCCGTCAGACATGAGCACGGTGATCTTGCCACCGTCGGCGATTTTGTAGGATTTCATGGTGGCCCCGTCAGCCGCGCCAGAGCCAGTGCCGTCGATCTGAACATCGCCGCGGGTGGTGAGCCCGGAATCGGAAAAGCCCTGCACCCGCAACCCATCGCTGGTGACCAGATAACCGTTGGGATCTACCGTGAACTCGCCCGCGCGGGTCAGGAATTCTTCGCTGGTGTTCGGGTTGCTGGCCACGAAATACCCATTGCCATAGATGGCGAGGTCCGTGTCTCCGCCGGTGCTGGAAAGCGAGCCCTGGGTGAAGTTGCTGTTGATGGCGCCGGTGGTGACCCCGGTGCCGATTTGGGAACTGCCGCTGGTGTTGCTGTCCACCAACGCCTGGCTGAAGGCATCGGCAAACTCCACACGGGACGATTTGTAGCCCGTCGTACTGACGTTGGCGATGTTGTTGCCGATGACGTCAATGCTTTGCTGAAAATGTTGCAGGCCACTGACGCCGGAAGAAAGGGATCGAAGCATAATGAACTTGGGTTTATTCGGTGGGGGTTGCGACCACAGGAGCTTGCGTGACGGAAAGTAACTGGCTCAGGGAATAGCAGGCGTCGCCCACGATGAGATACGGCGTGCCGTCCGAAACCTGCACCGCATCCACGGTGCCGCTCACGAGCGTCTCGGCATCACTCTGAAGCGTCACCGAGCGGCCCAACAAGTTGCTGGCGGACTGCAGTTGCTGGTCGCTCCGCAGCCCGGCGATCTCCGCCTGGGTGGCTTTGTTCTGCTCCAGTCCGCTGAACTGCGCCAGTTGCGCGATGGAATCCAGATCCGATTGCGGATTGAGCGGGTCTTGCGAGGACATCTGCGCGACCAGCAGCTTGAGGAAATCTTCCTGGCCGAGCGTCTGGTTCGCACCGGAAAAGGTGGTCGCAGCGTCCGGCAAGATTGAAGAGACGGGAAGTGTTGAGGTGACTGCCATAGGTTGAAGGTAAATCAGGCCCAGTAGTTCCAGCCGGGAGTGGCGGGAAGGGGGGCGAGTCTGGGCTTGACCGCAGGTGCGGCGTTGACAAACGGCAAGGTGGCGAGCGCTTCACTGGCGGGGTCCTCGTTCGGGTCCTGGCGCCGGCGCGGATGTTCGAAGCCCTGGCTGCTCGCTGATTGCTCGGAGTGGGAAAGGGGGGACAGGCGCACGCCGCGGGTTTCGAGTTGGTGCTGCAGGTCGGCCCAATGGGAATTCAAGAACGCGTAATCGCCGCGGTTCAGCAGCGCCCGCACCTCCACGCCGCCACCATCGCGCAGGTGCAGGTCCAGGGACAACTGCATGCCCGGGCCGGGCCGGATCATCACGCGGAGCGAATCGTCGCTCGAGTCTCGCAATCGCAACGCGTGCAGCGAAACCAAATCGTGGGTCCGTTCCAACGAGCGAGCCGCGCCGTTGCCGGGTTGGGCGGAGACGACCTCCTCGGAAGCGGACAGGTCCGCCAGGGAGGTTGTGCGCTGCGGGCCGGCGGTCATCAAGACCGACCCGGTTTGCTCCGATAGCGCGAAGGCTTTAGTGAATTTCCCCAAGCTCGCCGGAGACGCCTCAGCGGAAGAGGTCGTGGAAGTGCCCGGCAATTCTTGCTCTTTCGACCCGGTAGTTTGTTGCATATCGGCTGCCTTTTGCATCGCGGTTCGTTGTCTAGCAGTGGATGTGCCACGAGGCGAAAGCTCACCGGTCGCCTGGGAATCGGGGATTGAAGCGGCTGGTTTCAAGTCGCCGGGCTGCGCTGGAGACTGCCCATTCTGCGGGCTTTCCGCTGCTTCACCGGCGGAAGTGGAATCTCCGGCCAACAAGGCCTCCGCGCCCGAATCGGCCGGGGCCGAGGTCGGAGAGGGCTTCCCGTCGGCAGATTTCGCCGGGTCAGTGCTGACCTGAGCGGGGGTGGGCGTGAGTTGTTGCGCCCAGGTGGCTGGCGTGGACGCCGATTTAGCGGGCTCGGCGGAGGCGGTTTCAGCGGCGGCCAGCGCGGTCGTGGCTGATGGTTGCGACGGGGTGGCCTCGGTAGAGGGCGCGTTCATAGAAGTGGGTTGGGTGGAAGTGTTGGCTTGAGGTGTGTCGGCGGACGATCCGTTCACGTTCATTCCACGTGGCATTTCCCCAGATGCCGGGACGATCAGAGCCGCGGCGGCGGCCAAGGCAGCGTCGCGGTCATCCGATGCGCTTGCCGTTGGGTGACGCGGCTCCCGCCGGTTCTCGACGCACGGCGGACGCGCCCCTTCCTCATCCGCGCCAAAGCCCGGTTCCGCCAGAGCGCGGTTCATCCAGTCGGAGAAACTCGCACCGATCCGCTTTGGCGCTGCCGCTGCCTGTGTTCCTGAGCCGTCGCGCGGCGGGTCCGGCGGGGACGCGGGGCGGATAGATTGCAGCGCAGACATCAGGGAGCCGCTGTCGGTTTCGCACCGGGCGCAACGGGCATGACACGGCGCATCTTGTCGGTGAGGCTGACGGCCCGCTTGGCGCCGGCACTGCCGGACGTGCTCATGGCATCCAATATCGCGCCCGCCTCGTCCGTTTTCATCAACGTGAGCAGCTTCGCGACTTCGTCATCGGTCATCTCGCCCATCATCGCCGCAACCCCTTCCGGCGACATGCCGGCAATGACTTTGATCTGCTTCTTGAGGTTATCCACCTCTTGCGCCTTGCACTTGAGGAAGCTCTGGTCGAACTCGATCTGGAGTTGATGCACCATCTGCGTGGCGGATTGCATCTCCTGCCGTTCGGCCTCGAGCCGCGTCTGGAGTTCCTGCAACTGCTGGCTGCGCAACGCGAGGGCATCCTTCTCCCGACGCAATTCGTCCACCAACTGATCGAACTCCGGATTGAGGAATTTCCACGACGGATCGTCGCCGGGCGCCAAGGTCTTTGTTTCGCGGTTCGCCAGCGCGCCGGCGAAGGACGAGGGCTTCAGCAGCACGAAGGTCGTGCCGAGATAGAGCAGGCCGCCGAGGAGTACGGCCATCCAGGAAGATTGGAGGAGTGGGATCATGGTCACCGGACCGCTTGCGGGACGCGAAAGACACCGGGCGTTTGGCGGCCGCGCAAGGCGAGTTCATCGAGTTCCTTTTGGTCTGCCCGCTGGACGTCGCGGTCGTAAACGCGGCGTTGCTTGTCGTGGTAATGGTCAATGGTCTCGCGATCCCGGGTGGCGAGCAACATGTCGCGCCAGACGGCGTCCACGCTGTGACGGGCTTCCTCCAGCGCGCCGGTGTGCTCTTTGAGGCGAATCTCGAGCACGTTGCACCAGGCGCGCGTCCGCAGCACCTCGGTGGCCTCGCTGCCGGCGGCGAGTTCATCCCCCAGCAGCGTCCAGCAGTCAGCCAACTCGGCGCCGGCCGTCCGGACGCGGGCAGCGGCCTCCTCGCAGGCGCGGAGGGCCTGCACGTAACTCTGTTGGGCCTCGTGCTCCTTTTGTTCGCGGAGCACTTGAATGGGTTGCAGAGAGAAGCGGAATGGTTTCATAAGTCAAAGATGCACATCATTTCTTGGCGGGCGAAGACGGGGGGGCGGCGGCGGCCCGGACGGGCACCGGTTTGGCGAGTAATTCCTTTAGCAACGTCCAGCTCCGCCCGGCTTCAAGGCCCTCGGTCACGCCCTGGCGGAGGAAACGGTTGATGGGATCATGCAACGCGATGGCGTGATCAATGGCCGGGTTGCTGCCCATGGGATAGGCGCCGATGTTGATCAAGTCCTGATTCTTCCGGTAAATGGCCATGTGCTCGCGCGCCGCCGCGGTGCTCGCCAACTGATCGGGCGCGAGCAAATCGCGGTTCAACCGGCTGACACTTTCCAGCACGTCAATGGCCGGGTAGTGGTTCTGCGTCGCCAGTTCACGGCTCAGGACAATGTGCCCGTCGAGAATCGAGCGCACCGCGTCGGCGATGGGATCGTTCATGTCGTCGGCTTCGACGAGCACGGTGAACAAGCCGGTGATGGTGCCGCTCTCGCCCGTGCCCGCGCGTTCGAGCAACTGCGGCAGCAGCGAGAAAACGGAAGGCGTGTAACCGCGCGTGGTGGGCGGTTCGCCGACGGCCAGGCCGATTTCACGCTGGGCCATGGCCAGGCGGGTGACCGAATCCATCATCAGCAGGACGTTCAAGCCTTCGTTGCGGAAGTGCTCGGCGATGGCCATGGCCAGAAAGGCGCCCTTCACGCGGTGCAGCGCCGGTTCATTCGACGTGGCCACGACGACCACGGATTTGGCGCGGCCCGCGGCATCGAGATCGCGCTCCAGAAACTCCCGCACCTCGCGGCCACGCTCGCCGATGAGCGCAATCACATTCACGTCGGCTTCAGCGTGCGACGCCATCATGCCCAGCAAAGTGGACTTGCCCACGCCGCTGCCTGCGAAGATGCCCAGGCGCTGGCCGCGGCCACAGGGCGTAAAGGTGTCAATCGCCTTGATGCCGGTTTGGAAGACGTCTTGGATGCGCTGGCGCTTGAGCGGATGCGGCGGGAGCAGATTCAAGCCAACGGAGTGTTCGGTGATGACCGGCCCCAGATCGTCAATCGGTTTGCCGACGCCATCCAGGACCCGCCCTTTGAGCGCATGGCCCACGCCCAGCCGCATTGGCGCGCCGGTGGCGATCACTTCGCTGCCGGGGTGAATGCCATGCAGTTCGCCCAGCGGCATCAGGAGCAGATGATGGTCCCGAAAGCCGACCACCTCGGCGAGCGTGGTTTCGTTGCGATGCGCGGACTGGATGCGGCAGACTTCGCCCACCGCGGCGACAGGACCTTCCGATTCGATGACCAGCCCGATGACCTGCACGACCCGACCGCACGTCTCGGTCACGCGCGCCTGACGCACGCGTTGCAGGGCGGTCTCAAATCGCCGGACAGAGAATCGCGGGGTGGGGGTCATGCTTTCAAGGAGGCGCGGAGTTGTTCCAGTTTGGTTTCGCGGCGGGCGTCCAGCAGGCCGAATCGGGTCTGAACCAGGCAATCACCGCGGGACACCTCGGCGGAGCCGACGAAGCGCAACGGGCCGGTTTCCGGCGAGCCGCGGAGCAGGGGTGAGTCGTGCTTGCGCAGCAGCGCCAGGTCGTCGGCGTGCAGATGCACCGTGATTTCGGCATTGTCTTCGACGTGGCTGAGGGCCTCACGCACGATGACTTCGACCATTTCGGTGGAGATGGGGAGACCGGCGACCAACCGCTGGGCAGCTTCGAGGGCCAGATTCAGGAGCGCATCCTCGGTTTCGGTGACCACCTGAGCCACGGCACGGCGGAGCGAATCCACGACCCCTTGGTGGAGTTCGAGCAGCTCCGAGCGCTGCTGGAGCAGTTGCTCGCGCAGCCCCTTCTCGGCGTCGCGGCGGCCCCGCTCATACGCCGCCGCTTCCGCCTCGCGCTGACGATGCTCCGCCTCGAGCGCCGGGATGGGCGTCAGCGGGCGGACATCGCGCAGCGGCTGCGTGAGCGTGAGGGTCTCAGACCATGTCATATTCGTTGGCGCGGGCCTCATCGAGATCAATCTCGCCTTCGGCTTCGAGCTTGCGGACCGCGTCAATGATGCGGAACTGCGCGGCTTCGACGTCGCGCAGCTTGACGTGGCCCATGAAATTCATTTCGTCCTGCACGGCTTCGGCGGCGCGGCGGGAGATGTTCGAGAGGAGCAGTTTCTTGAGCGGCTCGCTCGCCTTCTTCATCGCAATCGAAAGATCGCGCATGTCGGTCTCGCGCATGATGCGCTGGATGGACTGGCCGTTGAGGGAGAGCAAATCTTCAAAGGTGAACATCTTCTTGCGAATCGCCTGGCACAGCTCGGGATTGCGTTCCTCCATGGTGGCCAGCATGGTCCGCGTGACGCCTTTGTCCATGGCGTTGAGGATGTCCGCCGCGCTGGTGAGGCCGCCCGTCTGGGACAGGGCGCGGGTCTGTTTCACGCCGAGCTTGGCGTTCAGGACTTCGACGACCTTCTCCGTCACTTCGACCGGTGTGGGCGCGAGCGTGGCGAGGCGTTCGACGATCGCGTCGCGCTGCTCCAGGCGCAGCAAGCCGAGCACCTGGGCGGCCTTCTCCGGCGCGAGATGGCTGACGACGAAGGCAATGGTCTGCGGCTGCTCGTCACGGATGAGGTTGAAAATGTGGCGCGAATCCATCTCCGCAATGGCCTGCATGGCCCCGACCGCGGGCTGACGCGCGGGCAACACCCGCCCGAGCATGTCACTGGCCTTGAAACTCCCAAGCGCCTTCTCCAGGGTCAGGCGGGTGACATCCACTCCGGCAGCGATGGAGGTGCTGGCCTCCACGGCGACCTCAGAGAACTCTTCGAGAATCTGGTCCTGCTGCTCGCGGGAAATGAGGTTGAACCGGGACATATCCCGGGAAATCGTTTCGATCTCGGAGGGCTGGAAACCTTTGAGAATCTCGCCGGCGCTCTCCGGGCCGAGCATCACCAGCAAGGTGGCGAGTTTCTGCGTCTTGGTTAGGGCGCCATTCTCGGCGCCGTTGGCGGCGGCGGAGGCAGGAATCTCAAAGGCGGCAGGCATGGCAGATTATTGTTCAGCGGCGCGGCTCTTGTTCATCCAATCGCGGATGGCTTGAGTCATGTTCGCCGGGTTTTCTTTGACCAACCGGTTGAGCACGTCCACGGTGACAACGCCTGGCTGCAGTTCGCGCCCCCAGTCGGGATGCGCGAGGCGGTCCCCGTTGCCATTCCCGTGGCCCTTGCCATTTCCGTTGCGGGCGTGCATGAGTCGGCCCACGGGCACGCCCAACGGAATCTCCTGCACGGGCGTGCGCTTGAAGATCATCACCAGCGTGATCAGCGCGATCAAGCCGAGCGCCGGGTAAGCGACCGTGCGGGCGATTTCCCACCAGAACTCCTGCCGCTTCTGCTGCTCCATTTCGCGCGTGAGGTCCACGGCGAATTGGTCATTGAACGGCAACTCTTCCAAGGTAATCTCGTCGTTGCGCTGGCCGTCCGCACCCGTCTGAATCCCGACGGCGCTCTGCACGATGCGCTTCAGTTTTTCCATGTCCTCCTTCGAACGCGGAACCACCTGACGTTCAGCGCCCACCCCTTCGGTGCGCGCGGCGATGGTGACGGCGGCGGACAACCGACGGATGCTGCCCGCGGCCTGCATCAGGTTGCTGGTCACCTTGCTGAGTTCGTAGGTGACGCTCGTGGTGGACTTCTTGTTGCGGGTGTTGCTGACGGGCGTGGCGGCGATTTGCGTGTTGTTGGTATCGGTGGAGGAGTTGGTGGCGCTGCCTGTGGCGGCCGTGCTGGTGGAGGTCGTCGTGTCATTGTTCTCCTCATCCTTGGTCTGGGTGCGGAGGACCTGGTTGTCCGGGTCGTATTTCTCCTCGGTGCGGGTGGAGGAATCGAAGTTCATGTCGGCAGCGACGCGCACCAGGGCCTGTCCCGGGCCCAGGACTTTTTCCAGCATGTCCTGGGCTTTCTTGGCGAGGTATTGCTCGAGGTTGCGGCGGGCGGCGAGTTGCCCCGTGCTCATCCCGGTGAGGGAATCATCCTCGCTGTTCTCGGAGAGCACGTTGCCGAGGTTGTCCACTACGCTGACGGAATTGGGCTTGAGCCCTTCCACGGCGTTGGCCACAAGGAACCGGATCGAATTGATGGATTGCGGCTGGAGTTGCGAGCTGCCCCGCACCCGCACAAACACGGAGGCGGTCGGGTGTTTGTCTTTGTCGAGGAGGAGGCGGTTCTCGGGGAGCACGATCATGACGCGGGCGGAGTCCACTTCGTCAATCTGGCCGATGGTGCGCGCCAACTCGCCCTGCACGGCGCGAATGTAATTGGCGCGTTGCACGAAGTCGGAGATGCCGAAATTCGGTTTGTCGAAAATCTCGAAGCCGACGCCGTCGCCGCGTGGGATGCCGCGCCCGGCCAGTTGCATGCGCATCACGTGGACTTTGTCGGCGGGCACAAGGATGGCGCTGCCGCCGGTGCCGATCTGGTAGGGGACTTTGGCGTCGGTCAGGGCTTGGATGACCTTGGCGGATTCCGTGTCGGAGAGTTTGCCGTAGAGGAGGCTGAATTGAGGGCGCGCCGACCAGACGCTCAGGCCGATGAAGCCGCCGAGCAGCACGACGGTGGCGCCGATGACGCTGGCGCGTTGGCTGACGCCGAGTTGACCCCAAATCTCGCGCAATTGTCCCAGAAGCTTGGCCAGGTTTTGATTCATTCAGTGTGACCCTTCAAATCTGCATCCGCATGAGTTCCTGATAGGCTTCGAGGAGCTTGTTGCGCAACTCGACCATGAGATGGAAGGAGACGCTGGCTTCCTCCATCGCGATGATCGCCTGATGCAACGAGGTCTGGCCGCCGCTCTGCAGCCCGCGCATCGCTTCGCCGGCGGCGGCCTGACGCGCGTTCACGTCCTGCACGAGCTGGTCGATTACGTTGCCGAAAGACTCGCCCGAAGCCTGGCCGGGCGTGATCCCCGCGATCCGCCCCGTCGCGGCCGGCCCTTTGAGGTCCGGCACGTTCAGCCCCGGAATCTGCTCCGACAGCGCTTCCATGCGCGGCATCAGATTCGCGCTGGCGAGCGTGGGAGCGATGGCGCCGAGTGGGATCATGGCTGGCAGTGCGGTTCAAAGGCGTTTCCGGTCATCGCTTGCCGATCGCGAGGGTTTGCATCGCCATGGTGCGGGCGTTGCGGATGACGGAGAGATTGGCTTCAAACGCGCGCGAGGCCGAAATCAGGTCCGCCATTTCCTCGTGGATGTTGATGTTCGGCATGGCGACCCAGCCGCGTTCGTCGTGGTCGGGATGGTTGGGATTGTAAACAAGCTGCGGGGGGCTCGTGTCCTTCTCGACGCGCGCGAGGCGCGGGGGGGCGGGGGGCGGCGCGCCCGCGCCCATGGCCTGTTGGAGGCTGCTTTCAAAGACCACGGTCTGGCGCTGGTAAGGTTTGCCATCCAACCCGCGCGTGGTCTGGGCGTTGGCGATGTTCTGCGAAATAATGTCCAACCGGAAGCGCTCGGCGCTGAGCGCGGCGCGGGTGCTTTGGAGACCGTTGAGGATGTCAATCATAGGGCGAATCAGCCTTTGCCAAGGATGGCCAGTTTCATCTTCGACAGGGTGGCGGTGATCAGTTGGGTTTCCACGGCGTGGGCGAGGGCATTTTGGTTCAGGGCCAACATTTCCTGCTCAAGGTCAACGTTGTTGCCGTTGCTGCCCCCGGGCGGGGCGTTGGGATCAGGAGCCAGGGTGGGCCGGAGACTCTCGAGCAACTGGGGATTCTGAGAGCTCGTCGCGCGATCCAGCTCGGCGTTGAAGCTGGGGGCCAGGTCCAGACGCTTGTACCCCGGCGTTTCGAGGTTGGCCAAGTTGCTGGCGATGGCTTGTTGCCGCAGGGCAATGCCGTCCAGCGCCTTTTTGGCGATCAGATAATTCGGTTGACTGAGCAGTGCGTCGATCATGCAGACTTTTCCGCGCTCTGCTGAGCAGTGGCAGTGCCAGCGCGAAAAACCGCCCAAAAGCGAAGGATTTGCGCGCTGGGGAGGAAAATGTTTCCGGATGGAACGGCCCAGCTAGGCAAGGCTTGCAAGCCATCCAGCCTCGCTTGGCGATGGCGACCCGATCATCCGGCACGATGCCGGCAAGCGATGCCTCAGTCGCTCTCGGTTGGTGGCCTGCTTTTTGTCTGGGTGCATGGCATCGGTTGCAGCGCGGCCTCCGCCCCTCAGCGCGGAGAAACCGGCTGCCCGATTGCCGCACGCGCTCATTGGCGCGGTGGTGCTGTTCTCCGCGTCCTTCACTCAGATGGCGAGTTCCCCCTCCTGGTTCACTTTAACGGCTCGGCCTGCGCATCCCTGGTCGAGGAGCACCACGGCCAAATCGTGGAACGAGAGTGCCAGGCAGGTGAAGCCCAGGAGTCGCCACTACTGCTGCGGGTCCGAAGCCGGCCTGAAAGTGCGAGCGCCTCGAGGAAGGTGGACTCAGCTTCGTCGAACTTACCCTCCTGCCGAAGGACCGTGGCTCGTTGCACCAGCGCCGAGGCCGCTGCCCCAGTTTCGTCACCGCCTGGACTCCTGGCCGGCACCAATGCCGCACGCATAACGGACTCCGCCTCGGGCAGTTTGCCCTGCCGCCACAGGTTTTGAGCAATCAAGACCAGCACACTGGCCACCTCTTGATGCTCGTCCCCGTAGAGCCTCCGGGTCATCGCCAGTCCTTCACGGAAAAGAGACTCCGCCTCGTCGCGCTTTCCCTGATCGGCCAGAACCATCGCCAGGGCCACCAGACTCCCGGCCACACTCGGATGTTCGGCACGGAGCGTTTGTTTCGCGGTAGTCAGCGCCACACGGCAAAACGGTTCCGCTTCCGCGAACTTGCCCTGGCTGTGAAGTGCTGACGCCAGACCGCCAAGACACTCGGCGGCTACTTCTGGGTGCTCGTCGTCGCCCGATCTCTTCAACATGGCCAGGGCAGCACGTTCGCAGGCTTCGGTTTCGGGCAGGCGATTCTGGAGGTACCGAATCCCGGCAAGCTGGTGCCAGGAGGCCGCCACGTCTGGATGTTCAGCACCCCGGAGTGCTTGGCGCAGGTGAAGGGCGTCCTGGGCCGCCGCCTCCGCCTCTTCCAGCCTGCCTTGAGACCACAGCGCCCAACCCAGGCCTGCCAGCGCATTTGCTTCGCCCAAACGCCGGGCCGCTGGTCGTTTCCTGGCCAGCGCCAGTGCCGCGCGGTGCATCTCCTCGGCCTTCTCGTAATTGCCGAGTTCCCGGTAAACCTGGCCGATGGTGTTTCGGAGTTCCATCTCCACTTCCGGCTGGTATTTCAAATCCCTGCCCACGCGCTCCACCGTTTTGTCCAGAATCTCCTGCAACAGCGTCGTGTCGCGGCCTCTGGCCACGGACGGCCCCACTCCCCGAAGCATGTCCTTGAGGAATAGCGCCACTTGCTGGCTCTTGCCCGCCTCCGCCTGGGCCTGTTGCTCCGCCGCCACTACCCGCTGCCGAGCGACCCGCTCTTTGGACGACGTCCACAAAGAGAAGTCGAGGCCCAGCACCAACGTCACTAAGGCGATTGCCCCCATCGCCGACAGCGCAGGGTTACGTTTCACCCACTTCGCCAGATGCTCCCGCCAACTGCTCGGCCGTGCCCGGATGGGCTCGTGGCGCAACCACCGCTCCAGGTCATCCGCCAGCGCATCCGCCGAGGCATAGCGGCGTGCCGGGTCCTTCTCCAGACACAGCAAGCAAATCGTCTCCAGATCCTTGTCAACGGCGGAGGGCGGAGGGCGGAGAGAGGGCGGGGAAGCAGCGGGCGACGCACGCCCCTGGCTACGGAGCATCTCGCTCGGTGGAAGTGGCTCGGTTTCGATTACTTTCCGGAGCACCTCCAGAGGGGTCGCACCCTCGAATGGCGCCCGCCCTGCCAGCAGGAAATAGAGCACCGCACCCAGGCTGTAGATGTCCGCCGCAGTCGTCAGCTTGCTGCCCGGGCCAGCGGCTTGCTCCGGCGACATGTTGTATTTCGGCGTCCCCATCGTTTTTCCGCTCAAGGTCAGCTCCGCGTGCCCTTCTATTTGTTTGGCCAGCCCGAAATCGGTCACGTGGGGCTGACCATGCGCGTCCACCAAGATGTTCGCCGGCTTGAGGTCCCGGTGCAGGATGCCCCGTTGATGCGCGTGATGCATCGCCCGAGCCACGCTCGCCAGCAGACGCGCCGCCTCCAGCGAGGGCAACCGCCTGCGCCCACCGGCGACGTGTTGCGACAGATTCCGCCCTTCGACGAATTGCATGCTGAAGTAGTGCTGCCCTTCGTGCTCCCCGACCTCGTAGATGGAGACGATGTTGGGGTGGTCCAAACCGGCTACCGCCTCGGCCTCAGTGTGGAAGCGTTTCACCGCCTCTGCGCTGGCCAGTTCGCCGGCCATAATCATTTTGAGCGCCACGATCCGGTTCAGGCTAACCTGCCGGGCCTTATAGACGATCCCCATCCCTCCGGAGGCGATTCTCTCCAACAACTCGTAGTCGCCGAAGTGCTGGAGCTTGATTTGCCGGGCAGCGGCGGCCGACGGCTCCGTTGCGTCAGGCGCGGGTGGGGCATCGGCTTCTGCCGGGGCCAGCCCCGCTTGCGAGAAGCACCTGGGACAAAGTCCCGCCGGGCCGACTTCGGTCAGCTTCGCTCCACATTGGGCACAGGTGCGCATCGGAACGACGATCAGTTCACGACCTTCACCCCAGGAACTCAATCCGTATTCATGACAAACTCGTTTCTCCAAAGGGTTGCGATCGAGGCCCGGCCACGTTTCCAGAATGGACTGCCGCCGCTGGCTGCTCAAACTGGCCGTGGCCCGAGAGCACCCTGATGCTCGTAACGTTCTGCCCGCGCCGGACGGGGTGCTGGCGGGGTGCGCGGAACGCAACGCGGAATCCCTTCACGAGGGATGATTCTACCCGCATCAAGCGCAGTCGCATATCCCAAAAAACCAGCAGAAACGACAGAAAAAACGGATCAAAGAAGGCTTTGTCTGCTGGTTTTCCAGTAAGGTGTTTCCCCGTGAGCGGTCAACACGCAGGGTTGCCTGGGAATGGGGGAAAAGACGTTGGTTGGCTGAGGCAGCGCCATGGCATTCCACGGCGGCAGGAGGATTTCCGGCGTCAACATGCGACCATACCGGTTGGGCACACCTACGCTCCATCAGCCCTGGCAGACGCCCGGCCTTGGCACTCTGTGCAAAAATGTCTCGCCGGTCGCCGGCGAACGGAGCAGAGTGGGCCGCAACCAATCAGCACGGTACCAGTCCCCGGCGACTGGGCAAAACTCGAAGAGCGATGTTCCCATGGCCAAACTGATCTTCAGCGGCGACAAGTTCCGTGGACGAGTTTACGAATTCACCCTGGAGAAGACGACGGTTGGCCGGGGCGACCACAACACACTCGTCCTTCACGATCCCTCGGTCTCCCACACGCATTGCGAAATCCTCGTGTTCGGCGAGGAGGTCATTGTCCGCGATCTCGGCTCCCGCAACGGGACCCTCGTCAGAGGCGTCCGCCTCCAGCACCAGCAGCGACCGGTGAATCACGGAGACGTGGTGGCATTCGGTGACGTCGAAGCACGCCTGGAGCTGGACGAACCGTCGGAGCCGGACTCGGCCACGGACTTCACCGCCGTCCGCGGGTACGCCGAGTATCTGCGCGAGCAACAACAGGGCAAACCGAAGACGCCCGCCGACGCGTCGCTCAAACTCGGCACTGCCCTGGAGGACTCCGCGTCGGATCGAACCGTGATGCTGACCGCATCGCCGCAGGCAGAGGCAAGCCTGCCGGCAAAGCCCGAAGAACCACCCACGGCCAACGGTAAGGAGAAGCCTGCGGGCCGCTTTCCCAAGCGGCTGGTCATTGCGGCATTGCTGCTGGGCCTGGCCTTCGCGCTGGGGTTGTTGTTCTACAGGCGTTAATCGCGCGAGTCTCCAACCCGCCGACATCTTCACCACAGAACTGCCTCGCTCGCGCGGCTATGCACCTTCCGGCTTCGGATGCACCCAAGGCGCGCGATAGGGCCGCTGGAGCAGCCGGTTTGCCTCGTCGTCGCCGATGATGCGGCCTGCCTGCGCGTCCCAAGCAAAGGTGCGTCCGAGTTTCTGCGACATGTTGGCGAGGATGCAGGAGGCGGTGGAGATATGACCCTGCTCGATGTCGGAGACCGGTTTGCCGCGAGTGGCGACGGCCTTGAGGAAATCCTGCCAGTGCCAGCGGATCGCGGAGGCGCAGTGCTTCTCCAAATCCTTCTCCGTCCGGTCCTCCGGGAACTTGTCGTATTCGAACAGCGGCTCACCACGCACCGTGGCCTCCTTGCTGCCACGGGGGAAGAACTCGTATTTGAACACGCTGGTCTTCAGCGTGCCTTTCTCGCCGTAGAACGTCGCGGCCCACGGATACTCCGGATCGGGCGTCTCGCCCCACGTGCGGTGATTCCAGATGATCTGGAGATCGCCGTAATCGAACGTGGCGGATTGAGTATCGGTCGTGTTGGCGGTGCTGTCTTTCTCCACCAGGATGCCGCCGCTGGAGCTGATCCGCTGCGGCCAGCCGAGATCCAACATCCAACGCACCATATCCAGCATGTGAACGCACATATCGCCGATGATGCCGTTGCTGTATTCCATGAAGATGCGCCAGCCGCGCGGATGGGTGCGGTTGGTGAAGGGCAACTTTGGCGCCGGCCCGGTCCACATCTCGTAGTCGAGGGTATCGGGCGGCGCGATCTCACGGGCGCCTCCTGCACGGCCCATGCTCCAGTAGCAGCAAATCTCCACCCGGGCGATCCGACCCAGCAAACCCTCCTTGATCACCCGGTCGCGCGCTTCGATCAAGTGCGGCGTGCTGCGCCGCTGCATGTTCACCTGCACCACGCGCCCGTGCTTGCGGGCCGCCGCCAGCATCGCTTGCCCTTCGACGACGTCCACGCTGATGGGTTTCTGCACCCAGACATCCGCCCCCGCCTCCATCGCAGCGATGGCGGGCAACGCGTGCCAGTGATCCGGCGTCTCGACCATGAGGATGTCCAGGTCGCGCTCTTTGAGCATCTCGCGATAATCGGTGTAGGTGCGCGGTCTCTTCTTGGATGCCTTGGTCGCGGCCATGTCCGCCGCCTCGGCCACCATCCGTTTGTCCACGTCGCATAACGAGACGATCTCGACCGG
The DNA here is from genome assembly GCA_964371005.1 of uncultured Verrucomicrobiota bacterium. GTDB lineage: Bacteria > Verrucomicrobiota > Verrucomicrobiia > Limisphaerales > MWDV01 > MWDV01. The sequence continues at coordinate 8,936 of CAYJNU010000002.1, read as the reverse complement.
GGCGACCTGCACCAGGCGCCACAGGTCGCACTTGCCATACCAGCCGGTGCCGATGAGGCCGACGCGTTTGGCTTTCTCTTGGGCGAACGTGGTGGGGACGTAGCTTGCCGCGGCCAGAGCCAGGGTCGCAGCAGATCCGAGTTTCAGGAATTGGCGCCGATTCATGCCTTTCGTTTAGGCGAAAGCCGCCGCGAACACAAGCGCGCAAGCCGGGAAGTCGGAGCGGCCTGCGCATCTCACTTTCTGGCATCCTGCCGCCCGGCTGGGCGTCGTCGTGCGCCCGCATTGGCGTGCTGAAGTCGGCCCGGGCGCCGGGCGGCAGGCCGGAGGCCCGCCGGTACAGCGCCCACCGGAATTGACTCCTGTAAGAAGCGGAGATGCGCGCCAGACCGACTGACAGGCGGTGGTCAATCCGCAGCCATCGCGCGGCCGGCAATCCAGCCCGTCGTCCAGGCGGCCTGGAAGTTGAAGCCGCCCGTCAGACCGTCAATGTCGAGGAGCTCGCCGGCAAAGTGAAGTCCGGCGCAAACCCGGCTCTCCATCGTCTTGAAGTTGACCTCACTGAGGCGCACGCCGCCGCAAGTCACAAACTCGTCCTTGTTCAGGCTCTTGCCGGTTACCCCCAGCTCGGTCCGCGCGAGCTGCTGCGCGAGCTGCTCCTGCGACGCCCGTGGCAGTGCTGCCCAGCGCGTTTCTCGCGGGATGCCGGCGGCCAGGACCAGCGCCTCCCACAAGCGCGCCGTCAGCGATCCGACCGGCGTGTTCACCACCAGTCTCGCGCCTGTTGACGCGCGTTTCCCTTGCAGCTCGCGGGTGATTGCCTCGCTCGTTAAGCCCGGCAGCCAGTTCACGCGCAGCGGAAACTGATAGTTCAGTGTGTGCAGCTTCCGCGCGCCCCAGGCCGAGAACCGCAGGATCGCTGGCCCGCTTAGGCCCCAGTGCGTCACCAACACCGGCCCGCGCTCGCTTAGATTTGAACCGGGCACGCTGACTTCCGCGTCCACCGCCACGCCTGCGAGCGACCGCAGCCAGGGTGATGCGATGGTGAATGTGAACAGCGACGGCACGGGCGGTTCGAGCGTGTGGCCCAGTGAAACCGGGATTCGCCCGAGTGCCGCCGCTCGGCAACCGCCCGTGGCCAGCAGCAGGCGGTCGCAACTGAAGCTGCGGCTTGGACAAGATTCGACCTCGCCACTTCCGAGGCGAGGAGAGTTCTCCGCAACAAGGTTTCCCGCCTGACCTCCTAAAATCGCTCGCGTCGGCGCGCCAGCGTTTTGGACTGCGGCAGCCCTCTGC
>CAYJNU010000002.1:0-7630 GCA_964371005.1 uncultured Verrucomicrobiota bacterium | reverse complement strand
CTCCAAGACCTTGCGGTGCGTTCAACACCCCAGAGCTCGACTTTTCACTGGCGACTTGTCCTGCCGTCACCATAAATCCGCCGTTCGTCTGCCTTACGATGGAATCCACGCCGCAGTTCGCATGCAGCATCACGCCTGTCTTCTTTGCCTCCGACAACAGACAGTCCACAATCGTCTGCGAAGAGTCCGTCGCGGGAAACATCCGCCCGTCACGCTCCGCTTTTAGCTTCACGCCGTGCGACTCAAACCACTCCACTGTGTGGCGCGCTTGAAATTGATGGAACGCGCCGATGAGCGCCTGCTCGCCGCGCGGATAATGCCGGGCGAACTCCCGGGGATCGAAGCACGCGTGCGTCACATTGCACCGCCCGCCACCGGAGATGCGCACCTTGGCCAGGAACTGCGCTGATTTCTCCAGCACAATCACCTCCGCGTCCGGGGCGGCCTCCGCGCACGCGATGGCAGCGAACACGCCCGCCGCGCCGCCGCCGACCACGATGATTCGGCGTGAGGTGCTCATCGTCGGTGAGGCCACAGCCATTCGCAAAAGCCAAGATGGTAATCCGTCTCGGACCGCAGCAGCCCGCTGAACCGGATGGCGGAATCCAGTCCGAGCAACACGAACAGAAGCCAGTCCACCACCTGCAGGCGCGCCGACGAGAACCACGCCAGCAGCAATCCGCCGCGCAGCCAGCCGACAAAGATCCCCTCGGCAATCCATAGGAAGAACGTCAGCGCCACGGAGGCCTTCGTGATGGTGCTGGATGCAAAGCCGAGCGGCACCAGCACACGCTCCTTTAAGCCGCTCCAAAACAGTCCCAGCACCGGAGAAAAGGGGACGAGGAAGAAGTACGCGCGGTTGGCGCGGCGTTCGGCGGTCGCATCCAGGTCGCGCTGCCGCACGTAGAGTTCATCGTAGGTTACCGGCTGATTCGATTCGTCATGCAAGTCGTCCGGCCAACGACACAGTTCGTAGCGCATGGCGAACGGCAGCGGCGCTTTCGACTTTTGCCGCAGGTAATACTTCCAGCCGCGCACAAAGATCGGCACGCGACAAAACTCGCGCACCGGCCAGTCCATCGGCGTCACGGCATAGATCACCAGCGCGTCGCCCTCGACGCGCGTCAGATCCGGCCCGACGCGGAGGCCGTCCGATGGCGGAATACTGTGCGGCATGCGACGGCGAGGTTAGGAGAACGCAGGTGTGTTGACCAGCCAGAGCAAAAGGAACGAAAGTCTCTCCTCGCGCTGACCACGCAGTTGACGCATCGTGGCGGCGTTATGGCCGACACGATCCAAGCCCTGACCGCTGAAATCCGCGCCTTCCGCGATGCGCGCGATTGGATGCAATTCCACGCGCCGAAAGAACTCGCCGTGGCCATCGCCGCCGAAGCGGGCGAACTGTTGCAGCACTTCGTCTGGCAGAATGCCGCGCAATCCGAGCACCGCGCCCGCGAGCGTCGCGAAGAGATCGCCGGTGAAATTGCCGATGTCGGCGTCCTGTTGTTCGAGCTGGCCGACAATCTCGGCATCAATCTGGCGGAGGCCATGCGCGCCAAGCTGGCGAAGAACGAAGTGCGCTATCCAGTGGCCAAAGCGCGCGGCTCAAACAAGAAATACAACGAGCTGTGAGCAACGATCCCTTGGCAGCGTTTGTAGTTCCGGCTTTAGCCGGAGCGGCGTCGGAGCCGCCGGCGCTGGGGCAAGCTCGCAAGCCCCAACCGGCTGAAGCCGGAACTCCAAGCCCGCCGCATCGCCGCCGGCCCCGCTACTCCGGCAAGAATCCGCGCCGCTTCGAGGAAAAATACAAAGAGCACGATCCGACGCGCTACGCGGACGCCGTGGCGAAGGTGCTCGCTTCCGGCAAAACACCGGCGGGCACGCATCGGCCGATCATGGTGGCGGAGATTCTCGAAGTGCTCGCACCCAGACCGGGCGAACTGGCCGTGGATTGCACGCTCGGCTACGGCGGCCACGCGCAGGCGATCTTGCCGCGGCTCCAACCGGGCGGGCGTTTGATCGGGCTCGACGCCGACCCGGTGGAGTTGCCGAAGACTGAGGCCCGCCTGCGTGCGCTGGGTTTTGGACCCGAGGTCTTCACCGCGCACCGCAGCAATTTCGCCGGGTTGCCCCAGGTGTTGCAGCGTGCTGCTAGCTTCCAGCCAACAGATCTATTCGAGCTCTGCGGGCAGGATGCCCGCAGCACGTTCGGGGGCGCCGATCTCATCCTTGCCGACCTCGGCGTCTCCTCGATGCAGATTGACGATCCGGCGCGCGGTTTCTCGGTGAAGCTGGACGGCCCGCTGGACATGCGCATGAACCCACAGCGCGGCCAACCTGCCGCTGCCTTGCTGCAGAAGCTGAAACCGGACGCGCTCGCCATTTTGCTCGAAGAGAACGCGGATGAGCCGAGCGCCGCCGTGCTCGCACCTGCACTCGCAGGCAAGACTCTTTCCACGACGAAAGCCCTGGCCGCAGCCATCCGTGCCGCCTTACCACGACTGAACAAGGAAGACAGCGACCTCACTGTTCGGCGGGTCTTCCAGGCGTTGCGCATTGCCGTGAACGACGAGTTCTCCGCCCTCGACACGCTGCTGCGGCGTCTCCCAGGTTGCCTGAACCCGGGCGGACGGATGGCGATCCTCACCTTCCATTCCGGCGAGGATCGGCGGGTGAAGAAGGCGTTTGAAGCTGGCCTGCACTCAGGATGCTACGCTGACATCGCCCGCGAAGTCATCCGCCCCTCCCTCGCGGAGCGCAGCGCCAACCCTCGATCCGCGGCGGCCAAGTTGCGCTGGGCGCGGCGCCCCGGATGAGCGCTGTGAACGCATTGCGGATCTCACACGCAGGCAGTCCCTGGAGACGCGCCTCGTGGCCCAACTGGACGCCTCCCGACCGACGTTCTATTCTGCCCTGTCTTATTCACAACCATGAAGCGGCGCATTCTCTTTGTCGTTCCTGATCAGGCGTTGCTCGGCGTTTACGTCAAGCTGCTCGACAGCGAACGGGACCACTGGGAGGTATTCACCACCACCACCGCGTCGCAGGCGTTGGAGGTGATGGGGCGGGTCGCACTGGACGTCGTGGTGTCGGACACCGACCTGCCCGGCATGAGCAGCGACGCGTGGATGAATGAAGTCCGCCTCCGCTGCGCCAGGGCCTCGCGCATTATCGTTTCCGAGATCAGCAACCAGGAGGAAGTCGCCCGCTGCCTGAATGCGACCCACCAGTTCCTACCGAAGCCCTTCGAGGTGGGAGCGCTCAAATATGCCCTGTCCCGGGTCGGCGTCCTCGATGCATATTTGCAGTCTCCGACCCTCAAGGCGCTTGTCAGTCAGTTTGGCACGCTGCCCAGCCTCCCCTCGCTCTACGTGCAGATCATGCAGGAGCTGGGTTCGGACGAACCTTCGGTCGAACACGTGGCCGCAATCATCGGCCAGGACCCGAGCATGACGGCGAGGATCCTGCAGATCGTAAATTCGGCGGCGATTGGCTTGGCGCGCCGGATTAGCAATCCGTTCGAGGCCGTTCAGTATCTCGGATTCGGAACCGTTCGTTCGCTGGTGCTGGCGGCGCACATCTTCTCGTCGTTCTCTGTGAGGCCAGGGTTGAAGGGGTTTTCCATCAACGCGCTTTGGCGCCATGCCACCGTCAGCGGGATGCTCGCGCGGATGATCATGCGCCTGGAACACGGCGCCATGACGGATGTCGAGGACGCTGCCGTCGCCGGGATGCTCCACGACATCGGCAAACTGATCCTGGCCGACACCCTGCCCGACCGCTTTCAACAAGCCTGCCTCCTGGCGGCGGAGCGAAAGATGCCTTCGTTTGAAGCGGAGCAGGAAGTGTTCGGCGCGACGCATGCCGGGGTGGGAGCGTATCTGTTCGGTCTGTGGGGACTGCCGTCCTCGATTGTGGAGGCGGTTGCCTTTCATCACACGCCGGCGAACAACGATCTGCGCTCCTTCAGTCCGCTGACCGCGGTCCACGTGGCCAACGCGCTGGAACACACGCTGGCGCATCCGGAGGATGCCGAACAACTGCCGGGGCTGGACGCCGATTACCTCGCTTCCCTTGGGCTTGAACACCGGCTGAGCACGTGGCGGGTCGAGGCCATGCGATTGAGCATGCGGCTGGAGGAGGAATGAAGCCCAGGTGAGGCGCTGCCGCCCGGGCTCCCAGCGCTGCAGACTGGACCGTTGCAGTTCCGAAGTGGTTTTTTTAATTGCGCTAAAACATAGAAGCATTTGACTCTTCCACTATGACCGCCATGAGAAGCCGTTCGATCCTTGGATTCCTCCGTTCGTTGCTCGTGCTGACCGCATTGGCCGGCGTGAGCCTGGCTGTGTTCGCCGCGGGCGCAGGCGGGCGACGCGTCGAGAACTTCAACCGCGACTGGAGATTCGCCAAAGGCGACCAAGCTGGCGCCGAGGCGGTCGCGTTTAACGACAGCGGATGGCAAGCCGTCCGCCTGCCGCACGATTGGGCCATCGCTGGCCCGTACGAGCCGGAGGGCGACCCGCACACTGGCAAGCTGCCGTGGCGCGGCGAGGGCTGGTATCGCAAGACGTTCACGCTGCCCGCCACGGATGCTGGCAAATGGGTGTATCTGGATTTCGACGGCGTCATGGCGATGCCGACTGTGTACGTGAACGGCCAGCAGGCGGGCGGCTGGGATTACGGCTACGTGGGATTTCGCGTGGACGCGACGGACTTCGTGAAGATCGGGCAGCCAAACGTCGTAGCCGTCCACGTGGACACGCGCCAACACAACTCGCGTTGGTACCCGGGCGCGGGCATCTACCGCAAAGTCCAGCTCGTCGTGAACGAACCGGTGCATGTCGCGCAGTGGGGAACATTCGTCACCACTCCGGAAGTCACGCCTGCGTCCGCCACTGTCCGGGTGGAGACGACTTTACAAAACCACACCGCCACCGCTGTGGCGCCGGATGTGGAAACCGCGCTCCGGGATCCGAAGGGCAAGGAGATCGCCAAGGTGCGAATGGGCTTCAGCGTGCCCGCCAACGGCTCCCAACCGGGTGTGGCGACGATCACCATCGGCAAGCCGCAGCTCTGGGACGTCAAGACGCCACAGCTTTACACCGCTGTCACGCGCGTCTTCGTCGCGGGCAAGCACGTGGATTCGACGGAAACGCCGTTCGGCATCCGCACCTTTGAGTTCACCGCCAACGACGGCTTTCATCTCAACGGTCGTCGCGTGCAGCTTTACGGTGTCTGCCTGCACTCGGACCTCGGCCCGCTGGGCATGGCGTTCAACACGCGCGCAATGGAGCGGGAGTTGCAGATCATGCAGGACATGGGCGTGAACGCCGTCCGCACCAGCCACAATCCGCCCGCGCCCGAGTTGCTCGACCTCTGCGACCGCATGGGCATCGTCGTCTGGGACGAGTGCTTCGACAAATGGGACGGTACGGCCACGCTGCCCAAGGGTGTCTCGATTCCCGACCACGGGAAAAAACAATTCAACAACTTCATCCACCGCGACCGCAATCATCCCTGCGTCGTCGTCTGGAGTGTCGGCAATGAGATCTTCGATCTGGAAGGGCTCAAGATTCCCGACTCGATTGGCTTGCTGAAAACCATGGTGGGGCTGGTCAAGGCGATTGACACGACTCGCCCGGTCAGCTTCGCGCATTGCGTGCCGTGGTCCTCGACGACCGAGTTGGATGCCCCGCTCGACGTCACCGGGTGGAACTACGCCGCGCGCTACGCCAACTCGCGAAAGAAGTGGCCGAACCTGCCCATCCTCTACACCGAATCAGCCTCCGCCTACAGCACGCGCGGCTACTACGATGATTTCCCGCTGCCCGCGAAGAAAGACGCGTATCCGGCCACCGCCCGCATCAGTTCCTACGACCACAACTCCGCTTACTACTCTGATCCGGCGGACGTGGAGTTCGCGCTCATGGAAAAGGATCGGTTCGTCGCCGGCGAGTTTGTTTGGACCGGCTTTGATTACATCGGCGAACCGGTGCCGTTCGTGGCCGAGGGCTGGGGCAGCTTCAAGCCGCGCAAGCTGACGAAGCCGGAGGAGTCGCGCATCAGCTCGTTTGGCATCGTGGACCTCGTGGGCATTCCCAAGGACCGCTTCTACCTCTACCGCAGCCATTGGGCGCCGGAGAAGAAGACCATCCACATCCTGCCGCATTGGAACTGGCCCGATCGCGTGGGCAAGAACACCCCCGTCTATGTCTATACCGGCGGCGACTCGGCGGAGCTGTTCCTCAACGGCAAATCGCTCGGCCTGCGCAAGAAGAACCCCGGCGCGGAAGTCGTGCGCGACCGTTACGCGCTGCGTTGGCTCGACGTGCCCTACCAACCGGGTGAGTTGAAAGCCGTCGCCTACCAGAACGGGCACAAGCTCGGCACCGCTTACATGCGCACCGCGGGCGAGCCGACGAGACTCCGGCTCACACCGGACCGCAAGTCACTCAAAGCAGATGGCGACGATCTCAGCTACGTGTTGGTCGAAGCTGTGGACAAAGCTGGGAATCTATGTCCACTGGCGATGAACGACGTGAAGTTCAGCCTGTCCGGCCCAGCCGCCATCGCGGGCGTGGGCAACGGCGATCACCATTTCCCGGCGGAGTTCGTCGCCAACCACGTCACGCTCTTCTACGGCAAGGCGATGCTGATCGTGCGCGCCAACGAAGGCAAAGGCGGCGCCATCCGCGTGACTGCCGCGGGCGACGGTCTGGGTGAGAGAGTGGCTTCGCTGCGCTCCCGCCGCGCAAGGTGAGGAGACCTCTTGGCGGGGGGTCGCCCTGAATCTGGATCTGGAAAGCCTCGCGCGTAACGACCGGCCATTCACCACCGCCAAAAACAAGGCGCGCCAACGCCAGCAACGACCCAGTTGCCGCGCCTTGCATAACCGACGCAGACCAGTTCGAACCAAAACTGCTTCACTTCGCCGCGTCCAGGATGTTCAACGACCACAACGGGCGGCGCGTGGGGCCGAGCAACGCCCGTGGATCGGCGGTGAACCGCGGGGCTGCCCAACAACATAACGTGCCGTCCGCAGCCAGCGCATAGGTTAACCAGTCCTCCGCCGCCACCGCCATCCAGTCGGAATACTTGCTAACCTTCCTGGGTAGATGCGGCTTCGCGGGGGACCACCAATCCGTGCTCTCCCACAGCGAGCCGTCCCCATGAAGCATCGTCAGGGACTGGCCCAACGCCACCACGCGCCAGTTCTCGCCTTGGTTGACGCAAACCGGCGTCACGACTGCTGGGGCTGCCGCCAGCCAATCGGCATCGTCGTCGCCTGCGCTCGGGGCCTGGCCCTTGAGTAGTCCTGGAGGAATATGGCCGATAGTCCAGGCGCTGCCGTCGCCATAGAGCGCCAGTTCCCCCTGCCAAATCCAGTGGAACGATACCAGGTTCGTCCCCGACAGATTCCAGCGCATCGGAGTGGATTGGCGCAGCATTTGTTTGAGTCGCGCTCCGTCAGGCAAGTGGTAGAGGCCACCCCACATCCAGACACTGCCGTCGAGTTTCACAGCGGCGGATCTCAATCCGGAGGCAAAGACGGCGGTCCACTCAGATTCGATTCCGACGCGCACCGGGCCGTTGGTAAACTGCTTCGTGCCTTCGCCCAGTTGGTTGTAAC
>CAYJNU010000001.1:27103-80715 GCA_964371005.1 uncultured Verrucomicrobiota bacterium | reverse complement strand
CGGGCCGCGGTCTGGCCCTCCTCGCCCGCGCATGAACTCAAAACGAAAGACCTTGCCACCAAGCGCGGGCCCAATCGGTGAAGCCACTTCCCCGCGAAACGGCAGTTGCATCACGCAATCGTCACCCTGGCTTGGCGGCTTCACCACTTCCCCCACACCTCAAGCAGTCGCTCCCGCAGCGCCACCGGCCTCACCGCCGCGATCAGCTCGCGCATTTCCTCCTTCGGCGTCTTGTGCCCGTTGGTCAGCAGCTTGGGCATCGCCGACTGCAACGTCTGGCGAAAATCCTCGCGCCCTGGCTGGAAGTAATGCTTGAGCACGATGTCCGTCGTCTTGTGCCCCGTCACCTTTTGCACCAGCTCCAGCGGTACCCCGGCCGTCAGCGCCAGCGTGACCCACGTCACCCGGACACTGTGGAAGGTCGCTGCCCCTGCTCCCGTCCGCCTTCAGCTATTCGGAACAATGGAAAACCACTCCTTCGCCGCTGCTGGCCGCACCAGCTCCCGGTAATGCTCGAAAATGATCTGCGGTGAATTCCCCGCCTCCAGCGCCACCTTGGCCACGTCCTGGCTCTCCGCAACCCGGTAACTGATGAACGAATGCCGCAGCGCGTTCTTTTTCCACTTCGCCCGCCGATACTTCACCTCCGTCCCGTCCGGCAACGCCGTCGTCAGCTCCATCGGTTCGGCCGGAGCCTTGTGTCCCTCCGCCAGCGCCTTGGCCTTCCGCTCCGAAAACGCCACCCGTTCCACCTTGGCCCGAGCCCGATGCGCCGCCACCAGTTCATCCTGCTTCCAGCCCTTCCACTGCCTCACACCCTCTCCGCCTCGGCCGGGGAGATTCCCTTCTCCGCCTTGGGGAGAAGGTGGCCGCAGGCCGGATGAGGTGTCCCGGTGAGGTGTCGAATCCTCGCGGCCGTTCCGCTCCACCGCTTTGTGGATGGCCGCCAGCGCCCGCGCCTCCGTCACATCCTCCACCAGCCAGCCGATCCGTTTCGCCGTGTTCACATACGGAAACACCGGGCCGCTGTCCTGCGCATACCCCTTGAGCCACGCCGCCAGATTCTCGCTGATCGGCACCAGCCGCCGGCTCGCCGTCTTCGCCTTGGCCGCCTTGATCTCGATCAAGCGCTCCTTCAGTCGAACTTCCGCCCAATCCAGCCGCTCGATCTCCGCCGTTCGCAGCCCGGCAAACGCCCCGATGGTCAGGAACGGCACCAGCTCCGGCTTCGCGACCCGCAGCAATTCGACCAATTCCGGCGGCGTGTAAATCTCGATCGTCTCCGGCGCGCGCTCCTTGAACTTCGCCACTTGCGACACCCCCTCATGATCCCGCGGCAGCCAGCCGTTCTCCTTGCAGAACTTGAAAAACGCCCCCACCGTGGCCCGCGCGTTGTTCTTGCTGCGCGGCGACACCTCCAGACTCCGGAAATACTCTGTGAGCATCCCCGTGGTGACCAGCGTCAGTTGCGTTTGAATCCGCTGCTTGAACTGGCCCAGGTAAACCCGCAGCACCTTCAGGTAGGCGTCGCTTGTGCCATCCTTCTCCCGGACCTTGATCATTTCCTCCACTGCTTCCGGGACCGTCTTCCGCGGCATGTTGTGCTGATGCCGCCGGGCATATTCCCGGGCCGCCTCCGGGACGGTGGCCCGGCCGGCGAGCGCCTTCCAGGCCTCCATGTAATCCTTGGCAATGACCTCCAACGGCATCCCGGTCGGCTTGACCAAGTCCACGGCATTGACGTAGGCGCGGGCATCCACGGCCCGCAGTTCAAGCGCATCGTGCTCCCCACGGCTTAGCGCTCGGGCTTTGGACTCCGCGTGCCGGTAGGCCTCCTCGTAGTCAGCGAACATCTTTTGGTGGCGCTGTTCCCCGGCCACGTAATTGACCATGAAACTGAACCGGGGCTTGAGGGAGACCTTCCCGCGTTGGGTGGTGAAGCGATAAACCTTGTTCCGAACGCGGTAGACTTTGACGGTAACCGACCCCTCGGAAACCTCCACGGGAAACGTGCATCGTTTCTTCTTCATGGAGTCTATTATATTAGGATTACGTTAGGATATCCAGCCTTTTCCTCAAAACACGAAGAAAAAATGGTCGGGGCGGTGAGATTTGAACTCACGACCTCTTGTACCCGAAACAAGCGCGCTAGCCGGGCTACGCTACGCCCCGAACCGGGCCAGAAGATGGAGGGCGTACCGCGCAAATGCAATGCTGAATTTGACGGTGTCCGGCGCCGGCGCTGAAGGTTCTCGCACCCGTTCGTCCAAGGGTGGGGCGAGCTTCTGAACGTCCTGCTTGCGGTACCGCTCCGGCACAAAATGCACGAGGCTGCTCTTACGGAACTCGCGAAACCAGCCGCGCCCCGCCTGAGGCCTTTTGAGCCAGCCCTCCTTGAAAACCCACCCGGGGATTCCTCCCCAACCACGCAAATACGCTTCGCAAACCAACCCCGAACGAACGGTTCGATGAAATACGAGAATGCCCGCGTGACGTCGTCCCATTTCAACTCTCCGCTGCCTCCACCATTTCCTGACGGGAAGAAACCGGCCCTCCTTTCCCGTTGCCTCTGCAATCGTTTGAAATACCTTCTGGAGCGAGGTTCACATGGCCTGGGAAAGATCAGAGCAACCAGCCTTTACGACGAGCGCGGCAACCGTCGGTCGCCCGGCCCTGGCCATACCCCCAGCCGCCCTTGCTGAATTGCCATGATCTGGATCGCCCCATCCGAAAACAGCGTCGCTACTGACAAGCTGGAACAACGGCTTCGGGCCGCCGCCGACCCCGCCACGCACGTGAGGGCGCATCTCGGCTGCCTCATCCTTTGTTTGGCCGCACTCTTGTCCGTCAGCCCAACCCATGCCGCTGACTCACTGGCACACCGGCATTGGACGGTAGATGGTTGTGTCCGCGAGGCGCTTGTGCATGCGCCGTCGCAAGCCCACACCAACCCCTCGCCCGTTGTCTTTGCTTTTCACGGGCATGGCGGCTCGATGCAGAACGCGGCCCGCATGTTTGGCTTTCACACCCGGTGGCCGGAGGCGATCGTGGTTTACATGCAGGGCCTCAACACGCCGGGTCGTCTCACCGACCCGGAAGGCAAGAGGCCCGGCTGGCAGCACGCCGCCGGCGACCATGGCGACCGCGATCTGAAATTCTTCGACACCGTGCTCGCCCGCCTCCAACAGGACTACCGGGTTGATGCCAAACGCGTCTATGCCACCGGCCACTCCAACGGCGGCGGGTTCACCTACCTGCTCTGGGCAGAGCGGGGCGACCGGTTTGCCGCGTTTGCCTCCTCTGCCGCTGTGGGGCGCGCGTTGGTTCTTCCCTCCTCCTCGAACACTGAGAAGGTCGGGGTGCGGAATCGAGACTACATCCCAAAACCTGTGCTGCACGTGGCCGGCGAGAATGACGCACTGGTCAAATTCGCGTGGCAACAACAGATGATCACCGCCCTGCGCCGGCTCAACCAGTGCGGAGAAGGCCACCCCTGGGAAAGCCAAGCTGGCTGCACTCTCTACCCGTCGAAACTCGTTGCCCCCGTGGTGACGTTCATCCATCCTGGCACACACCAATACCCGCCGGCCGCCCCGGCTATCATCGTGAAGTTCTTCCAACTACACGCGCTGCTCTGAACGAACCACCATGATCCGGATTGCCCGAGAGTAAAGCGACCTCGCAACCGACACGGTGGAAAGATGCCCCCGGCCGCCACCGATCAATGCCACGCCAAGGGCGGCCTGTCGAAGTAGGGACGTCAGTTGCCCGACGCCCCCCTCAGAGAGGAATGCGTTCTTCGGTAGAAGCGGGGCCGAGCGGGAGGGCAAACAGCCCGAGACCAAAGCTCAGAACTGGAAAGACACCTGGAAACAGGAGGGACAGAGACGGGGGGGATCGAGTGGCAGTGCCCGCGAGGACGAGAAAACAGCCGCGAGTTAGGCGCCCTGAAATCGCGCACCTACCGCCTGCTGATTGACGCCCACCAGGCTGACTTGTCCTGCAGGGTGGCGGCCCATGGCCAGAGTGTCGCAAGCAATAACGCACTGCCAGGCGGCGGCGGCCATCAGCCCTTCGCCGAGCACCATCTTGGGGCTGATCCGCGAGCCGGGCCAGGTACGCCAAGCCGCAGTCTCGGCCCGGTCAGAATGCGGTGCCCCCTGCAAACCGTCGCAAAGCAGCTCGCCGGGAGCAGCCGGCGGCAAGGCGTACCGCATCTGTGCAGCAGCGGCGGAGCGGGTTCGGGTGTGAGAGTAGAGAAAAGCGTCCGTGATCAAATCCAACTCGACGGGAGCTTGCGCCTCCTCTTGCCGCGTAAGGCAGAGCGCGCCGGCGCCACCGCCGAGCACAGCCTGTGGATCGAAGTGCCGCAACGCGTCGGCCAGCAACCAGTGTGGCTCCTCGGCGCCGAGCACGACGCAGGAGTCCACCCTTCCTTCAAGCAGCCAATCTGCGGCGAGCGCCACTCCGGTGAGAAACGACGCCGGATCCCCCAGCAACGTGTAACAAGCGGTCACGCCGCCCAACAGCACCGCAAGGTGGCTGGCGGGAGCGTTGAACACGGTTTCCGGAAAGATGAGTGGGCCGGCGGTGGCCGGATCTTGCAGCACTTCTTTGTAGAAGCGTTCGGTGTATTGTGTGCAACCTGCCAGCAGACAGACGATCAACCCCAGCCGGTTCTCGCGGTTGCCGCCCGTTGCCCTGATTGGCTCCAAAGCCTCCAGCGTTGCGGCCGCACAGGCATGAGTGATCACGCTCGTGCGCCGCAGTCGAGGATGCGCGAGGAAAGCTGGGCGCGCTGGCGACGGAGGTGGCACGTTCCGAACCCACAGGACCGAACCGTCGGGGCGCGTCATTGGCTGAGCGGGGATGGGCGCGCCGTGCTCCAACGCGGCGCGCATTGCGGGCACGCCCCAGCCCGCCGGCGAAACCGCGCCCCAGCCGCTGAGGCCGATGCGCGTCATGCGAACCTCCGCAAAATCAGGCTGGCGTTCGCCCCGCCAAAGCCAAACGAGTTCGACAGCACCACGTTCACGCGCCGTTCCATTGGTTCGAGCACTAGCGGGAAGCGGCACGCTGGATCTGGGGTTTCCACCACGCGCTCGGGTGGCAGCCATTGTCCGCGGAGCGCCATTAAGCTGACGACGGCTTCGACCGCGCCCGCTGCCCCGAGGAGATGGCCGATGCTGGCCTTGGTGGAGCTGACCGGCAGCGTGGAGGCGCATTCGCCGGCCCAGCGTGCGAGGGCGATGGCTTCCGCGGTGTCGTTCAACGGCGTCCCGGTGCCGTGCGCGTTGACGTAATCCACCTCGGCCGGAGAAACCCCGGCGCTGGCGCAAGCGAGGCGCATGGTTTCCAGCGCGGCGTCGCCTTGGGGATGCGGTTGGGTGAGGTGGTGCAGGTCAATGCCCGCGCCATAGCCGGTGATTTCACCCAGAATGACCGCGTTGCGCTGACGAGCCGAGTCCAGCGTCTCCAATGTGAGCACACCCGCTCCTTCGCCCAATGCCAGTCCGTCTCGCTTTGCGTCGAATGGTCGGCAGGATGTGGTCGAGAGCGCCTGCAACGCGTCGAAGCCGGAGAACGTAAGCAAGCTCAGTGCATCGTAGCCGCCGGTGAGCACACGCGTTGCACGTCCGCGCCGGAGTAACTCCCAGGCGCAGCCGATGGCATTCGCGCCCGAAGCACAGGCGTTGGCCACGAGTTGAATCGGTCCGCCCGCGCCCAAGGCTTCAGCCACCAACCGGGCTTGGGTTTGTGCCTGATAATGCAACGCAAGCGTTGGCTGACCACGCTTCGCCGATGTCGATGCAATTGCTTTGCGGTAGTACTGCTCGCCTGAGTTCATGCCGCCACTGGTGGTCCCCATCACCACAGGCAGCGTTTCGTCCGGTGTCCAGCCCGCTTGTTGCCAAGCCTCGCGAGCGGCTAGAAGCAGCAATCGTCCGGCGCGGTCGAGGCGGCGAGTTTCCTTCTCAGGCAGTAACGTCGCCGGCAGGGTTTGGGGTAGATCCACTTCCGCCGCCAGTTTCACGCGTTGCCGCGAAACGTCGAACAGCGTGACCGGGCGGAAGGCGGTTCGCCCAACGCGGAAGCCTTCCGCGTTGACCTGCCAGCCCATCCCGAGCGCGGTGACGATACCCGCGCCGGTGACAACGACCCGCGGCGGTTCAGCAGGAGGTTTCGGTGGAGGGAACAACATGATTCACGAGTTCCGCTTGCGGTTCGACGCGCAATCCGCCGGCGTGGTAGGTCTGCGAAAGCCGCTTCACACTCTGGCGGAAACCGAAGTTCATCGGATAAAAGAAGTTCTTCCGCGAGCTTGCTCCCCATAATCGCCGGCAGACCGAGGACACCGAGTAGAAGCTCTTCAGCGTGCGATGATAGCCATCGAGCAATTGGTCCGGCGTCATGGTCTTGGGGCGATAAACCACGCGGCTGCTGTCGTAGAGCGACCAGTCGGTGCTGAACAGCCGGCCTTCCTCGCGCAGCCGATTGTGGACGCGCGTGCCGGGATACGGCGTAAGGATCGAGAAGTAGGCAACCTCCACCTTTGCCCGGATCGCAAACTCCAGCGTGCGGTCAAAGACGCCCAAATCGTCCGTGTCGAAGCCAAACACGAACGAGGCGTCCACGCCAATGCCATGGTCGTGCAACTTGCGAATCACGTCGAGATAGTGTTCCGGATGGTTCACCCGTTTGCCCGCGGCGCGGAGGGTCTGCTCGGAAAGCGACTCCAGCCCCATGAACAGGCCGGTGCAGCCGCTACGCCGGGCGAGTCGCAGGATTTCGTCATCATTCGCAATGTTCACGGAGGCCTGACCGAACCAGATTAGCTTCAGGTCGGCGATGCGCGTGAACAATTCCCGGGCGTAGGCGCGGTTGCTGAAAATGTTGTCGTCCACGAAGAACACGCAGTTCTTCAGTGTCAGCAGGCCGTCGAACGGCTTGAGACCGTGCAACTCGGCCAACACTTCGTCGAGCGGGCGGTTGCGATAGCGACCACCAAAGGAACTGGTCACTGCACAGAATTCGCAGTCGAGCGGACAGCCGCGCGTGGTTTCGACGAAATGCACGGGCAGGTAACGCTTTTCTCGAAACAGCTCCCAGTTGGGTCGGGGCAAACCATCCAGCGCAGGCAACCCATCTTCGTGGCGATAGACTGGCTGCAACGTGCCTTGCTCGAAATCCTTGAGCGCGCGCGGCCAGAGATGTTCCGCCTCGCCAATGACCACTGCATCACAGTGCTTGAGCGCTTCCTCTGGCAAAACCGACGCATGCATGCCCCCCATAACCACACGGCAGCCGCGCTTCCGGAAATGATCAGCGATGACGTAAGCACGCGGCGCGGTGGGAGTCACCGCCGTGATGCCAACCACATCCGAGCTTTGTTCGAGGTCGAGCGTTTCGACCTTCTCATCCACCACCCGCACCTCCCAACCCGGCGGTGTGAGCGCGGCGACTTTCAGTAACGCCAGACACGGCATGCGGAAGAAGAAGTCCCCGCCCATGAGGCTGCGCGACGCGACGGGCGAGATAAGGAGGAGGCGTTTCATGCAGCGGTGGACTGCGGCGCCGGTGGCATGATGCGTTGCAGCATGGCGAAGTAGCTCCACAACGGCCCGGCCACGCCGCGGCGCCGGAGGCGCTGCACCAGGCTCGCGTACGACGGGCCGGGATCGCCGGGAATCCAGCCCGCGCTGCGTTTGGCAAACTCGCGCAGGCGTGCGAATACACCTTCCTCCGTCAAACCCGGCGCGAGATAATACACGGGTGGCAGCAGGTCTGTATCTGGCGTGATGACCTCTTCAGCCATCGCCCGTTTTTGGAGTTCGGTGCCCGGATAAATCCGCATGCCGACGACCGCCATGATGATCGGGTTCGGCAGTCGCAGCGAATTCTGAAACGAGGTCTCCAACGTCGCTTCGGTTTCCCCCGGTCCGCCGCAGATCAGGAAGTGACACGCATCCACCCCGGCTTCACGTGCGAATTCCGAACTCTGGGCCACCTCGTCGAAGCAGAAGCGTTTCCCGTAGGCTTCCAGCACAGGATCGCAAAGACTATCCGAGCCGAACTCCGCATGCGCCAGCCCCGCACGGGCCATGAGCTTCATCAGTTCGGCGGTCAGGCCGGCGGGGCGCAGGAAGCATCCCCAGCGCATGGCCACTCCCCGTCGCAGGAGGGCATCGCATGTTTCCGCAACGTGCGCCGGCGACGAGTTGAATATCGAATCCACGATGAACACGTAGTTCACCCCGCGCTCTTTGAGTTGGACCATTTCCTCAGCGATCAACTCCGGCGGGCGACGGCGGTGACGGCGACCCTCAATGAGCGGGTAGGTGCAATAGCAACAGGTGTGGGCGCAACCCCGCTGGGTCTGGAGGTTCAACATGCCGCTGGTACGCACGTAATGTTCGACAAGCGCCGCGGGGCGATCCGCCTCCGCCAGCGGCTGCGTGACCGGCGCGGGCTGAGGTGGGTTCGCCATCACGCTCCCATTACGGCGAAACACCAGGCCCTTCAATCCCGTCGGATCAGTGCCTTGTTCCAACGCCGCCAGCAGCGCAACCAAGCCAGATTCGCCTTCACCATGAATTCCGAAGTCGGCCCCGCTGGCAGTCAGCAACCGCTCCGGCATCACCGAGAAACCGCTCCCGCCGAGAATCACCGGGCAGGGACGCACACGCCGCACCGTTTCCGTGATGCGCGCGAGTTCATCGAAATACGTCTCCTTTTTCAGGATCAAAACGTCGTCAATGTTGCGCAGCGATACGCCGACGAAGTGTGGTTGGAATTCAGCCAATGCGCTTTCAAGCGTCTCGCCGTTGACCAGCGCATCCAGCCAACGCGTTTCGTGGCCCGCTGTCCGCAACGCCGCGTTCACATGGGCGAGCCCCAGCGGAAACACGGGGTCCGGTGTGACACATCGGTTCGGGCTGACGAGAAGGACGCGGCTGGCCATGTGAACTCAGGTGGCCGCCTGCGCGATGGTTGATCCGGTGGCCTGCGCCGCGCGGTTGCCGAAAAAGCCAGTCAAGCTCTGGGGCGACGGTGTCAATCCCTCGGTCTCCAGCGCGGTCATGACGCGCTCCTCGTTCATGATGAAGCGGTCGCGTTTGTAGATGAGGTATTCGCGTTGCAGGTCACGCGGCGTGAGGTTGATGGTGACGAGGTTCGCGCCCGCGCGCAGGCCGCGTCGATAGCCGCTGCCCGGCTGGCCGATATTGAGCGCGCTGACCGCAGGGATGATCCAGCCCGGCCGCAGCAGGCGCATCACGGCCATGCAGTTCAAGGTGGTCTCCACGTCCCCGGGCAGGGCATTCGCCAATGGAGTGGCTTCGCCCGGCACAAACGGGCTGGCGCTGCACCCCGTCACCGGCAGGCGCGACGCGAGCTGACAATCCGCGAGCCACGATTCCACCGTTTGCCGGGGCAGCCCGACGATGAATCCCGAACTGACCCACCAACCGTTCGCCGCGAGCCAGTGGAGATGCTCCAATCGTTGGTGCAGCGTGCCCGGGGCTTCGCATTGTTCGTAGATTCGGGGATCGGAGGTTTCGAACTTGAGCACGCAAACCGATGCCCCGGCGGCATTCAAATCTGAACACAACGCCCTGTCCAGCGTGCCCAGGCAGGCGCTGATGCCGCAGGGCGTTTCCCGGCGCAAGGCCTGCACCAGTGGAAGCACGATTTCGCGCGCCGCCACTGGGTCTTCGCCGGCTTGAAGCATGATGTCGGTGACGGCGGCAGGGCGATGATTCACCAGCAGCTCCAACAGTTCATCCCTCGCGATGCGTGTCCGGTGCAGGGCGCGGTTGTCGCGGCGCATGCCGCAGTAATGGCAGTTTTCCCGACAGAAGTTGGAAACCTCGACCACGGCCCGGACAAACACCTGCCGGCCAAACCGGGAGTGGACTGCGGCCCGCGCCCGTTCGTGGAGGCGCTCCTGGACTCCGTCCCGGGCGGTAAGTTCGCTCGCAGTCGGCGTGTGAAGCATGTTGAACCACAGCCTACCAAGCCGACCTCGTCAAGCAACCGCAATTCGGGAATGGCATCGCAACCGTGGCTCGCTAGACTTCGGCGCGTGAACCAACCAGCAAGCGAACGTTCGCCCAAAGCCGCGGGCGCCGAGCCTGGCGCCGCCCAAGCCAGGCGACGTGGATGCGTCCAGCGGCTGCTTCAGAAGGCGGCAACTCTGGTCGTTGTGGGCTTGCTCTTGGGCTGGGTTTACGCGTGGGCAGCCCCGCGCCTGTATCGCACCGAGAACACGGCGGGATTCTGGTTGGGCACGACTCATGGCGCGTTGATGCCGGTGGCGCTGCCGAGTCTCCTCATGGGAAAAGATGTCCCGATCTATGCTCCGACCAATTCGGGCCGCGCCTACAAGCTGGGGTACATTGCGGGTATCAACGTTTGTGGATTGGTATTCTTCGGCCTGGCGTTCCGGCCGGCGGGGCGCAACAAAACGCGAGTTCAGTAGAGTCCGCCGCGATACGCCTCGATCACATCCACGCGTCCGCCCGGCCAGTAATGGTTCCGGGGAAAATGAAACGTGCGCTGTTCGCGGTCGAAGAAAAGCTCGGCTGGCTGGGCTGGGACGTTTGGATCGTACGCCGAGAAACGAATGCCCGCCGGCGTTTCCGCATGGTCCGTCAGCACGATGCCGTGGTTGATGGTGAGTTGTGGGAAGCGGACGAGGTGGGCGATGGGCGCGAGCCGCGGCGCAAAGGAATCCACGAGCTGCTGCGCCATCTTTGCCTGGTGCGCGCGCGTCATGGGCAACACGATCCGCCAATGGCTGCGCAGGAAATATGATTGCCACGCGCCGCCACAGTGGGTCTTCAGGAGCGGCTCGTGCGCGAGGCTGAACGCGCGCAATCCCTCGTAGCCGGGAACGACCGCGCGGTTCTCGGGCGTGCCGGGACGCCGGGGATCCCGCGACACCACGGTGCGTATGAGCCGGCAATAGGTTTCTCCATCCGTCACCGGTAGTGCGGCATCGAAACGCGCGTGGTAAAGGAATTGCCGGGCGGAGCGGGTCAGCACGAAGCAGCGATGAGCGTAGTTGGGCGGCGGTTTGTTCCACAGCGTCGTGGCCTTGCCGGTGATCGGGTCGAAGCGATACTCCCAGATCAGCTCGTTGGCAAAGGCGAACGTATCCCGTTCAAACACGAAACGGCGGGCCGCGGCAATGGGGGCGCGAGGTTGAATTGCTTGCCAACTCACGTTGGCGCGGATACTAACGACTTCACAAGCGCAAACAATGTTGTACGCACGCTGGCAGCAAATCGTTCGCGACCATGCCGATGCCCGAGCCTTGAGCGACCTGGCTTCCGGACGAATATGGTCATTCCGGGAACTCGCCGGCGAAGCCGAGCGTTTGCCATCGCCGGGCGAACGATTCGTGCATCCGCAAGGGCACGTCCCGGAATTCATCTTTGAAGTGCTCCGCGGCTGGAGGACCCGGCGCGTGGTGTGGCCGCTTGAACCTGGTCAAACGGCGCCCGCCCTGCCCACGCCGCCCGCGCCTTGTGTTCATCTCAAGACCACCTCCGCCAGCACCGGGACGCCGCGGGTGGTGGCGTTTACCGCTTCACAGCTCGCGGCCGATGCCACCAACATCGTCGCCACGATGGGCCTTCGACCGGATTGGCCAAATCTCGGGGTGATTTCGCTCGCGCATTCGTACGGCTTTTCCAACCTTGTTCTGCCGCTGTTGCTTCACGGCATTCCGCTGATCCTCGCGCCTTCACCGCTGCCCGAAGCGATGCGGCAGGCCGCGGCCAGCCATCCGGCGCTTACGCTGCCCGCCGTGCCGGCGTTGTGGCGTGCGTGGCACGAGGTTGTTGCCGTGCCGCCGAATGTCCGCCTCGCCATTTCGGCCGGCGCCCCCCTGTCCCCAGGGCTGGAACAGACACTGTTCCGCGCGTGCGGACTCAAGGTTCACAATTTCTACGGTGCAACGGAGTGCGGCGGCATCGCCTATGACGCAAGTTTCAATCCGCGCGAGGATGATGCCTTTGTTGGCGCGCCGATGTGCAACGTAAGGCTTGCACTCAATGAAACCGGCTGTCTCACCGTGCAGAGCGGGGCAGCGGGTGAAACCTACTGGCCCGAGCCGGACCCGGCGTTGGGAAACGGCCGGTTTGAAACGAGCGACCTCGCCGAACTGAGCGAGGGCCGGGTTCTGCTCCGCGGGCGCGCAGGAGACCAGATCAATGTCGCCGGGCGCAAGGTGCTGCCTGAAACCATTGAGCAGGCGCTACGCACGCATCCCGGCGTGCGGGAATGCGTCGTCTTTGGCGTGCCCAGCCCTGACGCGCCACGTGCAGAAGTTATTGTCGCGTGCTTGGCGGCGGAGGCTGGAGTCGGGCGGGAAACGTTGCGCAGCTTCCTGCTCGCACGCCTGCCCGAGTGGTGCGTGCCGCGCGAATGGCGCTTCGTGCCGGAGCTGGCGACCAACGCGCGTGGTAAAATCTCCCGTGCCGAATGGCGGCAGTGGTTTGTGACGGCTGGAAGCGGTTTGAAAGCCTGAAATCGTGGGCTGAAGGCACAACATTCGTTTGCATACCCCATACCACGAAGGCTAGCCTCCACATCGTTCACGAACCGAGCGTTGGGCAAGTGCGTAGCAGCGCGACGCGCTCAGACCTCACCGGGTTGCTTGAAGTAAATCATGACCGAGCTGAACGGACACCAATTGAACATTCCGCGTCTGTGGCAGGTTGCCCACCGGAATGACCCCTGTACGCTGACCGCTCCCGCCCGCGAGTTGATGGCGCGCAGCCGCGCGCTCGTCGAGAGCATTGCTGCCCAGCCGCGCGCGGTTTATGGCATCAACACCGGTTTCGGTCCCCTCAGCGGCACGCGCGTCTCGCCCCAGGACCTGGCCCAACACCAGGTTAATCTGCTGCACCATCTTTCCGTCGGACAAGGCCCGCTCTTCTCTGCCGTCGAGACCCGCGCCATCATGGCCGCGCGGGCCAACGCGCTGGCGCGAGGATTCTCCGGTATTCGTCCTGAGGTTGTGGACTTGCTCATCGCAGCGTTGAACAGTGACATCCTGCCCGAGATTCCTTGCGAAGGTTCGGTCGGCGCGAGCGGCGACCTTGCCCCGCTGGCGCACATGTCGCGCCTGTTGGTGGGTTTGGGGCACGCGCGCGTCGGTGACGAGCGGTTGCCTGCTACCGAGGCGCTGGCGAAGCATGGCCTCAGGCCGGTGGTGCTCCAGTGCAAGGAAGGTCTCGCGCTCGTCAATGGCACATCCGTGATGGCGGCCCTGGCCGCCCTGGCCGCGCACGAGGCGGCCGCGGTCTTGAGTTGGATGGAATTGCTCACGGCTTGCCTGTTTCAGGCGCTTTGGGCGTCGCCGGAAGTGCTGTGCGAACAGGTCCACAAGGCTCGCGGTTTCCGCGGTCAATCCGCGGTTGCGGATCGCATCGCCCAACACCTGCGCACGCACCCCAAATTCTGCCGCGAGATCGACGAACATCAGTGGGGTTCGTACGCGAAGCCCGTCGAGCCGGGAGTCGAGATTCAAGACCCGTATTCCGTGCGTTGCGCGCCGCAGGTGCTGGGCGCAATTCAGGAGGCGCTCTGGCACATTGAGGCCGTCATCACCCGAGAATTGAACGCCTCCACCGATAATCCGCTCGTCTTCCCGGACACCGAATCGGTGATTCATTGCGGGAATTTTTATGGCCAGCAAATCGCGATGGTTTGCGATTACCTCCGCCTTGGCCTGGCGAAAACCGCGTTGCTGGCGGAACGCCAACTGGAGCGGCTGGTGAATTGGCGCTACAGCTTGGGCCTGCCGCCGTTGCTCTCGGGCGGCGATTCCGGGCTGAACTCCGGTTTCATGGGCGTGCAGCTTCTGGCCACGTCGCTCGCCGCCGAATGCCGCATGCTCAGCGCGCCTGCGTCGGTACAGACCATTCCGACCAACGCCAACAATCAGGACGTGGTCAGCATGGGCACAATATCGGCACGGCTGACGCGCGACCTGGTGGGCAAGGTTTGGAAGCTACTTGGCATTCAAGCCCTGGCGCTCGTGCAGGCTGCTGATCTGCGCGGCGGCGATGTGATGGGTGAGCATTTTCGCGAGGTGCATCGGCTGGTGCGCAGCGTTTCGGAGAAGCTTGGGAACGACCGACCGCTGTTTGAGGACATCGCGCGCGTGACCGCCCTGCTGCAAACGGACGATGCGCAACGCACGCTGCTGCCGTCCCGACCCGCCGCGCCGTGATGGAAGCGAGCCGAGCTGCCCCGACCCGCCGGAGCGAGGCTGTCCCAACTGCAGCATCGTCCGCGGGTACACCCACGCCCGAGGCATCACCCGCCTGCCAACCCGGGCAACTCGCTGCGGCCGGGACAGCCGCGCTCCCGTCCGTTCGCTGGTCCGGACGCACGCGGGGCGGCTACTTCGGCAACTGGTGGTTCGTGCAGTTGATTCGCCTGTTCGGGTTGCGCGCGGCCTACGCGTGGCTGACGCCAGTGGCGGCTTACTTCCTCGTCGCCAGCCCGCTTGCCCGGCGCAGTTCGGTGCAGTTCCTGAGCCGCGCCCTTGGACCGCAGCCGTTGTGGAAACGCCTCGGGCTCGTCTATCGCCACTTCTACGCGTATGGTGTGACACTGCTGGATCGGCTCGCGCTGATCATGGGCCGCACGCGGATGGATTGTCGCTACGAAGGCGAGACGATGTTCCGGGAATTCCTCGATCAAGGTCGTGGCATCATCCTCCTCGGCGCGCATCTCGGCGGTTGGGAAATGGGCGGCCATTTGCTGGGCCGGCACGGGAAACCGGTGAACATGGTCGTCGTGGAAAAGGAGGAGGCGCGGATTCGGCAGTTGTTCGACCACGCGTTGCAGGCAAAACAATTTCGGTTGCTGACCACCGACGATCATCCGCTCCGCAGCATCCCAATTCTTGCCGCACTGAAACGCGGCGAAATCATTCTCCTGCACGGTGACCGCTCGTTCGGCGGTGAAGATTTGGCCGTGCCGTTTTTCGGCCATTCGGCGCGGTTTCCAGTCGGCGCCTACAAGCTGGCCGCTGCCAGCGGCGCGCCATTGTTCCAAGTGTTCGCGGTGCGCGAGCGGGTGGGCGAATACCGGTTCTTCTCGTTTCCGCCGCAGTTCATTGCCCGCGAAGTCCTGCGGCAGCCGGTGGAAGCGCTACGTCCGTACGTCGCTCAGTTCGTGCAGCGTCTCGAAACCGTTGCCCGGCAGTATCCTTTTCAATGGCTCAACCTCTATCCTTTCTGGGATGAACCCACATGAAACCGCCCGACGCTCCACGCCGCCGTCCCACGCTCGCCCAGCCGTCCCATGCCGCGCGTCCGTATCTGGAAGAGCGGACCACCGTCCGCGTGCGTTTCAACGAGGTGGATGCGTTGCGCATCGTCTGGCATGGGCACTACGCGAACTTCTTCGAGGAAGCCCGCCGCGCTTGGGGCCGCCGGTATGGACTCGATTACCCGGTGTTCTTCGAGAACAACACCGCCGCGCCGGTCGTGCAGCTTCAGGTAGATTACCTTGTGCCGGCGCGCATGGCGGACGTGCTGGAGGTGACGGCACGTTTGTGGCAATCCGACGCGGCGCGGTTGGAGTTTACCTACGAGATTCACCGTGAAGGCGAGCCGACCTTGCTGGCGACCGGCAGAACCGTGCAAGTCTTCACCAAGCCGGACGGTGAATTGATACTCACCTGGCCGCCATTCATGATCGAACGCCTTAACGCATGGGCAACGCTTTGGAAATCCCCGACCACGCTGTTGCGATAACCGGCTGCGGCGCGATCAGCGCGCTCGGTTTGGGGCTCGCCCCGCTGGTCAAAGCCATCGAGTCCAATGGCTCGGGCTTGCGGCTGTGCGCCCGGTTTGAAGGCAAGGGTTACCAGGCCATGGTGTGTGGCTGTGTGCCGGAGGAGATCGTCGGGCAATTGCAGGCGACGAATCCGGCGCAGGCCGATGCTCGCGCGTATCTGTTCGCGACGGCGGCTATGCGGCAAGCGCTCCTTGACCCGGCGACCCCGGGGATTCCGCCGGGACGCCGGGCGCTCGTGCTTTCCACGACCAAGGGCGACATCGAGGCCTTGGAGCGTCTGGTTCGAGGGCAGCCTTGCTCCGAGGCGGCGAAGCGACATTTGCAGCCGGCGCTCTTGGCAGCGGATTTGGCAACAGCGCTCGACATTCGTGGCCCGGTCCAGTGCGTCTCCGCTGCCTGTGTCTCCGGTCTGCTTGCGCTCCAGCAGGGCGCGGCGTTCATCGGCAACGGTGAGGCAGATGTTGTGTTTGTCACGGGTGTGGATGTGATCTCACATTTCGTGCTGGCTGGCTTCACGTCGCTCAAGTCGCTCGACCCGGACGGTTGCCGGCCCTTCGACAAGGCGCGTGTGGGCCTAAGCCTGGGCGAGGGCGCAGCCACCGTCGTCTTGGCGCGGCGGGATTTGGCTCCGACTGCAAGGGCTTTCCTGACTGGCTGGGGCTCCAGCAACGACGCGAACCACCTCACGGGCCCGTCACGCGATGGCGCCGGGCTGGCCCTGGCCATCTCCCGTACACTCGCCAAGGCTGGCTTGAGACCCGCCGACATTGGCTATGTCAACGCCCACGGCACCGGCACGGCCTATAACGACAACATGGAAGCGCTCGCTCTCGTCCGGGTGTTCGGCGACGCCGTCCCGCCGTTCAGCTCCAGCAAAGGCATGTTGGGCCATACGCTCGGCGCGGCGGGTTTGCTGGAAACGATCCTGTGTTTGCTCGCGGTGGAAAAGCAAACGCTGCCCGGCACCCCGCGGCTCGGCGAGCCAGATCCGGTTGCCCCGTCGAGTCTGCTGCGCGAGCCACAATCGGTCGCAGGCTTGCACCGCATCCTGAAGGTCAACTGCGGTTTTGCCGGGACAAACGCGGCGGTTGTGTTGGAACATTGCTCGGCACGCGGCTGTCCCAGCCGCAGCCACTCCAAAACGCCCGCCGCTTCCGAACTCGATCCAGTCCCCTCCGCCTGCGAAACGGCCGCGGCTGAGACGGCCGCGCTCCAATCAGATTCTTGTGCGGGCCTACCGCAACGAACGGTTCCCGCGAACCATGTTACCCAGGCTGGCGCCTTGCCCACGGAGTTCGCGATTCTCGCCGCCAGCTACATCGGTCCCGAAGGCCACGGCAACGATCTCGCCGGCGTGCGTCCGTGGCCGCCGGAAGTGGCCGGGCCGTTTCAGCGCGGTGAGCTGGACGCTGTGCATTGGTCGCTGCTCTTCACCGGCGATGCCTCACGGTTCGGGCGCATGGATTTAATGTGTCGGTTGGGGCTGATCGTCGTGGAGTTGCTGGACGCCGGTTTTGAAACCCGCGAGGCGGGGGAACGCGAGCGCGTGAGTATTTGCGTCGAAACGAGCGCCGGTTCGCTCGCCACCGACGTGCAATTCCTCCGAACGCCGCGTCCGAGCCTGTTTACCTACACGCTTCCGAGCACGGTGATCGGCGCGGTTTGCATTCGGCATCGGCTTCAAGGGCCGGGGCTGTGTCTGTTGACCTCGCGGGCGGGCAACCACGCTGCGATTGCTACAGCGACGGACTGGCTTCAAACTGGCGCCGCCGATCTGGTCGTGTGCCTCAGTTGTGAAGCCGTCCCGCGCCAGCTTGCCGACACCGGATTTGCGCCTGAGATGCTGCCGCCCGGCGATTGGCATGGCGCGGCGCTTTTGCTGGGGCGGCGTGCTGGCAAGCCGCGCGAGCACGCGCTCACTGCGGCTTCCGTCGCTGTGCAGAGCTTGAGACTGTGTCGCGAGCGAAACACGCTTGCTTACCCTTAAGCCACCGTTACCCTTGCCGCGCCGTTTATGGAAAGCCTGATTGAAGAACTCAAAGCCAAGATCATCTCCGCGTTGAACCTCGACAGCGTGAAGCCCGCCGACATCAAGGCCGACGAACCACTGTTCGGTACCGGCTTGGGGCTGGACTCGATTGACGCGCTGGAGTTGGTGGCGCTACTGGATCAGGACTACGGCATCATCATCCAGGAGCGGCAGGTCGCCGACAAGGCGTTCGCGTCGGTCACCGCCTTGGCGGAGTTCGTCGCCGCCAACCGCAAGTCATGACCCGGCGGCGCCCAGTCATCACTGGCACGGGCGTCATCTGTGCGGCGGGCTGTGGCGTTCCGCAGGTTTGGCAATCCCTCCGTGCCGGCCGATCCGGCCTCGGTTCGCTCACCCGCTTTCCCTCGCCCCGGTTTGGGCAACACCTCGTCGGCGAGGTTCGCGAAGATGTGAACGCGCTGGCCGGCAACGTCCGCGGCTCGCGATCGGACAAACTGGTCTGGATCGCCGCCCGGGAAGCACTGACCGCGGCTGGATTCAACCAAGTGCCCCACCCGCTATCGCCAGACCGCATGGCCGTGGTCATTGGCAGCACCGTGGGCGGAATGCCAAGCACTGAACAGGTCCTCTCCACGCTGCTGCGAGAACATCGCTCCCGCTTTGGCCCGCTGCGGTTTCATGAGTGCGCCGGCGCCGCTGAATTGTGCGCTCGCCAGATTGGCGCCAAAGGGGTCTGCACCACCGTGTCCGCCGCCTGTGCTGCGGGGGCAATGGCTTTGGCCATGGGCGCGGACCTGATCGAAAGTGGCGAAGCTGACTTCGCGTTGGTTGGCGGCGGCGACTCGCTTTGCCGCCTCACGCTGAACGGCTTCGGCTCACTGCTACTTCTCGACCCGAATGGTTGCCGACCCTTCGACGCGCGGCGCACCGGCATCAGTCTCGGCGAAGGCGCCGGCATGCTGGTGCTGGAATCCGAGGAATCCGCCCGCGTGCGCGGCGCGCAAATCCTGGCGCGACTTGAAGGCTGGGGCGCGAGTTGCGACGCTTGGCATGCCACGGCGCCGCATCCGGAAGGCCGCGGCGCGCTCGCCGCCATGCAGGCCGCGCTGCACAGCGCTGGAAGGACGGTGGGCGACGTCGGCTACGTCAGTGCCCACGGCACCGGCACGCCGGACAACGACGCCACAGAGGCGCGTGCTTTGAGACGACTGTTCGGTGACGCGCTGCCACCGGTCGGCTCGATGATGCGCTTCTTCGGCCACACCCTGGCGGCGAGTGGAGCGATCAAGGCCGTGCTCTGCGTCGAGGCATTGCGGCAACAGGCCGTGCCCGCGAGCCTGGGGTTCGAGCAATCCGATCCGAAAGTCGGGTTCGAGCCGGTGCGCGAGTTTGGAGGACTTCCGGTTCGCCACATCTTGAGCAACTCCTTCGGCTTCGGCGGGAACAACGTCGCCCTCGTTTTCTCCCGCGCCGATGCTGCGCCGGCCGTCATCATGGTGGAGGAGAACGCCGGGCCGCTTGCGCGCCTGGCGATCATCGGCGCCGCAGCGGTAAGCGCGGCGGGTAACTCGACCGCGGCAATACGCGAGGCTGTAGAACGCGGCGGTGCGAAGTTGTCGGTCGCCGAAACCTGGCTTGCCCCGGGACGGGGCGCGATTCCCGTTTATGCCTGCGGCGATTTTGGCGCCGAACAGGCGCTCGATTCTGCGAAACGGCGGAAGCTGAACCGGCTTCAACAAATGGCGCTTGTGGCAGCCAAGCAGTGCCTGCCTGCGGACGCACTGCCGGGCGTGCCGCCTGACCGTATCTGCGTGGCCGTCGGAACAGGACTCGGTTCTTTGAACGACACGGCGGCCTTCGTCGAGAACCTGATTGCGAAGGACGAGCGTGCGCCGCGTCCCCTCTTCTTCACGAACTCGGTTCACAACGGCCTCGCCTCGCAAATCGCCATTGAACTGGAACTGCGCGGATTGAATTCGACTTCGGTTCAGCGTGGCATCTGCTTTGAATCTGCACTTTGGCAGGGCGCGCGCGAAATCGCCGCGGGTCGGGCAGACGCGGCGCTGGTCGGAGCCGGGGACGAGTTGAATCCGCATCATCTGGCCGCGGGAAGACGGTGGGGATGGTGGAACGAACAAACGCCTGCGGTGCGACCCTTTGCTTCCGCGCCGCAAGGTCGCCAGCGGGCGTTGCCGGGTGAAGGCTGCGCCATGTTTGCGCTGGCGCGTCCCGAACACGCTGCTCATCCGCTGGCCTGGGTTTCCGCAATCCGGTTGGGGCAGCTCACTGAACCAACGTTTGACGCCGCCGCTGAGGCGCGCTGGATTGCAGAAGCGCTGACGGCTGCCGGTGTTCGCTTGGGAGAAGTGGATCTGTTGCTGACGGGCGCCAACGGCGAGAAAGGGAGCGCAGATTCTGAATCTGCCGTATCGCCGATTTGTAATCGGCAAGGCTTCGGGACTTCCAGCGCTTCAGACACTCGCGGGCCTTCTGCAGAATGCAATTCTGCGATACGGCAGACTCCAAGTCGGTTCTACGGCGGTCAGGTCCCCCGTTTGGGCGATGAGGCATATCAGACGGTGGCCGGTGCGCTCTCCAAGCTGGCTGGTCATGCGATGCCGGCGGCGGCCTACAAACAGTGTTCTGGCGAGCATCATTCCGCCTCCGCGTTCGGTTTCTACGTGGCGGTGGGACTGGTGCACGGCGAACTTGTGTTGCCAGGTGTGCCCGTTCAGCGTTGCCGGAAGATCGTTCTCTACACCCTGTCGCCGGGCGGCGGCAAAGCGGTTTGTTGCGTGTGCGCGTGACCCGCTACCAATGTCTCGTCGTCGGCACGGTTCTTCTGGCCGCACTGATCATCTGGCAAACGCACGGCCCGCAGCGATGGGGTTTATTGATCGTGCTTTGCTGTGTCGCTGGGCTCACCGTCGGGCTGGGCGTTTCCTTTCCTCAGTGGCGAATGTTCGGCCCGAGCCTTTGCCGCGTCCGCACCACGCGGCGCGTGGTTGGCCTGACGTTCGACGACGGCCCAGACCCGGTCGCCACGCCGGCGCTGTTGGACTTGCTGGCGAAACGGCAGGTGAAGGCGGCGTTCTTCTGCGTGGGCGAACGTGTAGCGCAGCATCCCGAACTCGTCCGCCGCGTGGTCGCCGAGGGGCATCTGGTCGAAAATCACTCACACCGGCATCATCGCGGGACGAACCTGTTTAGCGTGGCGCGGCTGCGCGGGGAGCTTGCCGAGGCGCAGGAGGCCATCCGCCAGGCCACTGGCCAGGCGCCCCGGTTCTTTCGGCCGCCGATGGGATTGAGCAACCAGCGCGTATTCCGGGTCGCACGCGAGCTGAACCTGCGCGTGACCGGCTACACGGCGCGTGGTTTGGATTCGCGGCTGGCTGATACGCCGGAACAGATTGTCAGCCGGCTGCTGCGGGGTTTGCGCCCGGGCGCGGTTTTGCTGTTGCACGATGGCGGGGGGCCGGTGGAGCGGTTGCTGGCCGCGGTTTCAATGCTGATTGACCGGCTCCAATCCGCCGGGTACGAATGCCTGCGGCTGGATGAACTGGTCGAGTGCGAGGAACCCAATGAATAGATTTTCGAACACACTCGGTGTCCTGGTGGTGCTGGTAGCGCTCGGGTTCGCCCGGTTGGCTGCGGCCCAAGCCACGAACGCGGCTGCTGTTTCGCTGGCCGAGGTCAGCCAGGCGCTGGGCCGGGCGGATTGCGTCCTGAGCCGCTTCGTCCAAGAGCGGCATCTGTCGCTGTTTAACGAACCTCTGCGCTCGGAAGGGTGGTTGTGCTTTCAGAAACCGGGACGCATCCGTTGGGAAGTCACGCAGCCGTATCAATCCATTCTGATTTCCGACGGCTCGGGCGTGGCGCAGTTCGAGTGGACAGACGAGAAGTGGAAGAAGCTCGACATGGGATTGGCCGCCGCGATGCAAAATGTCATCGCCCAGATCGCCGGGATCATGGAAGGCCGCTACGCCAGCGAGAGCCGCGATTACGCGGTGGCGCTGACCAATTCATCGGACGGAGTCGTTGTCCAGCTCACTCCCCGCAACGAAAAGATGCGGAAGGTGATGCGAGCAATCGAGGTGCATCTTGCGCCCGACCTCAAGGCCACGCGGCGAGTGGTCTTGCGAGAAACGGGCGGCGATTTCACGGACATCCGATTCAGTGAGCAAACGATTGGCGTGGCGTTTCCGGCCAAGGCATTTGATCGTAGCGCACCCGTCGGGATGACGGAAATTCGAGCCGCCGCATCCCAGAACACCAAGCAGCCGTGAGCAGCGCGAAGACTGTTTCAACACTGTTGTCGAGCCTTCTGCTGGCTCTGGTGGCCTGTGGTTGCGTGACGAGCCGCAAACTCCTGCCTTTGGCAGTGACGGAGGCCGTGCCGTTGGAGACGACGAGGGTTGAACAAGCCAGACGCACCGTGGCGAGACTTTTCCCGCCACAGTATCGCGCCGTGCAACGGGCCATCATCCGGGTCGGGAGCAAACAGTTTACTTGCGACGGCGTTCTGTCTGTTGCCGCGGCCGGATATGATCTCGCGTTGGTCAGCAATCTCGGCGTGGTGACCGCCGTGCGCGTGAGTCACAACGGAGACACCGAGGTGCGCCAGGTGACACCTTTGTTCCGCGAAGACTGGGCGCGGCAATTCGTCGCGCGTGACCTGCGCTGGCTGTTTGTGCCGCCGCCGGAGCTGGTTGCGGCCGGCATGATGCCGGACGGTCGAATGGTGATGCAAACCAAGCCGACGGAGGACAGAATGATCGCGCGTTATGTCCTCGACAACGCCGGGTGCAAACTGGAAATGGTGGAACTCGCGCAGCAGGAACGCCCCTTCTGGCGTGCTGAGATATCTCGGTATCGCACGTTTGGTGGGGCCGCTGGGATGCCCGCAGAGTTCCATGTCCAAGCCGGGGCGTACCAGCTCGACTTGCGCATCGTTGACTTGGCCGTTTCTGCCACGGCTGCTCCAACCTCCGAAGGAGTCCGGCGATGAGAGGACAACACAAGTGGCGTCGCCGGCTGCTTTGGGTGACAGGCAGCCTTGTCGGACTGCTGCTCGCCACATGGCTTGGCATGGTGGCGCTCATGCACCTCTGGGTGGCGAAACCGCCGCCACTGCCGGTCAACACGGCGATCACCGAGCTCACGCCTGAGTCGCGGGACGGACGGGTGTATCTGGGGCAGAGCTGGTTTGGCAAAGTCGAGGGCCTGCCGGTGCTTTATCTCAAGGGTACGCCGTTCGAGATGGGCTACGCCAACGGCGCGCTGACACAGAAATACGTCGAGCGTCAGGAGGAGACCGTGCTGGGCCTGTTCCACCGCGTCGCGCCCTATCGCTGGACGCAGTTCCTTTTGAAGTTCATCGTCGTCTATAAGAATCGCCATCTACCGGAGCACATCACTGCGGATCAACAACTGGAAATCCTCGGCCTGAGCTTGGGCTGTCGCGACCCGCATCCGGAGGTCGGCCCATTCTATTTCCGGTTGCTGAACTACCACGCGGCGCAGGACATCTCCTACATGCTGATGAACAGTCCGCTGATTCGCCGCGGCTGCACGGCCTTCGGCGCGTGGGGTGACCGCACGCGCGATGGGCACTTGCTGGCGGGGCGTAACTTCGATTGGGAAGCCGATCCCATCTTCGACGAAGACCGCATTCTGATCATCTGCGAACCGGCGAACGGCATTCCCTTCATTTCTTTGGCGTGGGCGGGCATGGCGGGTTGTGTTTCGGGGATGAACCGTGAGGGCTTGTCCGTGACCGTAAACGGCGCGCCCTCGCACCTGCCCGGCGACGCCGCGACGCCGACGTGCTTGGTCGCGCGCGAGGTGTTGCAGCACGCCCGCACGATCGAGGAAGCGAAGGCGATCATTCAGAAGCGGCAGGTGTTTGTCTCCGCGCTCTTTCTCGTGGGCAGCCGCAAGGATGGGCGGTTCGTGGTGATCGAGAAGACGCCGGACACCATGGCGGTGCGCGAGCCTGGTGACGAGCCTTGGATCGTCTGTGCGAATCACTATCTGACGGACGCGTTGAAAGACGATCCGCTCAACGAGGAATTCAAGCGTGTGGACACCTCGGTTGCGCGTTACGACCGGCTGCGTGAACTCATCGAAGGAACGTCCAGACCGGTTGACGCTGCACAGTGCGCCGCTTTCCTCCGCGACCGTCGGTTGCCCTGCGGCGCGTTTCCCGGCAACGGCCATCGCAGTACCTTGAACCCGCTGATCGCGACGCACTCGGTGGTGATGGACCTGACGGCAGGGGTATTCTGGGCGTCGCTTCCGCCGCATCAACTGGGTCGTTTCGTGGCGTTCGACCTGAGCGCGCCGGGTACGGTGCTGCCGGAACAAGCGGTGGCGGAAGATCCGATCCTCGCCAGCGGCGAGTTCGAGCGGTACCGCGTGGCCACTGCGGCGCTGGAGGCAGGACGACAGGCCCTGGCACGCGGCGACATTGAGTCTGCGGCGACTCAGGCGCGCACCGCGGAAACGAACAATCCGGGATTCTATCGCAACAGTTGGCTGCTTGCCGAAGCGCTCTCGCGGCAGGGCAAGTTCTCGGCGGCGGCCACCGCGTGTCAGGCAGCGCTCGCGGGCAAGCCCGCGCTGGCGGGTGAACGAAAGCAGATCGAAGCCCTGGCCGCCAAGCTTGCGGCGGCCCCGGTGAAAGCCCCATGAAGTCGTCCGGCGAACGCTGCTTGCCATTGACGGTGCTGTGCTGCTCGCTGGGCTATCTGAGCTACGTCGTCTCGAAAGGCGTGTTCGTCCTGTGTCTGGTGCCCGTGCTCCTGGTGTTATTGCCGTTTCCGCGGGCGCGTCATCGCACGATCCACGCGCTGATTCACCGTTATCTGGCTCTGTTCACCCGCGGCTGGTTGCCGGTCATCGGCGTCTATCGCGTTGCGGGAATCGCCGGACTGGATCGGGTGCTGGCGGCGCGCCCGGCCGTGGTGGTGGCCAATCATCGCGGCTTCATGGACGCCATTTTGTTGCTTGGCTTGGTGCCGCATCTGGGCGTGGTGATCAAGTCGCGGGACACACGGCAGCCCATGTACGCCTTGTTGGCGAAGTATTTTGATCTCGTCAGCCTGGACCGGCATTCGCTCCGTTCCGTCGGCGCTTCGCTGGAGAAGTGCCGGCGCGTGCTTGCCGAGGGCCGCAGCCTGCTCGTGTTTCCCGAAGGCACGCGGGCGCGCAACGGACGCCTGCAGCGGTTCAATGCGTTGGCCTTTCAACTGGCGCAGGCGGCCCGAGTTCCGGTCGTGCCGGTCATCGTCCACTCCACACAGCCGTTCATGGCGAAGTTGCCGGGGAGCGTGTTTCCCCGCGGTCGCAATGATTATCGCATCCACTTCCTTGACCCCGAGCCGCCGGCTCCCGACGATGACGCGAACACATTGTGCGACCGGGTGCATCGGCGGATGGCGCGCGCGTTGAACGCGTTGGACGTCGGGACCTGCTGGGAAAACCGCACCCCTGAGAATCATGACTGAGCAACCGCTTTTCAACCGAGACGAGCTGCTGTCGCTGCTCCCGCACCGGGCGCCGTTCCTGTTCGTAGATCGCGTGGTCAGGCTGGAGGCCTACAAATCCATCGTCGCCGAACGCGAGCTGCGTTCCGACGAGCCGCAGTTCGCCGGGCACTTTCCCGGCCGCCCCATCATGCCGGGCGTATTGGTGGCGGAGGCACTCGCCCAAACCAGCGGGCTGCTGCTTGGGTTGAGCGACAAGCTGGCTGCTGCCACGCCGCCAGAGCGGCCGAAGATGTTCTTCCTGGCCACGACCAATGTGAAGTTCACCCACCCGGCCAGGCCTGGCGACGTGCTGGTGCTGCGATCGGCGAGCGACAAGAGCTTCGGCGGATTGTTTCGGTTCAACGTGGAGGCCACGGTGGGGCGGAACGTGATTGCCAGCGGCGTCTTGACGCTGGCACAAATCGAGGGCGGCGCATGAAGGTGCTGCTGGTGCGAGGCAATCCGCGCAAGCATGGCTACACGCAGCGCGTCGCGGATCTCTTTCTCCAGGGCCTGCACGAGGTCGGGGCAAAGGTGACCGGCACGGACCTCTCGGCGCTTTCCGTTCAGCCCTGTCTCGGTTGTTTTCACTGCTGGCTGGTCACGCCCGGTCAATGCGTCCACGGCGATGACATGGGCGCGCAGCTCGAACAGGTGCTCGACGCCGACGTGATCGTGTGCGTGACGCCACTCTACTTCTACTCGATGAGCGCGTTGCTGAAGACTTGGTTTGAGCGCACGTTCCCGTTGTTTGCGCCCGGCGTCGTCCGTTCCGCGCGCGGCCTGACGCGCAACAGCGTGCGTTTCCCGCGCCGCTGGCGCCACAAGAAGTTGATCACCATCGTAACCGGCGCATTGCCCGGCCCGGAGCCGTACGAGCCACTGAATGCCACCTTCCAACTCATTGCCGACAGCTTGGATCTGGAACTCGGCGGCCAACTGACACGGCCGGAATCGTATCTGCTGGATTATCCGCTCTCGAAACCGAAGACGCTGAAGCGGATCGAGACGGCGTTTGTTCAGGCGGGGCGCGAGGCCGGCACGACCGGGAGATTGACGGCGGAAACCACCGAGGCGGTGGCACTGCCGCTGGCGGCGTCACCCGAGCATTTCCGCACCTACTCAAACATCTACTGGAGACGCGCCGAGGCGTTGCGCGAAACGGGCTTGGACCCTGCCGAAGTGCAGAAGCAGGTCTCCGCGGACGTGCGCATCCTCATGCGCGAGATGGTGCGCTTTTTCGACGCGAAGGCGGCGGCCCGGGTGCGGGCGGTCCTGCAGTTCGAGTTCCGCGAGCCGGACCTCGTGTATCAGGTCCGAATTGACCGCGGACGATGCGAGTTGGTGGAAGGGGCCGCAACGGACCCGGATCTGCGCGTTCGTTGTACCGCAGCGGTGTGGGCGGGCCTCTTCACCCGGCAGACCGATGCGCGTCAGGCGTTGACCCAACGTCAGATTGAGTTGGAGGGAGACAGATCCTTGTTTGCGCGACTGGAACGGTTTTTTCCACCGCCCGCCACCTGAAGTGCATTCAGGCGCGCAAGACACCGCCCAGAATTTGAAGCATCCGCTCGTTCGTCGCGGCATTTTTCACGGCGACGCGGATCGCGCGGTCGCCCAGTTGCGAGCCCATCGTCGCCGCGTCCCGCAGGAACAAACCGCGTTCCCGACCGCGCGCGACAACCGTCGCCGCGTCCGGCCCCTCCGCCGGCAAATGGCAGAGGAGATAATTGGCCATGCTGGGCAGCACGTCCCAGCCGAGCGCCTGTAACCCTTTGGCGAGATCCTCACGCAACCCGTGCGTTTCGGCATGGCGCGCCGCGTAGTAGTCCACGTCCTCCAGGGCCTTCACCGCCGCCACCTGCGCGGGCAGGCTGACCGCCCATGGCGGCGTCAGCGGGCGCAGGGATTCCAGTTGGTGCGGCCCCGCGCACAAATACGCCACCCGCGCGCCGCTCAACGCGTAGGTTTTCGACATGGACTTGCACACGATCACGTTCTCCGAGGCCGCGGCGAATGCCTCCAACGTTTCACCCGGCCCGGCGTAGTCCACGTAGGTTTCGTCCACCCAGACCCGCGTGTGGGACGGGGCGGCGCGCAACACCCGCTCCAGGTCGGCACGCGGAACGTGCTGGCCGGCGGGGCTGTTTGGGTTTACCAGCACAACCAGATCGTAGTCGTGCGCGAACTGGGCCTCCAAGCGGCGCGGATCCAGCCGAAAATGTTCGTTGCGGTGCAGTCGCAAACGTTCGACACGACAGCGGATGACCTTTTCCAGGACGTGCGCGTACTCGCCATACGTGGGGTCCAGAATCAGCACGCGGGATTGCGGTGTCAGCCAGTAGCGCAAGGCGAGAAAGATGAGGTCGGACGAACCCGCGCCCGGCAGGATAGAATCGGGTGTCACCCCGCGCGTGCGCGCGATGGCGCGCACCAGCCCTTCGCATCCGGTCGGGGGCGAGGTGCGCAGGAGCTGTGGGAGATTCTCCTGAAGCGCTGCTACCGCACGTGGCGACGGCGGAAACCAGGCATCCAGCACGTCGGCGTTGATGATGGTGTCGAGTTTCTCCAGCGAGCCGAATTCGTCGCCTACGGCGTCGAAGAAGGCGCCGCCGTGATAACAGGCTGCCGGGGTGTCGTAAGCAACGCCGATGTCCCAAGCCATTTCGGCCTGGATGCGGTCAAGCATGCCACGAATGCCGGGCAACGCGGCGTGAACCTCCGGCATCGTGGTTTGCATCACGTCGTAGGTGACAGCACCGGATTGCACGGTGAGGCCAATGGGCTTGAGCCCCACGCGCTCGTACATGCTGAAAACCTCGCGGCGGCCGATGGCCACAATCCTGGTGCCGCCGTGGGCTTCGACCCAGCGGAACGAGGCATACATCAGCGCCAGCGCGAGCAGTCGGCGGCGCTTCGTCTCCGGGACGGTGAGCAGGCGTACTTCGAAGAGGCGGTCGTCGAACGGGAACGGGAGTTGATCGCGGCGGAGATACTTGTCGATGGAGAAACTCGGGCTGCCCGGCGGCGTGATGGAAACGAAGCCCGCCACCGTATCCCCTTCGGAAATCACAATGTAGGCGTTGAACGTGTCGAGTGCATCCGTCAGGCGGCCCGCGTCGTTGGGGTGATGCTGGCCCAGCTCCCGGGCATAAACCTCATGGCGTACCCGGTAGATGGTCTCGCGGTCCCGCTCTGTGGCCAGCCGGACGGTAAGCCGGTGGCCGTTGCGTCCTGGCAATTGCATGGCGACGGGCGACGAGCGAGCGCTCAGGCGTTGTTCTGCTGGCGGGATGTTGGCCCGGTTGACTTCCGAAACGGCGGCTGAATCCATCTGTGTCGTTGTGTCGTTTGTGATGGCAACCCGCATCGCCCGTCTAAACCGGTGGGGTTGACGACGAAGACGATGAACGATTTGGACCGCCAACGTCCACTGGATTCTTCGCCGCCACCGCCAACTCGACGCCGCGCAGGTTGTTGACGTGAACGATCCGGGTGGCATCGTCGAAGCCATTGGCTCGCGCCAACCCCGCGAGCACACGGCCGGGTCCGATCTCAAACAGGGTGGTTGGTCGCATCGTTCGCACGGTTTCCATGCTGGTCCGCCAGCGAACGGGCTCGGCGAGATTGCGGGCGGCAAGCGAGCGGATGCGTGCGGGGTCGTCTTCCTGGTTGCCCGTGATGTTGAACACGACGGGGGTGGCGGGCGCGCGAAAGGGAATCGCTTGCAGCCATCCGGTGAACGCGCGCTGCGCCTCTGCCATCAACGGGCTGTGCCACGGACCCGCCACGGGCAATTTGCGGCAGGCCCCCAATCGCTCCGCCGCCACGAACCGCCCCACTTCTTCCAAGGCAGCCACGGTGCCGGAGAGCACGAGTTGCGTGGGTGCATTGTCATTCGCCAGAACCAGACGCTCGGGCGGCATTGTGGCGAGCCACTGCACCAGCCGTTCCCGATTCGGTGTGGTCACGGCGACCATGCCCCCCGCTACTTGGGCCGCTGCTCCGTCCATCAAGCGACCGCGTTCCGCTGCCAGCGCAACGGCGGCTTCCGCGGAAATGACGCCCGCTGCCGCCAGCGCCGTCACTTCACCCAGCGAATGGCCGAGGACACAATCCGACCGGACTCCGCGTTCGGTCAAGTGGCGCAGGTAGCCCAGCGAAACGCAGACCAGCAAGGGTTGCAGATTCCGGGTCCGGATCAATTCCCGCTCGGGGCCGCGCAGGCAAATGCGTTCCAAATCGGCTCCCGACTTCCCGGCGGCGAAGGCAACGAGGTCACGGAAGCAGGGATCCGCTTTGAACAAGTCGGCGGCCATCCCGATTTCTTGCGAACCCTGGCCCGGGAATAGAAAGACATTCATCGGAGCACGGTCACGCGGCGGTAGCGGTCAAGCCACCGTCCACCACGATCATTTGCCCCATGATGTAAGAGGCCGCTTCCGAGGCGAGAAACGTGACGACGGACGCAACCTCTGCGGGTTGTCCGAAGCGTTTCAGAAGAATGTGCTCCAGATTGCGCTGCTTGATCTGACGGGGCACGCGCGCGGTCATGTCGGTCTCAATGAAACCGGGCACGACGGCGTTCACGCGGATGCCCTTGGGGCCGACCTCAGCAGCCAGCGAACGGGAGAAAGCCAGCAACGCGCCTTTGGACGCGGCGTAGTTGGTCTGGCCCATGACGCCGACGAGGCCGGAGATGGAGGCGACGTTGATGATCGAGCCTTTGCGCGCCAGGAGCATTGGGCGGATGACGTTCTTGCACCAGCGGAACGCTCCGTTCAGGTTCGTGTCCAGCACCTTGTTCCAATCGTCTGCCGGCATGAGCATCAGGAACATGTCCGCCGTGACGCCGGCGTTGTTGACGAGCACGTCAATCTTCCCGCCCTCGGTCGATACGCGTCGCACGGCGGCTTCGATGGCGGCGGGGTCTGTCTGCGAACACTGCATGGCCACGGCGCCACAAGCCGCCGCCACCTCGCGAGCCTGCTCCTCCTGTTGGTGGTAGGTGAAGAAGACTTTTGCGCCGCGGGCGGCAAACCGCTCGACGACGGCCCGGCCTATGCCTCGCGAGCCGCCGGTGACGAGCACGACCTGATTCTCAAATTCGCGTTCCATGAATGCGGGATTGTCCCGGTTTCAGGCCGCGGTATCAAGCCAGCGCCTGATAGCGCTGCCAGAGGTCGGTGGGCCAGTCTTTCACCAGACGGTTGGTGTTTGCCTCCACCAGCGTGGTGGCGGTTTGCCCCCAGGCCATCGCCGTGCGGTGCTTCTCGTGAATCAGGTAGTGGTGGAAGACGAGCCGACCTTCGTAGGCGGGCTGGATGTGATGCGTGGTGTAGAGGAGGAGCGGCGCACCGAACTTCACCGGCTTGCGATAATGACAGACGTTTTCAACCACCGGCATGGCGACGCCGAGCGCAAGGGCTTCCTCAATTGGCAATACCTCCAGCATGATTTGGAGCCGTCCTTGTTCGAACCACAGGAAATAGACCGAGTTGTGCACCACGCCCATCATGTCGGTCTCATGAAACGCCGGCGTGATCGGGATTCGGCGTTTGATCAGCCGGCCTGGAGCGGCATGGCGGGCGGTCACCACGGCAGCTTACATCTCGTCGAGTTTGACACCCAAACTCTTGGGCATGATCGGCGGCATCGAGATGGTCGTGATCGCCGGCCCGCCGGCCGCACCGAGTTGAAATGAGAGTCCAGAATAGGCCAACTCGATCGGGAACAGCGCCAG
Source organism: uncultured Verrucomicrobiota bacterium (assembly GCA_964371005.1). Classification (GTDB taxonomy): domain Bacteria; phylum Verrucomicrobiota; class Verrucomicrobiia; order Limisphaerales; family MWDV01; genus MWDV01. Next base: position 49,628 of record CAYJNU010000001.1, on the reverse strand, counting down.
TCCGAGCGGGCGGTTGAGGACATGTGAGAAGCAGTGTGCTACTACTTCCGCCACCGGTTTGCCCTCATGGAAAACTTGGGCCCCGGCCTTGAGCGATTGGCAATCAGTCTCCGCCGCGACGCCGACGATCTTCTGTTTGAGACCCGCCGCCCGGCGTTGCTTCAGCGCTGCAACACCCGTGAAATTGTCCTTCTCCAAATCCACCATCCACTGAAGGCCGAGCGGCAGCGGATCGCGCACGCGCAGGCCTTCTTGGTGAATGTTGAAAAAACGCCCTTCCAACCGTAACTCGTCGTGAATGTCCACGCCACACAAGCGTCCTTCACATTGCTCCACCTCGGTCTTGAGTGTGTCGAACAATGCGACGGCCACGCTCTGGGGCGCCAGGATCAGGTAGCCGAACTCGGAGGTCTTGCCCGCGCGGAACAGCCGCACCGGCGAACCATCGAAAGTGTAGTTCTCGATGGACAGATACGGCAGCCCGAGCACATCCGGCCCAAATTGCCGCTTCACGACTTCCCATGCCCTGTAGCCGTCCAAGCTGAGCAAAACATGGCTGGATGTGAGTTCTTCGTGTCCCGCGTCCGCGACGCCCGCCGCTTGCATCAGCGCATCTATTTCGACGTCAGGCACGATGCTCTCACACAGAAAGACGAATTCCTGGTCGTTATTGGCTACGAGACAATCGCCTGCCAGCAGCCCCTCACTGTTAAGCATCATCGTGTGCAGCGCCCGGCCAAAGCGGATCTTGGGCACGTTGCCGGCCAGGAGGGCGTCCAGGAAATCCAGCCCCTTGTCTTCGGGCAGGCGGAAAGACCGGACGAAGGAGAAATCCGTCAGGGCCACGGCATCGCGCACCGCGCGATACTCGGTGGGCGGTTCGGCGAAGTGCGAAACGACTTCCGTTCCGGCTCGTTCGCGGAATGACGCCCCGGCGGCGGCCAGCTTCTCTTTAAGCAACGAGATCCTCATGCCGGCTTCCCTCCCTGGGCATCCTGTTGGGCGATGATGAAATCCACCACGGTGTTGATTGAACGCAGCACGGCGATGTTTTCGTCGGGAATCTTGATGCGGAAGCAGTGTTCGATGCAAAGCACGATCTCAAGCGCATCGAGCGAGTCGAGCCCCAGCCCCGAACCGAGCAGTGACACATCTTCGTGGAGGTCTTCCGGGACAAAAGGGAGGTTTAGCCGCCGGATCAACTCCTCTTTGAAGGCATTGATCACCTGCGCACGGCGCCGGATGGCTTGTTCAAGCTGTAGTGGTGCGAAATGACCGTCTTCCGATGGCATAACTGCGAACCATCCAAATCAGCATCACGGATGGAGCGCCTCGAAGTGTGGAGGCCAGAACAGGCAATATCAACTTCATTGTCGTCTTTTTTCTGTGGAGACGGCGCGGCGAAGTGTTAGTAGCCGCTGCATAAAGGTTACACGCGGACTGTATTCCCTCCCTGCACCTCCGAGGATAGCACGCGGAATTGGCGCTCCGTGATGTCGGCCACCCCAAACAGAGTGAAAACAGAAAGGGAGTCGAGGCCACGCCCCTCCCCCATCGCAAAATCTGGCGTTGGCATCGGCCTCTGCTAGCTTGGCAGCGTGTTGTTTTTGTGCCCACCGAGTTACGACGGTTTTGACGGGGGCGCCGGAGCGCGCTACCAAGCCCGGCGTGAGGTTACCAGTTTCTGGTATCCTACCTGGTTGGCGCAAGCGGCAGCGCTGGTGCCGGACGCTCGATTGATGGATTGCCCGCCGCATCGCTTCGGCTTGGCGGAATGTTTAGCCGAGGCGCGTCACCACGATCACGTGGTCATCCACACTTCGACCCCTTCGCTGCGCAATGACTGCTGCGTGGCAGAGGCAATCAAGCAAGCGCGACCGGAAACAAGGATTGGATTTGTGGGCGCTCAAGCTGCGGTGCTGCCTGAACAGACATTGTTGGCGTCGCCGGCGATTGACTGGGTGGGAAGGAGAGAATTCGATTTCACCTGCAAGGAGGTGGGCGAAGGTCGCCCGTGGGGGCAAATCACCGGATTGTCCTACCGCGATGCCCGCGGCGCAATCCACCACAATCCTGAACGGGAATTGCTCACTGACTTGGATGTGCTGCCGTGGGTGGCGGACGTGTACCGGCGCAACCTGCGGATCGAGAATTACGTCATTGGCTACCTGCTCCATCCGTACGTCAGTTTCTACTCCGGGCGGGGCTGTCCGGCACAGTGTACGTTCTGCCTCTGGCCCCAGACGATCGGAGGGCAGCGTTACCGGGTCAGGTCAGCGCAGAACGTGGCGGAGGAAATGGCGTACATGAAACGTCTCTTTCCTCAAGTCAAAGAGTTTTTTTTCGATGACGATACGTTCACGGCCAACCTGCCCCGCGCTCGGGAAATCGCCCGTCGAATTGCGCCGCTGGGCCTGACCTGGAGCTGCAACAGCCGCGCGAATCTGGACGAAGACACCGTGCGTTTCTTCAAGGATTATGGACTGCGGCTGTTCCTGGTTGGCTACGAGAGCGGCAACGCGAAGATTCTGGAGAACATCAAGAAGGGTGTTTCACTGGAAACGATGCGTCGGTTCACGCGCGCGTGTCACCAAACCGGCGTGCGCGTTCATGGGGCCTTCATTCTGGGCCTTCCGGGTGAGACGAGACATTCCATTGAGGAAACCATCCACTTCGCCAAGGACCTCGACTTGTTTAGCATCCAGGTCGCCCTCGCGGCCCCGTATCCGGGCACGGAGCTTTATGAGCAGGCGCGTCGGAACGGCTGGTTCGCCAAATCGGTGGCCACCGGATCGGTGCGCGAAGACGGCTTCCAGGCATCCGCCTTGGAGTATCCCGAACTGAGTGGGGCGGAAATCTTTGAAGCGGTGGAACGCTTTTACCGCAGTTACTACCTTCGCCCCGGACCGATCCTACGCATCCTCAAGACCATGCTGGAGGATCGCACGGTGTGCGTCCGTCGCTGTCGGGAGGGCTTTGAGTTCTTTCGCGGCCTGCGGCAGCGCCGCCAGTCGCTGGTGCCTTGACGGTCTGAGCGCACGCCTCCGCCGATGGCGATTTGGCGAAAGCGCGTCGTGGCTGTCGCCAAAGGGCATGGCCTTCGCCCCAGCGGATCGGCAAGGGCATCCACACCGCCAGCCAGGTCAGCGCCCGCAGAGGGGGCCAAGCGATGAACGCGAGCCACCCTTTCCGCGGTAGCACACAATTCAACCTGCGAAACGCGATGCCAGCGAAAACCGATTCTGCCAGCCACGTGCCACCGAGCCCCGCCCAAGACAGTCCTGCCGAGGGACGGGCCAACGCCACCGCCAGCCACCCCAGGAACGGCAGAATGACGAGTAACGCCGCGTAGCCTCCCGGCCGACACCACCGAATCGTCTTCTGCCAGCGATAATAGTGGTTCAGCGCCTGTCGCCAGCCAACCGACAAGGCCAACGTCTCCACGACGCTACCACTCAGGCGTACGGAGCCCAGACGCTTCCCCAACTCGTGGTCATCGGCTAGGGCCCGGCGCAGCTCGCTCCACGAGACACGGGCGTGGAAATCCGCCGCGCAAAACAAGGTCGCGGCGCCGAAGGCGAAATCCAGCCGACCGCGCCGGCCGAGCAGCAGCACGCCGGGAAGGAACTCCAGGTTCACAAAAAGCGCGTCCAGCATTCCTGCCGCCCGCGCGGGCGACCTCACCGCGTAGGCACTCGTTACCCCGCCGGCACCGGAATCGGCCAGTTCCCGCTGAAGCTGCCTTAGCAAGCCTGGGGGCGCGATGATGTCCGCGTCTGACCAAAGCCAGAATCGCCCCAGCGCCATCGGCGCGAGAGCTTCCAGCTTGGCTATTTTGGGGTTCGCTTCCGGAAGTGGCGGCGGCAGGGTCACTATTAGAATCCGTGCGGCTGCCGGACCGCGACGCCAACGCTGGAAAACCGGCTCCCAGGCGTCCGCCTCCGTTTGTTCAACGCCGACAAGCATCTGTGAATTCGCGTCCAGCTGCGCGATAAAGGATTCGATGGCAGCCGCCAAAAGAAGGCGATCCGCGTCGGCAGTGGTCGGAGGCAGCGGTTTGAAGATCGTGAGCGTCGGCAGTGGCGCCGCGGTCGGCGCCGGGCTCGGGTCGGGTGATTCGCCCAGGAGCCGGTAGGCGATCAGCCACCAAATCAAGGCGACACCGGTCCAAGCCAGCAAGGCATACTCAATGACCGGCATGGAGAGGCAAAACCGCAAGGAGGGCCAAGCATGGGAGACTCAGGCGTTTCCCTTGCGTGATCGAGGTGCGCACGAGTCCGCGACCGATGAAACCCATGCCGCCCTTCTGAGCGGTGTTGACTTGGTCCTTCATGTTCTTCCGCACAGCTTCATATCAGCCTTGCATGGGAAAGCAAAGCCTGTAAAACCCTCGCCACATGACAGGCGGCGTCTTCATTGCCGATGATTTTGGCATCAGCGAAACAATCAACCTGGCGGTTCTCCGTGCGCACCGCGAGGGCGCCCTTCATGGAGCCAGCCTGATGGTGGGCCAAGCGGGTACCGAACATGCGGTTCAGTTGGCCCGCGAGTGCCCATCGCTAAAGCTCGGTTGGCATCTGCACTTGTGCGACTCTTCGCCGACGACCTGCCCGGCCTGGCCCTGGGGCGGATCCGCCTTTCGGGCCGGCCTGGCCATCGGCTGCCATGCTCAATCTCGACAGCTCATGCGTCGGGAGATTCGCCAACAATGGCGGTTGTTTGAATCCACCGGCTTGCGCTGTGATTTCCTGAATGCTCACCACCACCTGCATGTCCACCCCCAGGTGCTTCGCGTCTTGGAGTCCGTCCTGCCTGGGACGTTTGTCGGTTGGCTGCGCGGTTTCGAGGTGCGCTGGTTTGGTCCATCTGGCCCTGAGCGATGGCTTCGCCCCTTTGCCTGCCGCTGGCTCAGCCGGTGGAACCGCTCCGCGAAATCGGATACGCTCTGGGGACTTGACCGTCTGTACCGCATGAACGCGAAAGAAATCCAAGCCGCCCTTTCCAGCCTGCCGCCCGGACGACACGAATTCGTTTTCCATCCACGCGGGACGGACCATGACGCCGACACCACCGCCTTGCTTGGTTTGCGCGAAGTCACGATCTGTTGACCGATGTAATTCGAGCCGGCGCCAGTGAAAGGTGCTGGCTTGGCGACTGAAACCTGCAACCGGCAACTTGCGCCCCGCCTCCGTCTGACTACCGTTTGAACATGAATCTCGAAGACCATCTGGGCGACATCATCCGCAAGGCACGCGCCATGACTGGCGTTTCGGCAGCCGACGCCGCGAAGGCCGCCGGTTTGAGCGAGCCGGAGCTGGCTGCCCTGGAAACCTTCGGCGTGATCGGGAAGCGCCCGAATCTACCGGCATTGGCAGGCTTGCTCGGTTTGCACGCCGCCAAACTGGAGGGCATCGCAGATGGCTGGTTGCCGTCGGAAAAGGACCTGAGCACGTGGCGGGAACTGCGCGTGTTCACGACTGCCGATGGCGGCATGGCGGTGAACTGTTACTTGCTCTGGGATGAGGTGACGCGGGACGCGGCGCTGTTCGACACCGGTTGGAACGTCCGAGATGCGCTCGCCGAGATCGAGGCAAACCAGCTCCTGCTCCGTCACCTGTTTATCACCCACGGCCATCACGATCACGTGGCGGCCGTGGACGACGTGCGGGCGGCATTTCCGAAAGTGCGGCTACACACGAACGCGCGGAGTGCGCCGACGGACCAGCGCACCAAGCCCGGCGAATGCGTGCAGTTGGGCAGCCTGCGGATCACGCATCGCGAGACGCCGGGCCACTCCGAGGACGGCGTGACTTACATCGTTCACAACTGGCCGGCAGACGCACCGCATGTCGCAATCGTGGGCGACGCGCTTTTCGCCGGCTCGATTGGGCGCGGCAACCAGTCGTGGGAACTGGCTTGTCAGAAGGTGCGCGAGCAAATCCTGACGCTGCCGCCGGACACATTGCTGTGTCCCGGCCACGGTCCGTTGACGATGGTGGCGGAGGAGCAGGCGCACAATCCTTTCTTCTGATTTGTTTCTGCTTCCGGGCAGATTGCCTCCTCCGGGCGGCCAGGGTCGGTCGGCGCGGTCCCTGGTCGGCGCGGGCGTGGCGAACCTCGTCGAGGCTATCCACCAGCCGGAGCACGTGCTCGGGCAGACAAAGTCGCTTGATGGTCAACTCTAGGAATTCCTCGCGGCGGTAGCCGCATCCATGAAGCTCCCGGAGTGCGCCTGTCCTCGGGCGCAGCAACGTCCTGGGGTGCGAGCCGGGTTGCTGCGCCCGAGGACGGGCGCACTCCGGTTCAGGGACTCAGCCCGGCTGGGCGGCATCGGCCGCCGCGACGACGGTTTCGATCACGCGGGCGGCGCCCGGCAGCGTTTCCCGCAGCAGGCCGACGCGACCGTTCAGTTGAACCACGGTTTCCAGCGCCTGGAAGGTGACCAGCCGCCGATACCAATCCACAAACGCGCGGCTCACATTCACCTCTTCGGCGGCGTTTTGCGGGGACAGCCCCGGCTGCGCCTCGAGGGTTGCGCATAGGATGGCCGCCGCGACGGCGCGCGGCGGACGCGCCCCGTTGCAGGCGCGTTCCCAAAGCGGGCGCGCCTCGCGGGGCTCCCGACTGAGCATCAACGCCTCGGCGCGTTGAGCCACCACCGCCAAGTCGTTCGGTAATTGTCGCACTGCTTCGGCAGTCCAATCACGCGCGAATTCCAGATACTCCGGCTGGCTCAGGCCAATCTCGCCGCCCAACCGCCACGCCGAGGAGTGGGTGGCGTTGCGCTGGACCACTTCATTCAGGCTTTGCAGGGCTTCCACGGGCCGCTGTTGCGCCATCAGGAAACGAGCGTAATCCACCTGCATGTCCTCCGTCCGCGAGGTCATGGCGAGCCCGGCTTGAAAGGCCTTCTCCGCGCCTGCCACATCGTTGAGCTTCGCGAGCGCCAACGCCAGGCAATGATGCGGCGCGGCCGTCAGGATATCCGTGTTGATGGGCGAGAGTGCCGGTTGCTTCAATTTCGCCAGACACTGGCGCATGTTGTCGACCGCCTGCCGGTAATCCTTCAACTCGAAACTCGACAGGCCCAGGGCAAAGTGCATGGAGGCGGTCAACCCGCTGCCGACTTTCGCGAGCGGCGAGGTCAGTACCTGCACCACGGTGTCATGCGCCCGCACCTTGTAAAGATGGGACGTGAACTGCGTCAGCAATACTTCACGCAACTCGGGCACGACTTCGGCGGGCTTTTGCGCGGACATCAGGCGGAACGCGTCGCGGTAATGCACAATGCCGGCATCGAGATCGCCGGAGCGCACGAGTTCGAGGCCGAGGTTCATCATCAGATTGGGTTCGTCGGGCCGCTCGGCGATCGCAAGACGAAGCAGATTCAGGTTGCGCTCGATCTTGTTGCGATCCCGGACCAGTTCCTTCGTGTAGCCGTGATGCAGCAGACGGGCCGTGCCAAGCGCCGTGTCGAGTCCGAACTTCTTGCACAGCGGCAGCAGGCTGGGAAACACCTGCTCGTGAATGCGACCGTAGTAGTGCGCGCCGGGCGCGTTGCGAAACAGGCGCGGAATGAAACTCTGACCCTCGGCTTCCTGGCCGCGGTTCACCAACGGCACGCGGCAGGCAATGGCCTCGGGCTTGCGCAAGTCCGCGCGCAGTGCTGCGTGCTGGTCGGCGGGCAGTTCTTCGTCGGCGTCGAGCATTAGAATCCAATCCCCGGTGGCGTGCTCCAGAATCAGATTGCGCGGCGCGCTGAAGTCGTCGTTCCAAGTCGTGGAATGAACCTCCGCACCGAGCGATTTCGCAATCTCGATCGTGCGATCGGATGAACCCGTGTCGAGGACAATGATCTGGTCGGCGACGCCCTTCACCGAGTTCAGACACTGGGCGATGAAGCGTTCCTCATTCTTTGTGAGCACGCCTACGGTCAACCGATGCCGGGTCGCGGATTTCGGATTTCGGATTTGCTCGGGCAGCGCCAGCCATTCGGGCTTCGCATCGCCTCTGAGCGGCTGCTTCAAGAACTGTCGCCCGGCCTTCCAGTGCGGGGCGAACTCGGTGGCGCGCTGAGCGCAAAGCCGCGCCGTGGCGGCGTCGCCGGCGGCCAGGGCGATTTCCGCGAGCAGGAGGCAGGCTTCGGGATGGAACGGGCGCGCTTGCAGAGCAATCACGGCCGCTCGCCACGCGTCAGCATAATTGCGGCGGCCAAACAGATCGCGAGCATCATCCAGTCGGCCGACTTTTGCCGCAGGCGGGAGTTCATCCTCCGATAACGTGCGCGCGGCAGCCGGCGAGCGCTGCGACCAGATGCGGTCGCTGGTAATCGTGTGAGTCAGTTCGAGCGCGGAGAGGGGAGCGTTGAGGGGCACACCGGCGGGCAGGCGTTGCGGAAGTGGATAACCCTGCTCCAACACCACATCGGCGGGTAACTGCCACTTCGTCCGAAACAACTCCCAGTTGCGCAGCATCGCTGAGCGATAGTCAATCTTCGCGCCCTTGAACGTCTGGCTACCCGTGTGGTGAACGAAGGAATCTTTCGCGATCCGGATGCGCCAACCGGCAAGCCGCGCGCGGATGCAAAAGTCGTCATCCTCGAAATTGCCGCTGCCAAAGCGCTCGTCGAGCCCGCCGATGCGCTCGATGACCTCGCGCCGCGCGAGCAGGCAGAAGCCCACGGCGCGTCCGACTTCAAATGCTTGTTCATCATGCGCAGCGGCCCAGCTTTCGGTGAACGCGGGTAGGCCGGCCAAGTCCGTGTAACTGACATCGCTGACGCGTTGCGGGCCGGAAACGTGGTTGGACATCGGACCGACGACGCCCGTGTCCGGATGCCGCTTGAGCACGTCAAGCATGCGCCCGAGCCAACCCGGAGTGACAACCGTATCGTTGTTAAGGAGCACGACGACGTCGCCGCGCGCGATGGCGAGAGCCTGATTGTTACCGGCGGCAAAACCGCGATTCTCGCGATTGAAGATTACGCGGACGCGCTGATTCTTGACGGCCATCACGCGCAACGCTTCGGGCGTTTTGTCTGTCGAGCCGTTGTCCACGAGGATCACTTCGTGCGGTTCGGGGGTGTGGCGGGCGAGGCTGGCGAGACACTTCTCGGTGTGTTCCCACTGATTCAGCGCGAGCACGATGATGGAGCAGAACGAACTGCTCCAATCCAGCAGCGTCTCCAGTTGGCGCGCGATGCACTGCGGGGTGAAGTGGGATTCAATGTGCTGGCGACCTTGGGCGGAAAGCTGGGTCCATAGACCGCGATCGGTGTAAAGCCGCGCGACGTGATCGGCAAAGGCTTCGGGATCATCGCCAACCAGCGTGCCGCCCTTGCCGTCTTCCAAGCCCATGCCCTCGGCGCCGATGCGGGTGGTCACCACCGGCAGGCCGTTCGCGAGCGCCTCGCCAATCTTGCCCTTCATCCCTGCGCCGTACCGCAGTGGCGCAACGGAAACCAAATGCGAACGCAGATAAGGCTCCATGCTTGGGACGTAGCCGGTGACCTCAATGGCTGGCCCAGCCAGCGCTTGCACCGCGGCGGGCGGTTTGTTGCCGACGATCGTCCAGCGGGCGTCAGGCACGCGCTGTCGAATGCGCGGCCAGATTTCACGGTGGAAATGGAGGACAGCGTCCTCGTTCGGCGGATGGCCGAAGCCCCCGACGAAGAGCAAGCCGTTGCGATGGTCCACGGGCGGAATGTCCGCAGCTACTTCGTGGATATTGGGTACCACGAAGATGCAACTCTGCGGGATTTCCTTCAGCAAAGCCTGCCGGTCGTCCTCGGTGACCGTGATCAGTGCGTCAGCCTGACGATAGACGTTCAACTCGCGCCGGTACGTGTCCAGCGCCCGGAGCAAGAGCTCGTGGTCTTGATACAGCTCAGCTTGGCGACGCTCGCGGAGGAAATGTACGTCCACCGTGTCAACCACCACGCGTGATTTCGGCGACCAGGCGCGGAGGCGGGAAAGATATTGTTCCGCGACGTACCAGAAGCTGAGGATGATCGTTTCGTATTGCGATTCGCGCAGCAGCTTCGGCAAATCGAGCGGCCAGCATTTAACCGCGAAGCCACATTCCTTCATGCGTTCCGCATCACCCGCATATACTTCGATACCCAGCGCCTGAAGTTCCGTCGCGTAACGTTCCCCCCCTTGACCATTGCGCGCGATGAACGTCACGGCGTTGCCGCCAGCGGCGAGAATCTTCAGCATCTCGAACAGCCGCCGCGAGCCGGACGCGCGATCGTACATGGGCAAGAGCGGATCAATGACGAGAATCCGCTGCCCCCGCGCGCGGTGGCTGGCCCGACGCACCAGGTTCGCATCGGGCACGTGCTGGCGGCCGAGCGCTTCTTTCCACTTCTCCGTGAACTTCTGGCGGTTGGCGACCTGATACTGCTTGAAGCCCTTGGTCAAGTCCTGGCCGGCTGTCGCGCCCTCGTGGTGGATGATTTCGCAGCGCGGCTGATAAATGACGCGATAGCCGTTATGGCGCAGCGCAAAGCAGAGGTCGGTGTCCTCGTAGTAAGCGGGTGAGTAACGAACGTCGAACCCGCCCAATTGCCGGAAGAGTGCCGTCCGCACGAGCAGACAAGCCGCGGAACAGTAATCCACCTCGCGTGGGAAATTGAACCGCGGGTCACGTGGGTCCTGCGTGCGGCCATAGTTCCAGCCCGACGCGTCGCGGAAGATGATGCCACCGGCTTCCTGGAGTTTGCCGTCCGGATAAATCAATTTGGCGCCGACGGCGCCGACGGAGGAATCAGACTCCGCCGTTTGCAGGAGTGCTTCCAGCCAGCCCGGTTGCGGTTCGGTGTCGTTGTTGAGGAAGACGAGGAATTCGCCGCGTGCGTGTTGCACGGCCGCGTTGTTCCCGCCGACGAAGCCGAGGTTTTCCTCGCTGCGGAAGTAACGTACGACCGGATCAACCGCACATTGCTTTTCGAGGAAAGTCTTCGTGCCGTCCGTGGAGCCATTGTCCCATACGACCACCTCGTATTGTCCTGCCGGCGTGTGCCGGCGCAGTGCGTCAAGGCATTTGCGAGTGAAATCCACCTTGTTCAGGACAGGGATGACGATGGAGACTTTGGGAATGGGCGTCACATTGAGTTCAATGATTGAGGGCGGTCGCACGGAGAACTCCGGGGTGAGACCCTGATGGCACTTTGGCTGGGCGACCTGACCGGGAGTCATCACGGCAAGCAACATGGTGGGCTTGAGGGTGCCTTGAGCCAGAGCCGCGTCATTTTGCTGTGCAATGGAATCAATCAAGGCCAAGTCTTTTTCGTCGGCCGGATCGAAGTTGTGGCCGTAGCCGCGATCAATGAACACGTCAATCAACCCGCCGAACGCGAGAAAGTGACTGAATTCGAAACGCGTCACCAACAAAGGCAGAATGTCCTGGGCGCGGATGCCTTCAAAGCCTTCCAGGGAACAGTCGCGATTGACGAATGATTCATCGAGCGACTTAAGCTGTTGGTTGAATTTCAGGCGATTCGGCAGGGTGGCCCAGATTGGCTCGACCATGCGCAGGACTTCCGGCCAGCGCATGTGGCCGTTGCGGCCGATCATGTCGTTGGTTACAAACACACCGTCGGTCCGCAATGCGGTGTGCGTGTTGTCGAAGATCGTCTCCAGATCAACGAAGTGGTGGAGGGAATGATTGGCAATGACGCCGGTGTAAGATTGCGGGCGTGGCGTCCACTTGTTCAGATCAGTCGGAACCAGGCGGATGCACTTCTCCAAGCCCTCGGCCTTGGCGGAGGCTTGCGCGCGTGCCAACAGCACTGGTGAAAGCTCGAAGCATTCAAAGATGAAATCCGCCAAACCGCCGGCGCGCAGACTCTTGGCAACGTCAATCTCCACCAGGCAATCACCCGCGCCCAGGCTGGCGAAGCGATAAGGCCCTTTGTGCTTTTGAGCCGCCCGCCGGAGATGCTCCGCGTAAAACTCGGTGATGGAATCAACTTCCAATACCTCCTTGATGTTCGGGCGCAGATACTTGTTGGACCAATAGTGATAAATGGCGGGCAAGTCATGCATGTTCTCCACATGCCGATACTGCTCGATTTGCTGTTGCAGCCTCGCTTGATAGTCAGGCGTGTCCATGTCTCAAAGGGTTGGCCGTCGTCTCGTCTGGTTACGTTGCGACCCCCGCCGACAGGAGTGTGGCGGTAGCGGTCTTTGTGCGGCGACGAAGCTGCGCGGCCCATTCAGGGTGCGTCTCCAACGCCTCTTCCAAGAGCAAATCGGCCATCACAGAATAACCCTGCTGACGCGCACATTCGATGCGGCCCCACCAGATGGCGACGTCATTGGGCCGGCGGTTGCCGAGCGACTGATAGAGTTCCGCGGCTCTTTTCCAGTCTGACGCGGTGCATAATTGTGCCGCGCGCTGCTGCAAAGATTCCGTGGATTCTCCTGAATGGTCCGCGCATGGCGGCGCCGCAGAAGTTGGTGGGGCGGCTCGCTGTGAAGGAGGAGTTTGGCTCGCGGGGTTGGCGATCTTTTTCCATTGAGCGAGGCAACGCTCGACGACGCTGCATCGCATTTCGGTGGACGATTCACCCGCAGGCGGGAGCGCATTCTGCGCGAGGAAACCGGCGAGATCTCCCAACGTCGCTTTGGCAGACGACTTGTCCGTTAGGGCGATTGAATAGTATTTGAGGATAAAGGTCAGGACCTCACGTGCTCTAACCAGCCGAAATTCGAAATTGTCGCGGTCAAGCGCGGCGCGTAGCGTGGGGGCCAAGTTCGCCAGTTCTTTGACTTCGTACGCTACACCTTTGTTCGCCAACGGACTGTGAGCCAAGAGGAGGAGCGGTTTTTCTGACAGCAGCGCCTCAAATTGTGCGGTGCTCGTCATGGCTGCGACCACGTCCGCCGCCTCCACCATGCTCATAAGATTTACGTCGCGGACCACCCGTAGATAATCGTTCTGGCAGTGTGCGTAGTCCGTTTGATCCACGGGATGCGGCTTGGCCAGCACGGTGCAATCCAATTCGCGCGCGACGGTGGCGAGGCGGAGCATTGCCTCCTCGGACGAGGCGAAAACAGGAGAATGAAGTTGAGCGCCCCGGTATTCACAGGGAACGAGGCAACTGGAGACGTCATGCTGGAGCAACAAGGCGACCAGCTTGCGGCCTGATGGGTTGTGTTGCTTCCGAAAGGCCTCCGCGTCCAGGAATTCAGCCTGCGCGTATTTGCTCTCGCGGCGGCTGCGGTAATCCGACTGCGCCGACAAAAACAGGTCGCTGTCGCAAGATGCTTGCAGCGCGCGGCTCAGAGTGAAACTCAGATTTAACTCTGACTGGCCACCCTGACCTGCCATCTCCATCATGAGTGTCCCAGGCAACAACCCGCGTTCGATCACCCAACAAGGCCGCCCCTGTTGCACGGCCAATTGTTGAAGGACGAAACTTTGCGGCAGACTGTTGCCCCAGACCAAAACCGCTGAAGGCTGCAATCCATCAAGCACCTTTCGCATTATCTGCTGGCATACACCCAGTCCGGCTGTGGACTTAATTGGGTTGCGACGCTCCGGCAGGGCCCATGCGTTGTCTCGCGTGATCAATACGTTGGTCAGTTGTTCTTCTAGAATCACGGGCGCTGCCGGAGTGACATATGCGTCTGCATATTCGTGCAGCCAGAATGGGACGACGATAACGCGAAGCTCCGGGTCCGACGGCGGAGTGGTCCCGAGCAGAACCAAATCCATCCCGTGCCGGGCCAGTTTAGCCTGTAACTGCTTCCACCAGTGGCAATTCGCAGCATCAAGTTGCAGAAAGAACGACGCCAAGCAAACGGGACGCGCTGGTAACTCAGTCGTCATGCAAGCACGGCCTCCTGTTCCAAGACCAGCTTCTGGTAGAAGTGTTCGGCTACGGCGAAGTCCAACGGCGTGTCAATGTCCAGTGACTCCACATCTTCCATCACAAACAACTGTGGGCGAAAACCAATGACGTTCTTTCGAGACATCATTAAACTCCTGGGAATGATCGAGATGGCGAAGGTCAGCTTGCAGATGTCGGGAAGGTCTTGCGAGCGGGGTTGCCGGGCGGGGTCGTAGTTGATCGGCTTGCCATCGAGCCAGAGAAATTCCTTAACCGGACAGACTGAAGCCAACGAGTCATGGCCGGCTCCAAGATTGTCGTAAGCTTCGATAGCGCGCATGTACGATTCCGACTTGACCAGTGGATTGGTGACATTGGCATAGAGAATGTCGGTGCAATCCATCGCGGCAGCCATGTTGGCGTAGACGTCGCTCATGGAAACCGTATTGGACGCGTAGTGGGGGTCGCGCTGGACGGTGTCCGCACCCAGGTCGGCGGCCATTTCGAGCATGGCGGGGTCGTTTGAGTTGACGACTACGCCGTCCAATTGCTCGATCTGGAGGAGCTGTTTGACTCGGAGTTCAAGCAGCGTGCTTCCGCAAAAGCGACGGATGTTTTTGTTTTGAACCCGGACAGAGCCGCTGCGAACAGCGACCAGGGCCTTGAGGACTCGGTTTGCCATGGCGTGGTGGGTGTGCCAAGCCTCCGGCTCGGAGGAGGTCAGGGGCGTGGAAACCGAGCCGTGGCGAGGCGGGTTTATTGCATAGCCGCTGTGGGGTGGAGGATCGTGAGGTTCTCACGGGCGGTGTCATTGGCCGGGTCCAGCTTGAGCACGCGCTCAAAGCAGGCCTGGGCGGCGTGCCGGTCGTTCGTCTTGAAGCAGCAAACGCCGAGGCGCATCAGCAGGTCGAGATTGTCCGGCTGCTCTTCGAGCGCGCGCTCGACGTATTCGCGGGCTTCATCGTAGCGCTCGCGGGCGAAGAGGAAACCGCTGTAAAGGCTGAAGCCAAACGGATTCTCAGGGTTTAGCGCCAGGGCGTGTTGGAAGAGGGCTTCCGATTCCTTGTCTTGGCCGAGCTGTTGGTGCGTGAGCGCCAAGTGCAGAAAGACGTCGCTGTCCGCTGGCACGAGTTCCCCGGCATGCACGAAGGCCATCCCGGCGCGTTCAAATTCGCCGAGTTGATAGTGGAGACTCCCGAGGGCGACCCAAACGTGGGCGTCCTGGGGATCCACTTCCGCCGCCTGTTTCAGGAAATCGCGGGCGGCGCCCAGTTCGCCGCGCTGATACCATTCGTCCGCGCGCCGGAGACACCAGTCGCGGATGTTGGCAATCTCACGGCTCGCCTTCGGGTTGAGGGTGGCAGCGGGGTTGAAATCGAGTGCGAAGCCGTTGTGCTTGGAAGTGGAGGGAGGAATTATGGTTTTCATTTTGTTTGGTCTGCCCGGCTCAACCGGCAGCGGGCCTGTTTTTGTTCGGCGCGGCAGCCACTGCCCGGTTACGCAGCGGTGGCAAATTCAGTTTTCGATGACTGGGCGGGCCGATGTGGGGTCGGCCCGCCCGTGGAAGGAGCCAGCGGTCTCGGCGTTTGGTGGGCGACGAAAGTCGCTGGACAGCGTGTTACTGCAACAGGCGGAGGACCGACTGTGGCATGGAGTTGGCCTGGGCCAGCATCGCAGTGCCGGACTGGACGAGGATGTTTTGCTTCGCGAATTGCGTGCTTTCCTCGGCCACGTCCACGTCCTGGATGCGGGAACTGGCGGCGGTGAGGTTCTCTTTGCTCACCATCAACTGCTCGACCGTCGAGTTCATCCGCGCCTGATAGGCACCGATGGTCGCGCGGTCTTCCGAAAGCTTCGTGATCGCGGCCTTCACCTTGGTCAAGGCGTCCTGGGCGGACGTGCGATCGGCCACGGAGGCGCTAATGGCGTCGCCGTAAATGGCGTCGCCGAGCGTGACGCCCTGCATGGCAAACGAGACGCCCTCCGAGTCAATCGTCACGTCGAGCGTGTCGCCGGAGAAGAGGCTGACCCCGTTGAAATCCTTGGTGGACGAACTGGTGACGTAGGCGCTCAACTGCGAAAACTCGGTTTGGTACAGGGCGCGGTCGTTGTCGGACTTGGTGACGTCCTGCGCCAGGATGGAGAGTTCGCTCATGCGATCGAGCGCCTTGGCGATCTTCTTGAGATAGCCATCCTGGGTCTGGGTGTAGGAGATAGCGTTACCCACGTTGTCGCGCGCGGCGTCGAGTCGGCGGATTTGCGCATCGAGCCGGGAAGCGACGGCCAGGCCAGCGGCATCGTCGGCTGGGTTCACGATCTTGCTGCCCGAGCTCAGGCGTGAGAGCGACTTGCTGAGCAGGGCCTGGTTGGTTTGCAGGTTATGTGAGGAAACCTGAGCAGTGATGTTGGTATTAATGATCATAGGACGGACGGTTTGACGGTTTTACTGGACTGGGGACGACGGAGCGGTTGGCGCCGGTTGGGACTTCGGTTGCGGTTGCACGGCCAGGCGGAATGGCACCTTGGGCAGCGGAGCACGGGGACGGGTCAGCGCGGCCTGGTTGCTGCGTTGGATTTCCTCGTACACCTCACGACGGTGGACGGGCACATCGGCCGGCGCGTCAATGCCCACTTTCACCACCTCGCCTTCCACGCGAACGATCTTCACGTGGATGCGTCCATCAATCACGATGCTTTCGCCGGTTTTGCGGGAGAGGATAAGCATGGCAGGCGTGGTTGAGGTTATTCGGCGGCGGCCACAGGCAGCGGGTGCTGCACGGAGTACTCGCTGGCGTTGGATATGACCACCTGTTTCCCAGTAGCGGTGTGGCGGTTCATCACGATTGGCCCCTTGAGGTTGACCGTGGCCCGGTTGGGACCATGCACGGTCACGATATTCAGGAGCTGCACGTCCTCGGGCGATTGAATGCCCAGGAACTCCACGTCCGGCTGCGGAAGGTTCGGGCGATAATCCGGCACGACGACAAACGGGTCCACCACGACAAAGGCCAGGGCAGGATTGTTGCGCACCTCCAGCCAACGAAAGGGTTCTTCGCCGGGGTTGGTGATGAGCACATAGTCTTTTATCTGCTCAAACCCCAGGAGCCCCATCGGAAGCTTCAGTCCGCGGCTGGTGGCCTTCTCAGTTGTTTCCGTTAGTGTCGGGCTATCGCATTTCATTCCGCGGGACGTTTAGCAGTGGATATGCCAGCCCTTGGAACGGCCGCCCGGGTTTGCCTAACCTCCGACAAATCAATCCACTAACAGTTACGAGGCAGCGGCAATGCGGTTTTCGGAGTGCCGGCGGCTTTCATGTCTCGGCAATTTTGGCTGGGCTGGGGAGGAAATTGCCCGGTCCGCCCGGCGCGGATGATCGGGTGGTGGCACGGGGGAACTCGACCTCGCGGCAAGTATCAGGGGGCGAAGCTGACGTTCGCTGAGCGAAAAGGAAACGTTGGGGGATTAACCGAAGCCCGTGATTCGGGAGGATGATGGCAGACACCGAGCCCGATCTGATCGGCCCGCCCCGGTTGGCCAAGCAGGCTGCGGCCGCTTACCGCAGGTAGTCCATGAGAGACAGCTTCATGATGCCCGCACCGCTTTGGAGCGCGGCGCTGTAAGCCGTCTGGGCCTGGTTCAGTTCCACGATGGTTTCGGCCAGATCCGCGTCCACCTCGCGGGAAATCCGTTGATCGAGAGCCAGGGAGCGGTTATCCGCCAGCTTGGCCGCGGATTCGAGCCGGGTCTGGATTGCCCCATTGCTTCCGAGGTGGAAGATGAAATTATCCTCATCCCGCAACAAGGCCGGGCGATCCGTGCTCTCGATGGCCTCCGTATCGCCGGCGAGCAGATGGTTCTGGAAGGCGATCAGGTGGTTGAAGAAATCCGCGCCCGACCGGCTGTCCGCCACCAACCCGCGCGGACCGGTGCCGGTGGCATTTTCGCCCGGCACGTCCACCGCCAGCGCGACGCCGGAGCCGATGTCCGCCGCAGCCACGCTGGTATTGCCGTTGTAGGTCACCGCCGTCACGTGGCCATCGGCATCCTTGGCGACCGTGAACGGGGCCGTGCTGGAATTCGTGCCGGCAAACAGATATTGCCCGCCGTATTGGGTGTTCATCAAGTCCGCTGCCTGCTGGGTCAATTGGGTGACTTCGCCTGCATAGACCTTCAATTCCTCCGCCGTGCGCATGCCACCAGCCATCGTGGCCAGTTCCCCCACGCGATCCGAGATCTTCTGCAAGGCGCGCAATGTATCGTAACCCGCCGTGGCGCGTTCCTGGAGACTGGCGATGTTCTTGCCAAACTGGGCGGTGCTGCGGTTCTCAGCGCGCAACTCCATCGCCCGCTGCATCGCGGTGGGATCGTCTTCCGGCAAATAAACACGCTGCCCCGTGGCCGCCTGGTTTTGGAGGCGATACTGCCGCGCGGTCAGGGTGTTCAACTGCTGGACCAGGCTCTCGGTGTAGTTGCTGCCGGTGACACGCATAAGGTTAGGCTTCAGCGACCCAGGTTCACCACGATGTCGAGCATTTGATCCACCACGCTCACGATCCGGGCGGAGGCCTGATAGGCCTTCTGGAAACGGACCAGGTTTGTCATTTCCTCGTCGAGCGACACCCCGCTCACGGCGTCGCGTTGTTTCAAATAAAGAGACTTCACCGCTTCGTGATTCGCCAACTGACTGTTGGCATCGGCCAATCCGTTGCCAAGGTCGGCGACCGTCCGTCCATAGGCACTGCCGAAAGGCTGGTTCCCGAGCGCCGCCTGGGGTGCTTCGGCCAGGCGGGCTAGCGCCAGTGCCACCGTGTTATCGCCAACGGCGCCGGGGATGCCGGCGGCCTGAATCAGCGAAGGTTCGTCCTTCAGCGTCGTGCTCACGCTGATGGACGCCGCGTCCGTGCCAGTGAAGAAATTCGCCCCGGTGCTGCCGGTCAGGCTGTAACCGGCGCTGTGAACCGAGTTGACCTCCGTGATGAGGGCGGAGGCCAGGGTATCCAAATCGTCGCGGAGGCTTCTCAACGCACCGTCGCGTGCGTCAATGCGGCCTTGCATGCTGCCGCCCGCGAGGTCGAGGGGCGTGCCGACCGTGGCGGCGCGGACGAGCCACTGACCATTGCCCGCGTCATAGGTCTGCAACGTGTCGAGCACCTCACGCCCCGAAACCAAGGCCACCCCGCCGATGCTCACACTGAGCGAGCCGTTGGCGTCGCTGCCGGTTTCGATGTTCACGAGCTTTGACAACTGTTCGAGCTTTTGCTCGCGGGTGTCCCGCAAATCGTTGGCCGCACCGCCGCCGAACTCCGCACCTGCAATCTGTTTGTTAAGGTCGGCGATACCGGCGAGCAGTATGTTCGCCGCCGTCACGTCCGCGTCGAGGGCGGTGTTCAACGAGGCGTTCAGTTCATCGAGCTGTCCCGCAGACTGATTCAACCGCGTCGCGAGCGATTGCGCCTGACTGATGAGTGCCTGGCGCTCGGAGATGGAGGTTGGCGTCGTGGCCACACTCTGAAAGGCATTGAACAAGCCGGTCAGATCGTCAGCCAAAGCCGTCACCGCCGCGGCGTCCGTGGTGGCGGAACTGCTGTCCACGGAACCGTCAAACACCTCGCCCAGGCTGGTTTGCGCCGTCTGCAACGCGCTCTGTTTGGCTTCCCAAAAACCGCCGGCGCGGAGTTCGCTACAAAGCTGCCCGTCCAGGAGCGTGTCGCGGAGTTGTTTGATGGCGGCCACTTCCACGCCCGTGCCCTGCTGGCCGACCGAGGAAGAGAGGGTGAGGCTGGTTTGCAGCTCGACCCGCTGGCGGGCGTAGGCCGAATTGTTGACGTTGGCCAGGTTCTGGCCTGCGACTTCAATGGCCGTCTGCTGCGCTTGCAGCGCGCGTGTGCCCAAGTTCAATGTGCCGAACAAACCAAGCATGATCTTATCCGATGGCGTTGTAGAACGCGCTCTGCGGTACTCCGCTGGCCAGCACCCGGCCCGCGTCGGAGTAGGTCGGCGTGGGCGTGCCAGGGAAAAGTGAGGTGATGAACCGCTGCATCAAGTCAACGACGCGGCTGAGCAGCAGATGATTCTGACGGGCCCGCTGCTGGATGCGCGCCAGAAGCTCATTGTTCTCCTGCACCAGCGCGTTGACGAGCGGGCGATAATCCGGCGGCAACTGCGGCACCACGACGGCAAACGGTGCGTCTTCGGGAAGGCCGAGCTGGCGGGCGACCTGGCGCTGACGCTGCTCGCGCTCGTTGCGTGCCGCGGCAATGGCTTCGGCTTGCGCGTTTACGCCGGACGTGCTGACCACAAGGTCCTGGGCCTGGCGGCGCATGACCAAGTCCTGTTGCTGATCCAGGAGGGCGAGCATTTCGCCGTATTCCTTCAGTTCTTCGCGCAGTGCTTCGACAAGGTTTTGTACGAGGTGATTCATGGACGATGGGCGGAAACGACTTCAACTCCGCGGGCGCGCGGAACGCACTTCGAAGCCGACGCGGCAAACGGGGCGTCGGAAGAGAAAGGCCGGGCAGTCACCGGACCGACGGGCAAGGTGGGCGATGCCGTCGGGGTGGGGCTCTGTCCGGCCGAGGAAGTCGGGCCGAGCTGGCCGCCGAGCTGTTGCTCGAGCGACTTGGCCAGGCCCAGGCTGCCAGACTTCGAAATGCTCTCCGCAAGCTGGTTCGTGATCATGTCGCGGTAGATGCCCGCGGAGGTGGAATTGTCGGCAAACTTGGATTGAATGACGGTTTTCTGCGACTCCTGCAAAATCTGTCGCAGGAGCAAAGCTTCGAAGAGACGCGCGCCCTCGGCAATCTTCTGCGCCGGCGTGAGGTTCGCGTCCCCGGCAAGTTGCTCGGGCGCGATGTCCGCGGCGGGACGGGAGGAATGGAGCGCGGCAATTTCCATGGTCAGCGGATGACGAGTTCGGCCTGCAACGCCCCGGCCTGTTTCAGGGCCTGGAAGATGGCCATCATGTCGCGTGGCGTCACCCCGAGGGTGTTCAGCGCCGAGGCCACTTTCTCCACCGTCGGCATTTCAGGCAGGGCCACGAGGTGCGACTTGTTTTCGGTCACGTCCGTCTGGGTGCGCGGGGTCACCGTGGTTTCACCCGTGTTACTGAAGGGTTGCGGCTGCGAGACATCGAGGGTCGAGGCCACGTTGATGGTGACGTTGCCGTGCGAGACGGCGCAGTTGGAAATCCGGATGCGCGACGTGGCCACGATCGTGCCGGTGCGCTCATTGATGATGATGCGCGCAGGCGTATCGGGCGTGACCTCGATGCTTTCGAGCCGCGCAATAAAATCCACCGCGGAGGCTTCCGCTCCTTCCGGGAGGCGAACCTGCACGGTCGTCGAATCCACCGCGTGGGCGGCATTCGTGAAGAGAATGTTGATGGCCACGGCCAGCCGGGCGGCCGAAGTGAAGCTGGGCTCACGCAGCAGCAGTTCGATCGCGTTGTCGCGCACGATCTCGGTGGGGATTTCGCGTTCGACAAGCGCACCGCCGACGATCTGCCCCACGGTGGGATGATTCTTGGTCACCGTGGCCCCCCCGCCCCCGCCCTGACCGGCGGAGAACCCACCCACGGAAAGTGGCCCCTGCGCCACCGCGTAAACTCTGTTGTCCGCCCCAAGTAGCGGTGTCTGCATCAGCACGCCGCCCTGCAACGACTTGGCATCGCCCAGTGAGGCGATGTTCACGTCCAGCCGCGCCCCGGGCTTGATGAAGGCCGGAATGTCGGCTGTCACCATGACGACCGCGATGTTCTTGGAGGAGAGGGTCGCCGCCGGCACGTTGATGCCATAACGCTGAAGCAGGTTGGCCACGGTCTGCTTCGTATAGACGGGGTCTTTGTCGCCATCGCCCGCGAGTCCGACCACGAGGCCGTAGCCCACGAGTTGGTTATCGCGGGCGCCGGAAACCATCACCAGATCGCGCACGCGCACGCCGGCGATGGCAGAAGGAACGCACGCTGCCAGCACAAACAGGAACAACGCCAGCGAACCGGTGGCAGCGGTTGGGAAACCACAGCCGTAACTGCGCCCCGGCGACAGCGTCTTCACAAACGCTCCCACGCCCTCCTGTCGTTGGCGGATGCTGCGGGTGAAGAAACCCGCGTGGGTCAGGCGCGCGAACAATGGCCAGCAGGACGCGGGGTGGCGCTCGGAGGCGGTCGGCAGCTTCTGGCTGGCGCAGCCGTGGCGGGAATCGGGAGTCAAATTACGCGGAACGAGTGGCATGGTTCAGAAAGGTGTGACTTTGTCCCAGATTTTCGTGAACCAGCCCTTTCGTTGGCTGTCCGTGAGAGTGCCCTTGGAGACGATTTGGATGCTGGCGTCGGCGACGTTGTAGCTGTAAACCGTGTTGTTGGCCAGCACGTCTTCAGGCCGCACGATGCCACGCAGGACCATGGTTTGTTGCTCGCCGCCCACGGAGGTTTCACGGCGGCCTTCGATGATGAGATTGCGGTTCGGCAGCACATCTTTGACCTGGACGGCGGCGCGGGCGCTCAGTTGGTCTTTGTTGTTGATGCTGCCGCCGCCGGTAAAATCACTCTTCGAGTTGAATTTCATCGCCGGCATTTGCCCGCCTTTGGTCAGCAAACCGCTCGCCGCCGGGCTGTAGAGAAACGTGGCCAGACTGGCATCCAGCCCGGATTCCTTGGCGGTGGCCGTCTTGTTGTCCTTGGAGGAGGTGGTG
>CAYJNU010000001.1:0-27093 GCA_964371005.1 uncultured Verrucomicrobiota bacterium | reverse complement strand
CGCGGCCTTGCTCGCGCCGACCACCACGTAATCGGGCAGCACCCGCGACGAGCCAGCGCTGCTGACGCTGACGATGTGCCCGCCGCTGCGCTTCTCCATCAACGGCACGGCGCGCTGGGCGGCGAACATCGGCTTGGAGACCTCGTCTTTCCACAGCGATTGCGCGGGGGCGACGAACGGCAACAGCACGAGCGCCAGCAGGACGCCGGCGGCGGCAGAGGAACGAGCGGCGAAGAGGCCCAGCGCCGGAGAATCGGTCACGCGCAGAATTGGGGAGACGCTCCGTTGCTCTACTTCCCCGCTTTCGCACTTGGTGGCGACCCGGGGAGAGAGTCCGAATTTGACGGATCGTCCCCAGTGAATCTTCAGTGCGACGGGCGCGTGGACCACGAGATCCGTCGCGCCAGCGCACGTGGCGGTGAGTTCAGAGCGAAACGAGAATGGTTTGTTCATCGAGCACCTTTCCGGTGAGATTGCGCCGCGAAAGCAGGTTGCGGGCGCGGATGGTCTGGCCGGGCGCGCCATCTTCGAGCGCCTCGACTTTGAGGGTGACCTGCAACGCGCCGTCCTGGACGCGGGCTTCTGCGAGTTGTCCGCGGTGAATCACCGGACGCACGCGCACCGAGCGAGTCAGGAGGGGCGTGCCCACCTGGAGGGGTTCGGCCATTTCCAGGGTGGGGTCACCCGCGGCGAAATCAGCGAGGGAATCGCGGATCATCAGCACATCCCGGCGTTCGCGGGCGAGGTCGGCGTCGGCGATGAGGTCACCCCGTTTGAGGGCGGATCGGGCGACCCAGGCTTCGCGCCAGACTTTCGCCTGCACACAAGCCTGCCAGTTGCCCACGGTTTCATGGGCGGTTCGCAGTTCAAAGCGGACGATGCAGGATGGCGTCACGCCTGTGTTCGGAAGTTCCAGCACCTTCAAGGTCAAAGGCTCGTCCGGGACTTTTCGCTCGGTCCAGGGTCGCGTGAGCCGCAATTCGAGTTCGCCCTTGTCCTTGACGTATTCCTGCTGCAAGACGGCGGTCAGCATCGTGAGGAGGTCGGCCTCGCCGAGCGCGCGTTCGCGCCGCGTGACGCGAATGGCTTCCGCGCCGGTCCAATTTGTGCAAACCAGAGCCGGATGGTCCACGGCGTCGCCGCTGGCGGTGCGCAGCAGTTCGGACAGTTGCGCGCGGCGGAACACGACCGCCTGGCCAACCGCCGGCGCATTCCCCAAACGCAGTTCTGGCAACGCGGCATCCGCGGCCACTAGTTGACGGAGGAAGATGCCATCGCTGTCCACGCTCGCGGTGGCGTTCAGTTGAAGAGTCGAGGGTTCGTCGCCCTGGTCCGAGGTGTTACCACCCAGCAGGCAAGGCGCGAACCCTCCGCCCAGGCAGGCGAAAAGGAGTAATGCGGAGAACGGCCAACGCCCCACCTCCAGCCTCCAACCGCCCATGAGGCCGCGTGTCTGGCCGCATGGGCTGTTGGGTGCTGGTTGTGGGTGGTGGGCGGTGGGCATGACGGGCATCGCAGGTCAATTGTTACACGGGGCCGCCGCGAGGGCTGCCGCGCTGGTGTGAGAGAACAAGGGCTCGCCGCCGGCAAGCAGGCGTTTTGGTGCGAACCCCCCGCCCAAGCAGGCGGTAAATTGAATGGGGAGGAACACGGAACACTGAACCTTCAACCTGGAACCTCCAATGCAGCCAGAAACGGCGCTCCGTTGGGGGTCGAACGTTGAGTGTGGGTGGTTGAGTGTTTTCATGAAGCTTAACGGCGCAGGTTGTTGCTCTGCTGCATCATCTCGTCAGCGGCCTGGACGGCCTTCGAGTTCACTTCGTAGGCGCGCTGGGCCAGGATGAGGTTGACCATTTCCTCGACGACTTTGACGTTGGACATTTCCAGGCTGCCTTGGACGAGGGTGCCGTAGCCGTTTTCGCCAGGGTTGCCCTGTTCGGGCGAGCCGGAGGCCTTGGTTTCACGGTAGAGGTTGCGGCCCATGCTTTCGAGCCCGCCCGGGTTGTTGAAACGGACGAGTTGGACGCGAAAGTTGGCGAGGGCGGTGCCGTTGGAGCCGGTGTAGGTGACTTCCCCGTTGGAGGCAATGGTGATGTTCGTGGTGCCGGCGGGGATGGCTTGGAAGCCGCCCTGGAGCGGGAGGCCGTCGCTGGTGACGATGGAGCCGTCGGACTTGGTCTTGAGGGCGCCATCGCGGGTGTAGGCGCGGGTGCCGTCGGTCATCTGGACTTCAAAGAAGCCATCGCCTTGGAGGGCAACATCAAGCTGGGCACCGGTCTTGGTGAGGTCGCCGTTGGTGAAGATGCGCGAGGTGGCCACGGGAGCGGAGCCGTTGCCGATTTGGATGCCGGTGGGGACTTCGTTGCCAGCGCCCTGCTCGGCGCCCGGAGCGCGCGTGGTCTGGTAGAGCAATTCCTGAAATTCGATCTTCGCCTTCTTGAACCCGGTGGTGTTGACGTTCGCGAGGTTGTTCGCGATGACATCCAAATTGAGTTGCTGGGACTGCATCCCGGCGGCGGCGGAGTAGAGGGCGCGTAACATGAGGGTGCGGGGTGCGGGGTGTCAGTGATCAACCGGGACCGCCGAGTTCGGAGATGACCTTGCCCATGCGCTCGTCTTGCGATTGCAGCACTTTTTGGTTGGCCTCGAACATCCGCATGGCCGTCAGGAGGCTTGCCATCTCGGTTGTGGGCGAGGTGTTGGAGCCTTCCAGGTAGCCCTGGCGGACTTGCGAAGTAAGGGTGGTGTTGGTTTGCAGATTCGGATCATCGGGGAGGAACAAACCGCCCCCCACGCTCGTGAGCAATTTCGGGTCGTTGAACTCCGCGAGACGGAGTCGCCCCTTCAGATCTTCGCGCTGACTGACTTCGCCCGTGGCCGAGACCGTGATGGGCGCCGAGTTGTTCAGGTCGAACTGGATTGGGCCGCTGTCACTCTGCACGGCATAGCCCTGTTTGGTGATGAGCTGTCCCTGGGCGTTGAGTTGGAATTCGCCGTCGCGGGTGTAGGCCATCTCGCCGCCCGGCAACTGCACTTCAAAAAAGCCCGGACCTTCGAGGCCGAAATCCAATTTGTTTCCGGTGGGCCGCAGCGCCCCCTGCTGGAGGCTGACACCCGTGACCGCCTGTGGGATCACGTACTGCCCGGGATTGAGGCCGCCGAGCGGCATCGCCCCCGCCGCGACGGAGTTGAAGGAGACATCCTGCTTGCGATAGCCGGGCACGTTCCCGGACGCAAGATTCTCGGTGATGACTTCCTGCCAACGCGACTGCGCGCTCATCGCGGCGGCGGCCTGATAGAGGCTCACATTCATTCGGACGTTTGCTGAGCAGTGGATATGCCAGTGGCAGAAAGGCTTGTTTTACCGGGGTATTCTGCCGATGGCACTCGCTGGCTGGCAAAAGCTACCGGGGTTGCTTGCAGAATCTGCCGGATCGGAAGTGTCGAGCCCTGGTGGGCGCGAACCCTCATGTCCAGCGCGCTCGGCTTGGGAGTTCGTCGCGGCGGACGGATTGGAATGAAGAAGCAGATGAAGCGAAGGACGATGCGGCTTCCGGGATGCCGCAGCTCGGGTCAGGCTTGCTCGCCGCGGGATTCGTAAACACAGGCCAGCTCGATGGTCTGGCCGCAGGTGCATTGGATGCGGATGGCGGAGACAAAATCGCCTTCCCGTTCCACGGTCACGCGCGGCTCGCAGACCGCGGTGGCAGGGCGGGGCGTGAAACTCGAGGTTGAAGGACTGGAGGCGCCAGACGTGACGAGAGGCTGGAAGGCTTGCGGCGCGTCCTCGGGCTTGAGCACGGTCACGCGCAAGTCCGGCCGGCGGCCATCGGGCATGGGGGTGGCCGTCAGCGGGACAAAAGGATCAAGGCGGCTGTCTTTCATGAGCCAGCCGCGCGGTTGGATGCCGTCTCCAGCCTGGAGTTGGGATCGGAAATCTTCAGCATGACCGTGACGCGGCGATTGGATTCAGCAGTGAGCGGCGTGTCCGGCATCGGCTGCGTGTCGGCAAATCCCGCCACCTTGAACACCTGGCCCGGGTTCACGCCGTTGCCGACGAGCTTGCGGCGCGCGGCATTGGCGCGTTCGGCGGACAGCTCCCACTTGCTGTGTGCCTCGCGTCCCGAAAGCGGGCGAGCTTCGGTGTGGCCTTCCAGTTCGATCTTGAAGGTCGAGTAGCGCGAAATCTCCCACGCGAGCGTGGAGAAAACCCAGCCACCGTAGGTGGTGAATACATCCGAGTCCGTCTCAAAAATCGGCTTCTGGGAACGGTCAAAGACATTGATCCGCAGTCCGTCGCCTAACATTTCGAGCTGGACGCTGTTCTGCGAATCCTCGCTTTGCTGAAGCATTTTGGCGAGGTCTTCGGTGATCTTCTTGATCATCGACATCTCGACCGCCGATACCGAGTTGAAATCACCCTTGGACGGCGTGCTGGGGGCGGCCGGATTCTCGCTCGGGATGATGCCGACGGATTCTTTGGTGACCGCGGCGAACGGATTCCGAAATGCGCGCTCAACCGCGTCCTTGATCTTGGAATCCTGCGCCGTCAGCCAGAGGCAAAGGAACAGTGCCATCATGGCGGTGACAAAGTCCGCGTAAGCGACTTTCCAGGATCCGCCGTGATGACCGCCATGTTTCTTTGCCATGGGAAGATCTACTTGTTGCCCGGCTTGAGTGCCTTGAACATCGCTTCCATCTCGTCCGCACTGGGCCGGAGGTCGGACGGCAGCCCGCGTCGTCCCAGCTCGACCGCTGTGACGGGCGCCATGCCGCCGGCGAAGCCGGTGACACACGCCGCGATGCACTTGGTAAAGTCCAGTTCGGCCTCGCCGATGAATTCGAGATTCGTGGCGAGCGGGCCCAGGAAGCCATAGGCCAGGAGAATGCCAAGGAACGTGCCCACGAGCGCGGCAGCCACGTGTTCGCCGACCGTCTCCACCGCGCCGGAGATCGAGGCCATCGTCACGATGATGCCCAGCACCGCGGCCACAATGCCGAAACCCGGCATGGCGTCCGAGGTTTTGGTCAGCACACTGACGGGCGCGTGTTGTTCGGTTTCCATGCGATCAATCTCCACGTCCAGCAACACCCGCAACTGGTCGGGCTTGATCTTGCCGTCAATGATGGGGCGCAAGCTGCCGCACAGAAACTCGACCGCGTGCGAATTGCCGGAGAAGAGGGGATAGCGTTTGAGGATCGCGCTGTTCATGGGATCGAGGACGTGCTCCTCCAGGGCGATCATGCCGTTGCGCCGCCCGATGAGGAACAGTTCGTAGAGCACCTTCAGCAGTTCATCATAGGAGGCTCGGCTATGTGGCGCACCCTTGAGACAAAGCAGGAGTCCCTTGACCATGTCCATGAGGACTTTTCTCGGCGACATGATGATGAGCGCGCCCAGGGCACCGCCGCCGATGATGATGAGTTCGTTCGGATGCCAGAGCGCACCGACATGGCCGCCGCCCATCATAAAGCCCCCGATGACGCTGAGCACGACGATGACGCTGCCGATGATGATGATCATTTGAGCGAGAGGGGTGTAGCCGACTGTCCGGCCATGCCGGATTCGTAGCGTTGCAGGTAACCGCGAATGGCTAGAATGGCTTGGGAGTGAATCTGGCAGATGCGCGATTCCGTCACGCCAAACACCTCGGCGATTTCACGCAGATGCAGATCTTCGCCATAGTAAAGCGCGAGCACCTTGCGCTGCATCTCGGGCAACTGCTTCAACCGGGAAAGGATGACGGCTTTCAATTCACGGCGGGAAACCTGGTCCACGGGATCTTCGTCGTCCGGGTTGGCCACAACCTCGTAGAGGCTGCCCGACTCATTGCCTTCCGACGTGCAGGCGGCGTCCAAACAGACGAATGCTGCCGGGCGCACTTCATCCAGCAACGCGGTGTAGTCGCTCAAGCTCAGCTTCATGGCGCTGGCCATCTCCCCCTCGGTGGGGGTGCGGCCGAGCTTCTGCTCCAATTCGAGGAGCGCCTGTTGAATCCGGCGCGCCTTCTCATGGACCGTGCGGGGCACCCAGTCCATGCGACGCAACTCGTCCAACATCGCGCCGCGGACCCGGAGGCGGGCGTAGCCTTCAAACGACGACCCGCAGGTCGGATCGTAATTGCGCAGAGCTTGCAGCAAACCGACGAGCCCGGCGCTGTTCAGATCGTCTTCATCCACGTGTTCGGGCAACGTCATGGCCAATCGGCCCAGAACCGAGCGCACGAGTGGCAGATACTGTTCGACCAGGGCGTTTTCGATGTGGGTGTCCGCCTGCTGATGGTAGCGCTGCCATAGTTCTTGGGCGGTGGGTTTGGTTTCCACCACCGGGGCGGGCGGGGGCTCGAGCAGGGCACAGGCAGAGTTGCTCATAATCTACTTCGCGGCGGGTTTGGGATTCAGAACCGGACGTGCAGCGGCGTTGCGTCGGTGCTCCAGGGCATCGCGGAGACCTCTCATCCACACGCGCGTCCACCACCGGGTGAGCAGTGCGGCGACCAAAGCCGCGACGCTTGCGCGCCACAGGGATTGCGGCCATGGGCTTTGACTAGCCATTCCGAACCCTGTACCGATCAGAAACCCGACGATTGCACCTAAAATCATCAACGCTTTCATGCGATACTCACTACGGCTTAGCAGATGAGTTGCCACCCCTCGAAATGACCCGGAAAGGCCGGAAAAACCGCGGATTACCGCGGATTGCTGGTCGGAAAGAAATGCTCAGGAGACGCTCCGTGGAACTGCCCCGGTATTTTTTGCCCGCCGCTCAACCAGCGCACCGTGCAATTTGTGCCGAAGACCAGATTCCAGAGCTTCACCCGGCGGCGTTCCTCGTCGAGATGCGTCAGGATCACGTCCTCGGGCTGCAACGGCTCGAACGCGCGCCATTGCTCCAGCAGAACGCTGGTTTCATAGGCGGCGTTGAGAACCAGGTGGACGCAGGGCGAAGGCAGCGCACCGACTTGATTGCGCAACGCGGTCATGCCGGTTGCATCTTGCGGATCGGCGCCGGGCAAATCTACAAACAACAGGTCCGCCCGGATGTCCGGTTCGGTCCAAAACCGTTCCACGGGGACACCGAGCATCTCGCCGTGGAGGGTCAGGAACTCCGAAGTGTTGGCCGTGCCGGCATCGAGACGCCAGACGCGGGTGGTTCGATCTTCGGTCAACACCGCCTTGGTCAACCACTTGCACAAAGCAGTGGTCTTGCCGGAACCGGGTGGGCCGACGAATACATGCGGGCGGGCCGGGCGGCCGATGCCTTCCAAAGGTGACACCGCGCGCCAAGACGCGACCAACGCCGCCGTCACCGCCGACCATTCGGTTTCCAGCGAATCCGGCGCGCTCAGACCATGGCGAGCGCAAAGCAAGGTCTGCAAGCGGTCAGCGAACACGGGCAGGAGGCCCATGGATTCGAGCCAGGAAACGCTTCGCCAGCGCGAGTCTTGCGGAGGAACGCGAGCAGCCGTTTCCGCAGGGGAAGGAAGGGCGAACAAAGAATCGCGCTCGCAGTTTTCAACACTCTTCTCCTCGGGCGCTCCCGCGAGTACCTCGACGCGCCGCCGGCCCGGCAGCAAGCGCGCCATTCCTTGTGCGGGCAACTGGCGCACGCTCAACACCACGGCGTCCGGTCCCAGTTCAGCCTGGATTTGCGCCAGCGCCGCGGATGGGGTATCGGCGATGAAGGTAACAGTTTTCATTCCCGCCCTGGCCACCTGGCCGTGTCAACGTCCCTCGTTTTCAGAATGATTCTCTCCCCGTCGGGCACGAGGATGAACGACGAGAACGACGACGGGGAAGCCACGGTTACGTTACTCCAGATGTGGAATCACCGCCGCGTTCTGAACTTGCACGCGGGCGGGGATTTCGGCGTAGGACAGCACGGCGAGGTCGGTGAAGGTGGTTTCGAAGAACCGCCGGAAGGCGAGGCGCAGTTGCGGTGCGCACAACACGACTGGCTGCTGGCCGGTGGACAACATCTGTTGCACAAACCGCGAAAGCGTATCCATAACATGCCGCGCCAGCCGGGGCTCGATGACCAGCGCGACTTCGGTGGCCGATTGACGGACTCCTTGGGCGAGTTGCTGTTCGAGCCGCGGGTCCATGGTGATGGCGCGCAGGTGGTTGGCGTCCGTCTGGTAGGGCTTGGCCAGTTGCGAGCCGAGGGCGCGGCGGGCGTATTCGGACAGCTCGTCCGGGTTTTTCGTCAACGCGGCACAATCACTGAGTTTTTCGAGGATGCCCGCGAGATTGCGAATGGAGATGCCTTCAGCGAGGAGGTTTTGGAGAGCACGCTGGACCTGGCCGACGCTAAGTTGCGTGGGAATCAGTTCGTTAACCACCGCCGGATGAGTCTGTTTCAAGTGGTCGAGCAGCGCTTGCACGTCCTGGCGGGTCAAAATGTCGTGGGCGTGACGGCGGACCGTCTCGGCCAAATGTGTGACCAGCACGGATGCCGAGTCCACCACGGTGTGGCCCGAAGCTTCAGCCGCTTTGCGCTCGACGTCCGTGACCCAGGTGGCCGGCAGTTGAAAGACCGGTTCGACGGTAGGCACGCCTTTGAGGGTGGTCTTGCTGTTGGTGGCGTTCATGGCCAGCCAGTAGCCGGGCATGAGCTGGCCCTGCGCGATGGCATTGCCCTTGAGCAGGAAGCGGTATTCGTTCGTGCTCAACTGCAGGTTGTCGCGCAGCCGAATGGGTGGGATCAACATGCCCATGTCCTGCGCGAAATTGCGGCGCACGCCGGTGACCCGCTCCAGCAAATCCCCGCCCTTACGCGTGTCCGCAAGGCAGACCAAGCCGTAGCCCAATTCGATTTGCAGCGTGTCGAGCGTCAGGAGGTTCTCGATTTGATCGCCGGCTTTGGCCTCGGCCGGAGTCGCGGCACCCGCGGCGCCTTTGGCCGCGCCGGGTTTGGCCGCCGTGCCAGCAGCGGCGCCGGCCGGAGCGGGCGCAAGATCCGGCATCCCACCGTGCTTGTGCATGGTGTAGGAAAGTAACCCGGTGATGACCGCCAGCGACAAGAATGGCAAGGTCGGCAGGCCGGGGACGAGGGCCATGACGCAGAGCATGCCGCTCAAGAGGGTCAGTGCGCGCGGGTAGTGCAGCAATTGGCTCCCGAGTTCCTGGCCGAGGTTGTTCTTCGAGGTGGCGCGCGTGATGAGCACGCCCGCGGCGGTCGAGGTGATCAGCGCCGGAATCTGCGAAACCAAGCCGTCACCGATGGAGAGCAGCGTGAACCGCTCCAACGACTCCGACATGGTCATGTTCTTCTGGAACACGCCCACGGCGAACCCCCCCACCACATTGATGAGTGTGATCAGGATCGCCGCGATGGCGTCGCCACGCACGAACTTGCTCGCTCCGTCCATCGCCCCGTAGAAATCAGCTTCTCCCTCGACGGTCTTGCGACGATCACGCGCCTGTTCTTCGTTGATGAGGCCGGCGTTCAGTTCGGCGTCAATCGCCATCTGCTTGCCCGGCATGGCGTCCAAGGTGAACCGCGCCGCCACCTCCGCGATGCGGCCCGCGCCCTTGGTGATCACGATGAAATTGATCAGCACCAGGATGAGAAACACGACCAGGCCGACGACGTAGTTGCCGCGGACGACGAAATTGCCAAACGCCTCAATGATGTGCCCGGCGTAGCCGTCGAGCAGGATCAAACGGGTGGACGCGACGTTGAGCGACAGCCGGAAGAGGGTGATGAACAGCAGCAGCGTGGGAAACCCGGTAAAATCAGCCGGGGTCCGCAGGTAAAGAATGACCAGCAAGATCAGGAGCGAGAGCGCCACGCTCAAGGTCAGAAGCAGGTCGAGCAGAAAGGGCGGGACCGGCAGGATCAACAGGAGGATCGTGCCGAACAAGGCCACCACCAGCCACAAATCCCCGTGGCGAAGCAGCTTCCGTATTCTGTCGCTCAACATGCCCATGCGATTTGCCTAAGCTTGATTTTGTTCTGCGTAATACCGGTAGCGGTTCATGCGATAGACCCACACGAGGATCTCCGCGACCGCCGGGAGCAACCTAGCAGGAACCTCGCCAAGGCGTTTTGGGCTTCACCCTGCGTCAGCAGTCAGATCCAACTCGAAAACCGGGAATGCGTGCGGCGGCCGCGCCCGCGCCAATCCTCCAGTTCTTGAAAGCGGCGCTTCCCTGTGCGTTCGGCTTTTGAAACCAGCGACCGCACCGGCGACAGCTTGGAGTCGGCGCGTATCTGAGCCGCAAACGCTGCGACGATTGGGCGCAACGGCTGGAATAGGCGTCCGCGGAACAACGCGGGTCAGGATTCGATTCCGCATTCCGCATTTGGAACGGGTGGGGCTCACGCGCTCGATCCGCGGCGGCAAGCAAAACTCAGGTCACCACGAACAGCAACGGCTTGGCGGGATCGTCCAGATTGGCCATGCGGCTTTCCAGCGACGCCAGCGCCAGCCCGTGAACGCGTGCCAGATGCAACAGGTAGGCGTCCGTCCACTGCCGGTGGCCCTGCATGGAACGCAGGCCGAGTTCGGTGAACGGCACGTCGTCGGGCAGGAAAACATGGCCGGCGGCGGCGGTGAATTCGCGCAACTTCGACTGCGCCTCCGCCATCCTCAGCCGTGGCGACTGTTCTTCCTTGCGTTCATTCTTCCACGGGCGCGTGGCGAAACGCAGGAAACCACCTTGCGTCATCGGTGTCGTGTGGAATCGCTCCAACCCCTCGACGAAACTCCTCGCCGCCCCGTGCATCGTGTGGTCGGCGAACACCGACGCGATGAGGACGTTTACATCCAGCAGCGCCTCACTCGGCGTCGCGGGCATCGTCAATCTCCTCCTGTGTGATCGGGCGTCCGGTGGCGGGCACGAGCGGCAGGCGGCGTTTGGGTTCGGGCCGCTTCTGCAGGCGCTGCGCGAGATGGTGGAACAAAGCCTCCTGCTGCGGCGACGGCAACGCGTCCACCGCGGCTTCGATCTCAGTGAGCGTGCTCATGCCCGAAAGGTTAGCACTGTCCGGGTGTAACGCTCAAGTGCGCGTTCGTGTGTGTAACGGCCTCAAGCGTCCGAGCAGCAACTGAATCCTCTCGAAGCACGGCAATCCCGCGCTGGCGACCTTGCGGGAGATTTTGAAACCCTTGTGCCTGCGCGTTTCCGTCGCTTTGGACGAACCCGTTTGAACGCCAGAGTACGACTCGAGTTGGGCGGCAAGCAGGGGAAACCAAGGTCGCGGCGCGACGCCCCATCGGCATAACGGCAGAGAAAAAGCACGATACCACTGACCGACCCGTTCACGGATCAGGCGTTTTTCGGATGTTGAGACGCGGTGAGCCACCTCACACCCGCTCGCAAAGATTTCACGTTAATTACTTGACTCTTTCCACGAGAGCCTAAATCACTGGGGCACGTGAATACGGAGAGCGCTGAATGAGAAAGAACGAAGCAACGAAGGAGAATGTTGAGCGATTTGTACGGTCTTTTGGCGAGGATATACAAGTGATCTCATCCGCGAAGCTGGGACGTAATGAGAGGAAGTACCGGTGCCTGCTGCTTTGTTGCGTGGTTGATACGATGTCGAACATCGTCGATCTTCCCAACAGCGGAGGCGCCGATGATGGAGTCCAAGAAATCGACAAGCGCAGGTTTCTATTCGCAGTGGAGAGATTTGGGAATTGGCCAGACTGCACCAGGGTTTGCCGTCCGTATTTGGAACAGTTGCTAAACGCAGCTCCAGCCCCGGAGTTTGATGATGTACGGCAGTTCGTAACCGCTTTGCCGCCGTGGCCGGATGGGTGCCAAAGCGTGGTGGCGGTTGCGAAGGTCGATCCTGAGTTCTCCGAGCTCGCAGCAATTTGGCCAAAGACAGCAGGCACTGACACATTGTTACGAATTAACAGGACCCAGCTAAAGTCACTTCAGCACCACGAATTGCTTTACGCGTGTAGGAACAAACTCACGCACGAGATGCGAGCGCTGATCTCCGAAAGCGAGGATTCTTGCGGCCACACTCGGCCTTATTACCACAGGACTACCGATTGGAACGGAACGTACTGGCAACTTTACCAACCACCGGGGTTCCTCGCCAGAATGGCTGAGGACATTCTGAGGGGCCTGCAAAACTACTGCTCGGAGAAGGGTCTAGAACCATTCTCACGGCTGTTCCCCGACCGGTATTGGTTTGAACGACCGTATTGACCAATGGGGACACGGAGTAACGCATGAGCATCACATTCAGTTGCGCGAACTGTGGCCAACAGCTCGAAGCAGACGGTGTGGGCGCTGGCTGCCAGGTCCAGTGTCCGGCGTGTGATGCACGCATCACGGTTCCTAGCGAAAAGGAGGCGGTGTTGGAGAGTGATTTACGATGCCTTGAATCCACCGCGAAAGCTGGTGATGCAGAAGCTCAGTATCAGTTGGGCATATCGTTTTTGTCAGGTAGCCGTGTCCCGGCGAGCGAGCCGCAAGCCGTCCAATGGTTCCAAAGAGCTGCAGAGCAGGGACACGCGAAAGCGCAATATGAACTCGGGCACTGCTGCCAGTATGGCAAAGGGTTGCCTCGCAACACTGCCGAAGCGGTAAAATGGTATCGCAGGGCTTCCCCACACTTCCTTGCGGCTGCCGAGCAGGGTGACGCCGAGGCACAATACATAATCGCGGTGATGTGCAATTCGGGTCACGGCATGAACCGCAATCTGACTGAAGCCGCAAAGTGGTACGAGAAGGCTGCTCGACAAGGACGGACTCACGCGCAATACAAACTTGGCGAGTTGTACTGCAGGGGCAGCGGTCATAGCCGGGATCCGCGAAGGGGCGCCTACTGGTACCATATAGCTGCGAAGCAAGGCTACGGTCTTGCCTCCGCCGGGCTTGGGCGACTGTACGCGGAGGGCCTGGGACTCGTTCAAGATTTCGTTGAGGCGTACAAGTGGTTCAACCTAGGAGCGGCACAAGGAGACAAAGATGCGATTACGGAGCGGGATCGAATCGTCTCGCGCATGACTCCCGAGCAGATCGCTGAGGGCCAACGGCGGGCAGCCGAATTTGTCGCAGAGACTGAAACCCTCTGTGAAACCGAGGCGGTGACAGACCCAGCCGACGAGGATTCAGATCCAACGACCAATGCACAAGCTACACAGGTTATGAACACAGATTTCACACATTTAATTGAACGTCTTGATGCTTTTGAGGAGCGCCTGGGAGTCAGCCTCGCCGGTTTATACGCAACGGCCGCAGAAGACGACTGGGCAAACATGGTCTCCGTAAACGGGGAACTGCACCCTGCTAATGGCACTGGCCTCGAGAAGAATCTGGAGATTGTTGCGGACATCGTCGATGGCCATGGCCGTATGGTCGGAACACAAGCTCAGCCCTTCTCACGCGACGATTTTTTTGGATTCGAGACTTTCAGTCTGTACATCCCGATTCACGTACCTTTGGTGCAGATTCATAAAATCCGTCTTTATCCAAAAGAGTTACGCTACTGAAATGGTCTCATTGACAGTTAACCAATTAGGTCCGGTGAAAATGCTCAAAGCGGTCAGAGGTCTGCTCGTCGAGGAGGCCCGGAGGTCGCCCGGACTGCTGTCCGATTTGGCCG
Organism: uncultured Verrucomicrobiota bacterium; assembly: GCA_964371005.1. GTDB lineage: Bacteria > Verrucomicrobiota > Verrucomicrobiia > Limisphaerales > MWDV01 > MWDV01. The sequence continues at coordinate 13,520 of CAYJNU010000001.1, read as the reverse complement.
GGTTGGAGCAATACATCGCTGAGAGCTACGACGCCCGATCATTCGTCGAACTGCTGCAAAATGCCGACGATGCCAGCGCGTGCCGTTTCACCATCCAAAAGGCAGGCGAATTCCTCCTCGTGGCCAATGACGGTCGGGAGTTCACACAGGCCGATTTCGAGAGCCTGTGTCGCAGTGCAGCTTCCTCCAAGCAAAGGGGAATGAGTATCGGCTTTCGCGGCATCGGGTTCAAATCAGTCGTCGGATTCGCCAAAGCAGTCCACCTGTTCAGCGGCAGTCTTGAAGCAACGTATTCCCGAGAGCGGACAGCACGGGAAATTCCCCAGGCCACACGCGTTCCGCTGATCAGGATTCCCCACTTGGTCGAGCCTGAATTGCGGGCGCAGCTTTCCGGCCCATTGGAGAACCTGCGCCGTAACGGATTCAAGACCATCTTTGTTTTCGCTGATCTGACCGCCAGCAGCATTGAGGTGGAATTCACCGCGTTTGATGCCACATCGCTGCTTTTCCTGCGAAATGTTCGACAGGTTGAATTGGAATCTGGCGTGGAAGCCCTTGTCACTGTACGGCGTGAAACGGTGGATTCGCGAGCGCGGTCAATTTGGTTAACCACTTTTGAAGGCGCGGCAAACTGGACCGTGATCGAACGAGACGGCATCGCCTTGGCGTTTGTGCATGATGAAACAGGCGTGGCGCGCCTTGAGGAACAGCAGGCAGTTGTTCATGCGTTCCTGCCAACACGCGACACGACGGGTTTCCCGTTCAAGATCAACGGTGACATTTCGACCGACCCGTCCCGAACCCGCGTTATTCTGGACGACCGCACCGCGGCAGGAGTTGGAGCGGTCGCGAAGCTGATCATTGATCTCATTGGCGAATGCCTTGCTAATTTTTCGTCGCCAGCAAGCGCAAAACTCCTGGCGGCACTGGTTCCAGTTTCTGATCCCCGGATGGCGGGCTTTCAGCGGCGGGGTTTCAAGACGGAGCTTTACGCCGCAACCAAGCGTGCCGCCAACGGGCGCTTCGCCGGCCTGCTGTGTCGGCCTCCGTGGTTGAACGCGTCGGATTTTTCAAAGCTCGCAGCGGCGTCGCGTGTCAACGCTGTGTTGCGTGAGTTCGAGGGCGTTGAGGGGTTGCCCGGCTTTCTCAAGTATCTTGGCGCCCGAGAGGCGAGTCTCAACGACCTGTCGCCTGGCCTGACCGCCGTAGCGCCGTCCCTCGGTGGGGCAGCGGAGGTTGCGGCTCATCTGACGAACCTTCACGCCACGAAGCAGATTCAGAGCAAGGACATCAACGTTGCGTGGAAGCTCTGGCCAGTGGCTGACGTGCCGCTTGCACTGAGCGAGGCCAGCACGACTGGCAAGCCGCTCTCGGGTGATTTCCGGGATTTGTTCGCGGAGAAGACGGGAAGCGCAAGTGAGTTGCCGCGAATGCTCGCCGCTCTCACCAACCCCACCACAGCGGCCAAGCTGTTTCCAAACAACTCACTGATACCATCGCAGTCGTCGCAAGCGAGAGGGTCCCGCAAGCACACAGGAGCACAAGTCACCTTGAAAAAGTGGCGGAGCGCCGAGCAGCAAGTTCTCGCAGTGCTGCAAGCGTGGAACTGGAAAGTTGAGGACGTTAGCCGGCAGAACGTTGGCTACGACATTGAAGGCCACACGCCGGAGAACGAAGACGTGTTTGTCGAAGTGAAGTCCCTCGACTACGCTGGACAGGCTTTTACGCTGACCAGCAACGAGGAAGTGGTCGCTCGGCAAAAGGGGGCTGCATATCGTCTGGCGCTCGTTCGGCAGACGAACTCTCAAGTGGAGATTACGTTCATTTCCGATCCAGCTAACCAACTCAAGCTAACGCGCCAGTGCCGCCAGTGGGTTTGGGAATGTTCTATGTATGACTTCAACCCCGAGCGTTTTACTGTTGAGTGAATGAAAAGCTTTCAAGGTAATGCGTCAGTTTGGCGGTGCTTGATAACCAACTGAAATGAGCCGCGCAAAACCCGAATTCGTGTCAATTGAGAAAGGCAACTCCCGCGAGCGGCAGCTCCTGTTGTCTTGCATTCCGCTCAAGCGCCTGTCCGTGGAAACGAGCGTTGTCGGATACGCTTCGGGCTGCATGATCGACTATTGCGGCTTCCGGCTCATCCTTTCTGTTTCGCACGCGACTCTCAAAGCCGGATCGTGGGCGTTGGATTTGAAATACGACGATGAAACGGGAATGGAATTGTTCCGCATTCCTTCGCTGAATTTCCTCGGGCGCATGTCAACGGCGGATTTGACGGGATTCCTCGAGCGAGGGTCTTTCGACGAATTGAGCAAAGAAATGGTGGATTTTAGCTATGGAGTATTGCCCGGCGACTTAGAATCGATTCATGAGCAGTTCGGCCAAGATGGTCGACGGCATTGGCGAGCGGCTCGGACCGTTTTCAAGCCGACTTTTCAGGAAGCACCAGTTCACGGAATGAAATATGGATTTTCCGGGCATACCCGGATTGAAAAATTGCCTCACCCAACCTCGCCCCATATGTCGGTCTTATGCTCCACGCAGACTCTCTGTGATGACCTTTCGTACGTCCGAACTGAAGGTGACGAGCATTGCTTTCAGTTGCCGGGAGAACACCCAGGCGACGTTCATTTTCATGGGTGCTCTGGCGCGCCGATTCTTAACGAACATGGGGAGGTGGTTGCTTTAGTTACGGGCCGCACGATAAGCGACGACACGATTCGCGGTATTTCGCTCAGAACTTACAAAACTGCCATCGACATTGAGGTTGGAAACATTCGCGGATTCAAACAGGGCGATTGACTTCGCCCGAGAAAAGACAAAAGGAGTTGAGCCGAGGACTTGCCCGATGTCATCGGGCTGACCGCTAGGAAAAGGCGGAACTGTCGCGGCTGTGGAAGAAGCTGGTGAAGTTGTATCACCCCGACCGTTTCGCGCACGAGCCGGACAAGCTGGAGACGTATCACAAGCTGACCGCCGCCATCAATCGGGCGAAGGACGCGGGCGACATCCAGACGTTGCGGGAGATCGCGGAAGACCCGCACGGCTTCATCCTGCGCCAGGGCTGGGCGACCCTGGATTTCAGCGACGACGCGGAACTGGCGCAGTTGCGGCGGCTGCATGAGACGTTGCAACTGGAAATCATCACCGTGCTCGAATCACTGAATCGTTTGCGGGAAAGTCCCGACTACGAGCTTTGCCAACTGAGCGAGAAGAAGCCCGGCTTGCTGGATGAGTTGGCGGCGGAGCGGGCGAAGTTGCTCGAGAAGGAAAGCGCCGAACTGGAGAAGCAAGCGGACCGGCTCGCCGAGGAAATCAAGGAGTTGGCCGGGGAAACGCCGACGCGAATCGCGTAGCCGTGAGGGGACTGCTTTGCGTGACTGCGAACCGGGGACGGTCCGGTCAGCGGAACGGTGGAATGTCCACCGGCAGACCGACGCGCATGAAGAAACGGGCGAAGGCTTGGGAAAGATGTTCGCGATAGGGCGGGAGGAGGCGCAGGCGTTCACCCGCGTCCGCCGCTTGCCGCCGCACGAACGCGACGGGCAGCGAGTAAACCCGCCGGAAATCCACGACGCGCGCCTCACGTTCGAATCCCGGCACTTCGCAAGCGGCGAGCACATGGAATCCGGGCAGGACGCCGCGCCGCGCATCCTCCAAACCCCTGGCCGAGGCGAGATAATGGGGTGGCATCAATTGCGCGCGCTGCCAGAGCGGGCAGAGCAGGGCTTCCGTGACCTTCTCGCGCCCGGAGATCAGGTCACAGGTTTGGGAAACGACGATGACATCGCGCAGTTCTTCGTCGAAGATCAGGGTGTCGTCTTCCACGGGTTGCCGTTCAGCTCGCGGGAGAAAAACCGGGCACGACTCAAGGATGTCACCTTGTTCGAGGTTCGTGCCGCGGACCATTTGATACCACGGATAATTCATCGCGCCCTCATTCCCACGGATCGGCGACGGGAAGGGGTTGGCTGAATCCGCGGTGGTGCAGTCTGACTTTGAGCGCGCGCCGGATGGCGGGAGGCGGAGGATCGATCGGCGAGTCGGCGTGGACTCCCGGCACTTCATCGGGAGCGGGTGTGTAGGGCAACGGTCCGCCGGGCGCCGACGGAAGCGGCTGAAGGTCCAAACTGGCCGGCTGTCTTGCCATCTTCATGGTTTCATCATGGCACAAATGCCCAGGCCTGTAAACTACGGCGACCAGGCGGGAACTCACGGACGACCCGCACGGCTTCATCCTGCGCCAAGGCTGCGGGAAAGTTCCGATTACGAGCTTTGCCAGTTGAGCGAGCGGAAACCCGGCGTGCTGGATGAGTTGGCGGCGGAGCGGGCGAGACTGCTTGAGAAGGAAAGCGCCGAACTGGAGAAGCAAGCGAACCGGCTGGCAGAGGAAATCAAGGAACTGGCCGGAGAATCACCAGGGCGCATCGTCTGACCGGAGGCGGACGGTGGAGCCTCAGGATAGCGGGTCCGCGGTTTGAAGCGCGGAGATTTCGTGTCGCGGGGATTTCGTTACTCTCTTCTTCGATGGGGATTTGATCGAGCGTCAGGCGCCAGTGGTGCGTGGCGGCGGAGAGCAACTGGAACGGCTTGCCATCATGCCGGCCGCTCCCGCGCAGGACCTTGCCGTCCACGGCCAGTTGGGCCAGCGCGCCGATCTCCTGCTGGCGGTGACGCAACCCGTGCCCGCGCCGCGCATCGGGCAACGCGCCGAACCGCTCCAGCAAGCTCTCCAAGTCCGGGGCGCAGAACGGACCCGGGCCCGTCGCTTCGGCTTCATGAACCGCGATTTCCTCCGGCAGCCGGGCCTGACGCAGCCGGCGGCGCGCCCGGGGCCGCAGTTCGCGCAGATAGAGTTGTCTCGGTTCGTCGTGCCGTTGATAAAACTCCCGGTTCGCCCGGCCAAAGTCCACAGTCGCCCTGACCGCTTCAAACCCGCGAGCTTGGTAGCACATGCCCCGGTACTGGTACTCGTCCATGTGACAGGGATGCGTTTGTCTGGCTGCCCGCCGTCCGCCGGCAGGATGCCATCCCTCGACGCAGGCGAGCCAGCAATGCGGCTGGGAAGTTCCGGTTTCCAATTCCAAACCGCTGACCGGATTGGGGCGAAAGCTGGTTCAAAGCCAGGCCCAAAGGCGAGGATTCACGATGCAGGAACGCACTCCCTCACAACGCCACGTCCTCGGGCCGAACATCGAGACACTCATCCTGGTCTTCCCAGACGGCGGCGGGGTAGAAATCGAGCAGCCGCGGGGCAAGTTGGCTGCCCGCCTGTGCGAGCAGGCGCTCCGCTTCCTTGGCGGCATTGTCGTAGGCACGATCGTAATTGCCGGAGCCCTTGCGCTGGCGATCGTCCCAATGCGCGACGGCGTGGACCGGAGCATATTTCGCCCCCCACGCCTCGAGGTCGGGCTTCAGTTCCTCGGGGAGTTCGTCAAACGGAACGAGCACTTCGTTGCAGTGCTGACAGATCAGACCCGAGTCGCGGACATCGCGGGTGAGCAGCGGCAGGAATGGGGCGCGGCAGCAAGGCGAGTCCGGATAGGCGGCAGGCGGTGTGGCGAGGCGTTTGAGCCAGACCTGGCGATCGTGGGCGGCTTGCGCCCCGAGGCGATACGCGCCCAGCAGCGGGTGCGAGAGCCGCCACGCAGACCCCTGCAGTTGGCCGAGCGTTTGCGACAGCCAGCGGGCGAGTGTGAGATCGTCAAACTCGCGGAACGCCAGCGCGTACTCCTGCCAGAGAGTGTCGAGCGCTGAGCCTTCGGAATCTTCGGTTGCCATCGTGCTCAGCTTGGACAGGTGGGGGAGATTTGTCCAGCAGGCAGCGCTGGCGGGGGTGCAGTGGCAATTGACAGGACGGTTGCGCCGATTACCTTTCCGCCATGATGAAGACGAAGCTCACCCGCTTGATGGTGCTCCCTGGCGCGCTCGCGCTGTTCTGTTTCCAAATCCGCGCCGCCGACTGGCCCCAGTGGCGCGGACCGGACGCCAACGGCATCTCCAAGGAAACCGGCTGGAACGCGCAATGGCCGGCCAGCGGGCCGAAGGTCCTCTGGAAGGCGCAGGTTGGGACGGGTTTCTCTTCGTTTGCCGTCGCCAACGGCCGCGTTTTCACCATGGGAAACACCGCCGACACGGATACGGTCTTTTGCTTCAAAGCCGATACCGGCGAGGTGGTGTGGAAACATTCCTATCCGCAGAAACTGGAGGCGAAGAATTACGAGGGGGGGCCGAATGCGACGCCGACGGTGGACGGCGACCGCGTTTACACGTGCAGCAAGGACGCGGAGATCTTCTGCCTCGACGCCGCCAAGGGCACCGTTGTGTGGTCCAAGAAGCTCGCCGAGGAACTTGGTGCGAAGAAGCCCACTTGGGCGTACGCCAGTTCGGTGCTGGTCGAAGGCGATTTGTTGCTTGTGAATGTGGGCAGCGCGGGCACGGCGTTGAGCAAGAAAGATGGCAAGGTGGTTTGGAGCAATGGCAATGACGTGGCGAATTACTCCACCCCGGTACCGTTCATCGCCGACGGGAAGCGCGCGGTGGCGCTCTTCACCAAGGACCATATCGCCGCCCTGCTCGTCGCCGATGGCAAAGAACTCTGGCGCTACCCGTGGAAGACCAGCTACGACATCAATGCCGCCGACCCGATCGTATCCGGCAACGAGGTGTTCATTTCCTCCGGTTACAATCACGGCGCCGCGTTACTCCGGATCACCGATGGCAAGCCCGAGCAGATTTGGCAAAACAAAAACATGCGCAATCACTTCAACAGTTGCGTGCTGTGGCAGGGATATCTCTACGGCGTGGACGAGAAGGAGCTGCGCTGCGTTTCCTGGAAAGACGGCGAGGTAACGTGGGGCGACCCGAGGTTTGGCAAGGGCTCGCTTATGATGGCAGATGGGAAGTTGATCGGACTGGGCGAGAAAGGCGAGTTGCTCATCGTTGAGGCCACGCCCAAGGAATTCAAGGCCATCTCCCGCGCGCAGGTGCTCGGCGGCAAATGCTGGACCGCGCCCGTGCTGGCCAACAGCCGAATCTATTGCCGCAATGCCGCAGGCGACGTGGTCTGCCTTGATGTGACAGGGAAGTAGCGGCCCGGCACCGCCTGCGCCGGGAGTTCTCGCTGCGTGAAGCCGACCTACGCCATCGCCAGCCGGACCTTTGATCCCGTGCCCCGCGAGGTGCTCGCGTCGGCCCTTCGGAGCGTTCCCGGATTAACGCTGGCGGACGCGCCCAACGTCTGCGGCGACGGTTGCGGCTTTCTGGCCCGCCAGCTCTCGGCAGAACAGGCAGCAAAGTTCCATGCGAATCTCCAACGGGCTGGGGTTGTAACGGAACTGGTTGCCGAAGCCAGCCTGCCCGTGCTCCCGACGCGCCGGATGATTCGCAAAGCCGAACTCACCCCAGGCGCGCTGCTGGTGGACGACGCTTTGGGGCGACTGACGCCGCTCGCCTGGTCAGACTTGGTGCTGATCGCAGCGGGCAGCGTGTGCGAGGCGGTGTTCTCCCGTGCGCGTTACGAATGGGAAGAGACGCGGACAGACCTGCTCCACCTGGCCCATCTCGCGGTGATTCCCATCCCGGTCAAGGAAACAAAAGTGGGATACGATTCGCGCGAATCCGGTGAATGGGCGTTGCGCGCGGAACTCCTGCTCGCCAATGGCACGACGCGGCTGAGCATCGAGGCCGAGCAATTCAGTTATGCCGGCCTCAGGGAGCTGCTGACTCAGAATTTGGCCACGGACTTCTGTCTGCTCGTGCGTGAACTGGTCCGGAACGCTCCGCAGGCCGCGCTGAACCGCGGTGCATCCCTGATCCTGGGCGACCCGTGGGAACTGGCCTACTACGATAATCGGGCTGCCTTTCAGAACGAAACTGCGTGGCGACTTTGGCGGCGCCGCGTTGCCGCGCCGGCGTGAACCGGATTTTCAGGGTGTCGTGGACCAACGATTGGCGATGGGTGTATAACCGCTGTGCCAGACACATGAACTTGAATGCACCAGCGTTTTGCCGCATCCAACTCCCATGCTGAAACTGAAATGCCTTTGGCCAATTCTGTTGGCCGCCATCGCCGTGCCTTCCGTGGCCGCCGAACTCCCGCCGCCCTTTCCGCCCGATCCGGATCAAGCCCTCGAACGGACCTGCTTCCAAACCGCCGAACCCTGGAGCAACTTCGGCAACCTCCGCTCCGATGTCGCGATCGTCTATGGCGTGGACCCCGGGCTGCCGGATCGAATCCAAACCTGGCGTGATCGCGGATATCGCATTCACGTGATGACCGGCGTTTCGTGGGGTAGCTACCAGGATTATCTCTACGGTCGTTTCGACGGCGTGAATCACGAGGACGAGGCGCAGACCGAGCGTAACGGAAAGAAGATCAGCCACGGCGGCGATGTTTATTACATGTGCCCCGGCACGAATTTCGGGAAGTTCCTGAGCGTCGGCGTACAACGCGCACTTGATGCCGGAGCCGAGGCGATTCATCTCGAAGAGCCGGAGTTCTGGGTGCGTGCCGGCTACTCGGAGGGATTCAAGCGCGAATGGCGCGCGTATTACGGCGAAGACTGGCAGCCGCCTCACAGTTCCGTGGATGCCCAATGGCGCACGTCAAAGCTGAAATACTTCCTCTACCGCCGCGCTCTGCAGCAGGTCTTCGATCACGTGCAGGCCTTCAACCAGCGCACGGGGCGCAAGGTCCGCTGCTACGTCCCGACGCACAGCCTGTTGAACTACGCCCAGTGGTGCATCGTCAGTCCGGAGTCTAGCCTCGCGCGGTTGAAGGGCTGCGACGGCTACATCGCGCAAGTGTGGACCGGTACGTCCCGCACGCCGAACCGCTACCGTGGCGTGGTTCGCGAGCGCACGTTCGAGACGGCGTTCCTCGAATATGGCGTCATGCAAAACCTCGTTCGCGCCACCGGTCGCACGGTTTGGTATCTCAATGATCCGATCGAAGACAACCCCGACCACGATTGGAACGACTACCGTTCCAACTGGGAGTCCACGCTCACCGCCTCGCTGCTCCAGCCGGAAGTCTGGCAGTTCGAGGTGTCGCCCTGGCCGGAGCGCGTCTTCAAGGGGCGCTATCCGAGAACCGCCCCACGCGAAGAGGGCAAATCCATCCCGCCCGCCTACGCCACCGAGCTCCAGACCGTGATGAACACGCTCAACGACCTGAAGCAATCGCGCGTCGAGTGGGATTGTGGCACGCGCGGACTCGGCGTGCTGGTGAGCGACTCGCTCATGTTCCAGCGCACCGAACCCACGCCCAGCGATCCGCACCTCGGCAATGTTTATGGCCTCGCGATGCCCCTTCTCAAACGCGGTATGCCTGTGACGCCCGTCCAACTGGAGAACGCGACCGTGCCGCATTGCTTCGACGACTTCCGCGTCTTGCTGCTCAGCTACCACGGCCAGAAACCACTCAGTCCTGACGTTCATGCTCCGCTGGCTGACTGGGTCAAAGACGGTGGCGCACTCGTCGTAGTGGACGACGACAGTGATCCCTACCTTCGCGTCCGCGAATGGTGGAACAGCGACGGGCTCACCTACGCCACTCCACGCGAGCATCTCTTCGAGCAACTTGGCGTGATAGGTAAAGGTGACTTGGCTGAGGGTAATCTGATGAAAGTCGGCAAGGGCAGCGTGCTTTGGCTGCGCGAGAGCCCGGCGAAGCTGGCGGCGAGCACAGAAGGCGATGCGCGCCTGATCGCGAACGTGAAGCAAGCCACATCTGCCGCAGGCCTGAAATGGAAGGAGACCAATTATCTCCTGCTCCGCCGCGGTCCCTACGTCGTCGCCGCCGGACTGGATGAGTCCGTGCCGGGCGAGCCAAAGGAGATCAAGGGACGGCTCGTGAACTTGTTTGATCCAGAGTTACGGGTCCGCGAGTCTGCCAGACTGACGCCGGGTACCCGCCAGTTCCTGCTCGACCTCAAGTCCGTGCGGGAACGCAAAGCGCGCGTCTTGGCCTCTGCCTGCAAAGCCCTCCCCGGAAAGAGCAGCGCTGAACAACTCGCCCTGACCGTGGAAGGCGTGGGCGGTACGCCAGCAATAGTGTTGTTGCACTCGCCCAAGACGCCGAACGAGATCACTCTGGCTGGCCAACCGCTGAAGGACTTCGAGTATTCCGCGTCTGAAAAGCTCCTGTGGATTCGTTTCACGAACGAATCAACACCGAGAGAACTTCGCGTGGTTTTCTGATCCTTCTTCCCCGGGGATCGCCGCTGCCTGGCGGCCTTCCCCGGTGCGACAAAGCTTGGTTTTCCCCCGGCTTCATGCCTGCCTTTGGTGTCATCTGATTCGAGGCAACGTGCTGCTTCAACTGGAACCTTCATGCGCTTGCCTTCCCCGTGAGGAAGGCTCAAACTCCGCAGGTGAAAGCCAGAGGCACTGCGGTTTGCCGGTTTGCACTTTGACGCAAGCTTAGAACCGCATGCGCTGAGTGATATGAACGACTCCTTGAACCTGACTCGACGGCATCGCGCACGACGTGGACAGCTTCAGCATCAAGCCGGAAGGCTTAACAAGCGCACCGATCTGCCCGAGGGTCACGAACGCAGTAAGTCGCCCGGCGAGCCAGGACATTTTGTGGGCTTCTTCGATTGTGTCCGTAGCGGGGGCGCAACCAAATGCCCCGTGGACGAGGGCTTCGTTGAAACCGCCACCTTCCTGATGTTGGTGGAGGCGCACAGGCCGCGTCGTCTGGCGTGGGGGGGCGCGGTGAAGGAGAAGATTGGTTTTATACTATGAACACACAACAACCCAAACCGATGAATCGCAGGCAATTTCTCGGTGTCACCGGCGCTGGCGTGGCCCTGTTCAACCTTCTTCCCGGCCGTTCGCTGCGCGGAGCGGAAAGTGGTTCCCCCAACGCGAAACTCAACGTGGCCGGCATCGGCATCGGCAGCCAGGGCGGGGCCGACGTCAATGAGGTGGCGGGACTGGGACATAACATCGTTGCCTTGTGCGATGTGGATGAAAACTACGCCGCCAAGGCATTTGCCAAGTATCCGAACGCCAAACGCTTCACGGATTACCGGGTGATGCTCGACAAGCTGGGCAAGGAGATCGATGGAGTGGTCATCGGCACCCCGGATCATACACATGCCATCATCGCTATGGAGGCCATGCGGCGCGGCAAGCACGTCTATTGTGAGAAGCCGCTGGCGCACTCGGTCCATGAAGTCCGCGCGCTCATGCTGGCGGCCCGTCGCCACAAAGTGGTCACCCAGCTCGGCAACCAGGGACACTCCAGTGATACGATCCGCCGCCTGTGCGAGTGGGTCTGGGCGGGCGCCATCGGGCAGGTTCACACCATTCACGCAGGCTGCGATGCCTTCAAGAATGTGTATTGTCAGATTCCCAACCTCGCCAAGTTGAACGAGCCGCATGAGGTGCCCAAGGGACTGGATTACGATCTCTGGATCGGTCCGGCACCTTTCCGTCCCTATTCGCCACTCTGGGTGCCGTGGAATTGGCGTGGCTGGCTGCCATTCGGGGGCGGGGCAATCGGTGACTGGATTTGTCATGTCGTAGATCCCGCCTTCTGGGCGCTGGACCTTGACGCACCTACAACCGTTCAGGCGGAGGTAACCGACTACGACCCCGAAAAGCAGGGGCTGTGCTATCCCTCCGCGACCAAGATCACCTTCGAGTTTCCGGCCAGGCAGGCACGCGGCCCGGTCAAATTGGTCTGGTTCGATGGCAACAACACCATTCCCAAACCCCAGGACTTCCCGACGGATGAAAAAGTCCCTGGGACCGGGGCGATTATTCTGGGTGACAAGGGAATGATCGTTCACGGCTCGCACGGCGGCGGGGGCTGCCATCTCGTTCCGGACGCCCTGATGGAGCAATACTCCGGGAAGAATGCGCCGGCGCAGAAGATTCCGCGCGTCAAAGGCCACGCCTGGGATTGGGCGGAAGCGATCCGCACGGGCCGCAAAGCCGGATCGAATTTCGATTACGGCGGGCCGCTTACGCAAGTGGCCTTGCTGGGTTTGATTGCCATTCGATTCCCGGGCCAGACCCTCAAGTGGAATGACAAGCGGGCGCGATTCACGAACAACGACGCGGCCAACGCTTACCTCAATCCGGCCTATCGCAAGGGCTGGAAATTGTAAGCTGCCAATCGGATTCTGAGGCTGACATTCTGTCTGACCGGATCGCTACAAACTGGAAAGCATTCATGAAGACACCTTCGTGTCACCACGCACCCACTCAGCTTGCAGCTCTGGTGGTGATACACATGCACACCGATTGCCCAAGCCCAAGCACCAACTGTTCCTGATCGTCTCGTTGCACCTCGGCCCCCAGTCACCCAGTGGTGCGGCGCTGATTCAGTTGTCCGCCTGAAGACGGAAGAACTGCATCGGCTGGTCCGGTGAGGGCAACGGCATGTCCATCGGGCCGTTCGTGCCGAGGATCGCATCGCCCCACGGATACCAGTCCGCCAGGTTCGTCGAAGACCAAACTTGATACGAGACGCCGGGGATTCCGCTCCAGTTCAGCCACAGGTTCGTTCCCGCGGCGACCGAGGTCAGCTCGGGCGCGATCGTTTCGACCATCAGGTAGTTCTCGTTCGTGACCGACTCAGCGACGTTGGTGTAGATGCGTACCCCGGGCACGAACATGTTGGTCGCCAGCGTTGGTGTCACGGTACCCACCCAACCCGGCGGCACGCCGAACGAATAACGCCCAGCGGCATCCGTCAGTGCGGCGGGCAATCCGCCATCCGGTTGCACAACCGCATCGGTGACAGCTTCCCCCGCGAGATTGGTGACCACGCCCGAGAGGGTCGGCAGCACCACCGTGAACGCCCCCGTATAGACCTGCGACATCGGCTGGGCAAACAGACCTTCAATCTCCGGTCCGGCCAGCACCGCGTAGTCTCCAGCCTGATTCTGAATCGGGAATGTCACGTGCATCGTGAACAATCCCACCGTGGACACGCTCAAGTTTGTTTGCGCCAGGATTCCGCTCGGCGTGATGACGAAGATGTCTTCCGCCGAGATCGAACTCGGGTTCACCATGTCGCTGAAAGTGAAGTCCGCGGAGAAGACCACGTTGCTAACCACTCCGGCCGGCGAATGTGTGACGATATCGAAGCCGGGCACGTTCGTGGACTGGAACACCGTCCCGCTCTGGCCCGCATTGGCGCCGAGCCCGCCCACCACGCTCACGAGCCCAGTGAACGTGTTCGCCGGCGAATACACCGCGATGCGTCCGCCGCCACCACCACCGCCACTGAACCACTCGCCATCCCCGCCATTGGCTGAAATCATGCCGCCCCCGGTCATCTCATTGGCTCGCACCCAGACGCTGCCGCCGGAGCCGCCGCCGGAATCATCCTCGGAGCCAGCGTTGCCATTGGCGCTTAGTCTTCCGTCGAGCGACAACGTGCCACCCACACTAAGTCGAATCGCCCCGCCGCCCTCCGAACCCAGAGACGCGCCGCTGCCGCCAGAGCCACCGCCGCTCCCGCGATCCAACGGTTGGACTTCCGAGCCGTAGAC